>CAZSTP010000053.1:0-15617 GCA_964609325.1 uncultured Novosphingobium sp. | reverse complement strand
ATGGTGACGCCCTAAAGGGTATTAACTAAGCGATTAAATTCTCGTTGACCGGTGGTTGGAGTCGCGTTTACGTTCACGCGCAACCAGAACATCACCGGAGAGAACGGCCATGTCGCTCGATATCATCCCGCGCAGTGCGTATAACGAAGATCACGCGGCTTTCCGCGCATCCGTGCGGCGTTTCATGCAAGAGGAAGTAGCGCCCAATGCCCAGAAGTGGGCGGAGGACGGGATCGTGCCAAAATCGCTCTGGCCCAAGGCAGGCGCGCTGGGCATGCTGTGCCCGACAGTGCCCGAGGAATACGGCGGGCTCGGCCTAGACTTTGGCTATAACGCGATTGTGGACGAGGAAAACGCCTATTACGGGCGCGCGACTACCGGATTTTCGCTGCAATCCGATATCGTCGTCAATTACCTGGTCTCTTATGGTTCGGAAGAGCAGAAACGCAAATGGCTGCCGCTGATGGTTTCGGGCGAAGTGATCACCGCCATCGCGATGACCGAACCCGGCACCGGTTCCGATCTTCAGGCCATGCGCACGACGGCCAGAAAAGACGGCAACCACTATGTGATCAACGGGTCGAAGACCTATATCACCAATGGCCAGAACGCCGATCTGGTCTTGGTCTGCTGCAAGACCGACACCGAGGTTGAACCGGCGTGGAAGGGCGTTTCGATCGTGCTGGTCGAAGCCGATAGCGAAGGCTTCCAAAAGGGCCGCAATCTCGACAAGATCGGGATGGACGAGGCCGATACCTCGGAACTGTTCTTCAATGATGTGCGCGTGCCGATCACCAATTGTTTGGGGGAAGAGGGCAAGGGTTTCATCTATTTGATGAGCGAATTGTCGCAGGAGCGCCTGTCGATTGCGGTCAGCACGCAGGCATCGGCGCAGCGGGCGTTTGACGATACGGTAGAATTCACACGCGAACGCAAGGCGTTTGGCAAGCCGGTGCTCGATTTCCAGAACACGCGCTTTACGCTGGCAGACCTCAAGGCAAAACTGCAAGTAGGCTGGGCACATTTGGACTGGGCACTGGCGCGGCATCTGCGCAAGGAGCTGACACCTGAAGAGGGTGCGGCGGCCAAGCTTTGGCACACCGAATTGCAGTGGGAAGTGATGGACAAGTGCCTGCAACTGCATGGTGGCGCGGGTTACATGAATGAATATGCAATCGCACGGGCATGGCGCGCGGCGCGCGTAACCCGGATATTTGGCGGCACGAACGAGATCATGAAAGAGCTGATCGGGCGCAAGCTTTGATCAGAGCATAAGCGAACGGCCCGCTTCCTGTCCGAAAGCGGGCCGTTTCACGTGAAACAGGGCGGAAAGCGATCAGCCGGTGTAAACGCGCTTATCCTTGACCCGATAGACCTTTGGCGCAGGGGCGCGGCGGTGGATCACGCGGCGGCGCACAGGCTCATCAACCCAGCGTTCGGTGACAGTGGTGGTTTCGACGCAGGGCTTTTGCGGGCCGGTGATGACAGGCACCATCATATAGCCATAAGGCGCATAGCCGCCCGGAACGCCATAACCGGGCACGCCTTGTGCCTGAACGGAACGCGCATAGTCATCGCATTCACGGCGCAAATCGCGGTCTTCGGACTTGTCGATCACGTTGCCTGCGATCGCGCCGACCGCGGCTCCGGCCACGCTGCCCAGCACACGGTTACCACTTCCCGCGATGCGGTTACCCAGCACGCCGCCGACCAGACCGCCAATCAGTGCGCCGCCAATACCGCGATCACCATAGACCTTGCGGCAACGCTCTTCCATTTCGGCCCAGCGCGGGTCTGCCTGTTGCGGATAGGCTTGCGGCGGGTACACCTGCTGCGGATAGGCCTGTTGGGGTGCGGCATAAGGCTGGGCCATGACCGTCATCGGCCAAGGCGCGCCTGCCATGGGCGGATAGTAGACCGGGCCTTGGCCATAAACGCCCTGCGCGGGCGCAGGGTGACGATCATGCGCCAAGGCGGGCGAAGCGGCGAGTGTGGCGATGACGAGCGCGGCGCTGGTCAATCCGGAAAGGCTGATGCGGCGAAGCATTGGTGTTCCCCCTAGGGTCCGGCGCAGCTTGCACCGGTTGTTAAGAAGAAACTTACCATCACATGCCGCCCGAATCCAAGGTTCCAGCGAGCACAGAGGCAGCGCTGTCCCGATTCGGGGCAGGAATTCAGATGCAGGTTACCAGAGCCGCGGCCAGTGCCTCGACCCCGCGCGCGTCGTCCGGGGTGAAGCGGGCAGGGGTGGGGCTATCGAGATCGATCACGGCAATCACCCGGCCATCGCGGACCACCGGCACGACCAGTTCGGACCGGCTGAGGGCATCGCAGGCGATGTGGCCGGGGAAGGCGTGAACATCGGGCACCAATTGCGTTTCCCCGCTGGCAGCCGCAGTGCCGCAGACGCCCTGGCCCATTGGAATGCGGATGCAGGCGGGCTTGCCGATGAACGGGCCGAGGACAAGGCCATCGGCGACCACGCAATAGAATCCGGCCCAATTGAGATCGGGCAGGAATTGCCAGAGCAGAGCGGCAACATTGGCCATATTGGCGACGCCATCGGCTTCACCAGCGGTGAGTGCGCGGGCGGATTCGACCAGATCGGCGTAAAGATCGGCGGTGGATTGGCCGGGGGTGGGGGCAAAGCTGAACATGATGAACGCTTTAGCGCAAGTTGCAGCACATCACCAACACGTCCCCATTGCCCAAAACACTTTGCGGGCATAGATTTGCACCCATGAACCTGATCAAGAAACTCCTGATTACGCTGGCCGTGATCCTCGTCCTGTTTGCCATTTATGTTGCCTGGTCCATCCACGGGTCTTCTGCGGAGTACTCCTTGCAGGACACCACGGGAATCCGGCCCAAGATGGCCCTGCCCGATAGCCAGACGATCCCGACGATCCGCACCGCCGATCCGATCGGCTGGAAGGATGGCGAGGCTCCGGTGGCCGCAACGGGCCTGCAGGTGAGCCGCTTTGCCGACAAGCTTGACCATCCACGTACCGTGGTGGTTCTGGCCAACGGCGATGTGCTGGTGACCGAAACGAATTCACCGCCACGCCCGGAAGGTGGCATTACCGGCGCGGTAATGGGTTATCTGATGCGCAAGGTGGGCGCGGGCGGGAAATCACCGAACAAAATCGTGCTGCTGCGCGATGGCGATGGTGATGGCAAGGCAGAGCAGCGCTTTGTCATGGAGAACCCGGCGCTGAGTTCACCATTCGGGATGGTGCTGCGCAAAGGCCGCTTGCTGGTGGCCAATCACGATGCGGTGCTATCGTTCCCTTATGCACTCGGCCAGACGACGCTTTCGGGCACGCCGGAAAAGCTGTTCGATCTGCCCGGCGGCGGCAATCACTGGGCGCGCAACCTGATCCTCAGCGCCGATGGCAATCTGCTTTATATAACGGTGGGTTCGGCATCGAACATTGCCGAGGGCGGGATCGAGGCCGAAAAAGGCCGCGCAGCGATCCACGAATATGATTTCACCAAGAAGCGCCTGCGCGAATTTGCCGGCGGTTTGCGCAACCCCAACGGCCTCGATTGGAACCCCAACAGCGAGGAATTGTGGACCACAGTGAACGAGCGCGACATGCTGGGATCGGACCTTGTGCCCGATTACCTGACCAATGTGCCGTTCGGTTCGAACTATGGCTGGCCGTGGGTTTACTGGAAGCGCAACATCGATTGGCGGGTTGATGCGCCGATGCCGCAATACCTGATGGAATATGTGCGCAAGCCCGAATACGGCCTTGGTTCGCATGTTGCGCCACTAGGGCTTGCCTTTGCCAAGCAAGGCAACCGGATGGGCTCAAAGTTTGCCAGCGGTGCCTTTGTGGCACGGCACGGTTCGTGGAACCGCCGCCCGCTGGCCGGTTATGACGTGGTGTTCGTCGGCTTTGACCAGCGCGGCAATGCGCTCAAGCAACCACCGCTGCCGGTGCTGACGGGCTTCCTCAACGACAAGGAAGAAGCGCACGGACGCCCGACATGGGTAGCATTCGCCAAGGACGGCGCTTTGCTGGTGAGCGATGATACCGGCGGGGTGATCTGGCGGGTCACTGCACCGGGGGCTGAGCCTGCGCCAGCGCCGGTTGTCCTGCCAAAGCGGGTGGCACCGCCGAAGCCCAAGGGCACGGGCCGGTTCATGATGAAGGCCAATGAGGATTCGGACCTGTTGAAGGGGCAGAATTGAAGGGTTTTGCTCTGCCCAACCCCTCCCGCAAGCGGGAGGGGGGTGGACGCTGGTGCTATCCCGCTCGTCCCGGGCTTGCCGAAGGACCGTTAGGCGAGCGAACGTCCGGCGCGGCCTGCCAGTTCGTTGACATATTGCCACGCCACACGGCCCGAGCGGCCACCGCGCCGTTTGGACCATTCGAGCGCATCGCCTTCGTCATAGGCAAGGGCGTAATGCGCGGTATAACCCGCGATGATCGCGAGGTATTCGTCCTGCGTGCAATTGTGGAAGCCGAGGCTGAGGCCGAAACGATCGGCAAGGGCGAGGCGATCATCAACCGCATCGCGCGGGTTGATCGGATCATCCTGTTCGGACAAGTGCCGTTCGACAATGGCGCGTCGGTTTGAGGTAACAGCGAGGCGGACATTGGCGGGGCGGGCCTCTACGCCACCTTCCAGCCATGAGCGCAGCTTGCGCGCGCCCGAAGTGTCGCCTGCATCAAAACCCAGATCATCGAGGAAGACGAGGAAGCTGCGGTTTATCCCGCGCAGCACGCCGAACAGATCGGCAAGGCCTGCATCGGGGCTGGCCTGCACCAGTGCGATAGAGCCGGGCAGGGCGGTTTGCGCCGCCAGCGTGGCCGCGCGCAGCAGGGCCGATTTGCCCATGCCGCGCGATCCCCACAGCAGCATGTCATGCGCCGCCGCGCCGCGCGAAAGCCGCGCGACGTTTTCAACCACGGCGAGCTTCTGCTTATCGATCCCCTGCATGAGATCGAGCGCGGGGGCATCCAACCGGTCAATCCCGCGCGCGGTCTTGCCATCCCAGATATAGGCGGGGAAGGCGTACCAATCGGTTTGCGGCAGGGGTGCGGGGACAAGCCTTTCAAGCGCCTGTGCAATCCGGTTCAGTACGTCTACATTCATCCAACCAAAGCCTCGCTATCCAGATCATAGAGCAGCGCTGCGCCAGCCATCGCCGATGACCCGAGCCCGCGCGCTTCCGGGACGATCACGCGGTTGAAGAACCTGGTCACGGCGGCTTTGGCATGGAGGCCCGAGGCGCGGGCCTGACAGCCCAATTGCCAACCGGCCACCGCAACAGCGCACATCGTGGTGAAGGGGACGGAGCCTGCGAGTTTATCATCGAGCGAGGCAGTCGTGCTCATCCACTGGCCGATGGCGGCAGCATCTTTGGCCAGAGCGGCCACTTCGGGCACATCTTCCATCTCGGACGCGATTTGCGCCATCAGGTTTTGCAGCACGCCGCCATTGTCATAGCCCAGCTTGCGCGTGACCAGATCGGCGGCCTGAATGCCGTTGGTGCCTTCATAGATCGGGGCGATGCGGGCATCGCGATAGTGCTGGGCCGCGCCGGTCTCCTCAATGAAGCCCATGCCGCCGTGTACCTGAATGCCGAGGCTGGAGACTTCACAGCCGATATCGGTGCCCCACGCCTTGAGCATGGGCACGAGCAATTCGGCACGCTTCTGTGCGTCTTCATTGCCCAAGCTGCCACGGTCCACTTGTCCGGCGGTGTAATAGAGCAGGGCGCGTGCGCCTTCGGTCAATGCGCGCATCCGCATCAGCATACGGCGCACATCGGGGTGTTCGATGATCGCCACCGGTGCCTTGTCGGCCGAACCGGCGCGGGCGGATTGCACGCGATCGCGCGCATAGGCGCTGGCCTGCTGCAAGGCGCGCTCGGCAATTTGCACGCCTTGCGAGCCGACATTGATGCGCGCCGAGTTCATCATCGTGAACATCGCGCGAAGGCCCCCGTTTTCGTGGCCGACCATCTCGCCGATGCATTCACCGGCATCACCATAGGACATCACGCACGTGGGTGAGGCGTGGATGCCGAGCTTGTGCTCGATCGAGACGCAGGTGACATCATTGGGCGCACCGATGGAGCCATCGTGTTCCACGTGGAACTTCGGCACGATGAACAGCGAAATCCCGCGCGAACCTTCTGGCGCGCCGGGCGTGCGCGCGAGCACGAGGTGGATGATATTGCCCGCCGCATCATGTTCGCCATACGTAATGTAAATCTTGGTTCCGGTAATGCGGTATTTGCCTGCGTAGGGGCCTTCGCTGATCGGGGTGGCGGTGGTGCGCAGCGCGCCGACGTCCGATCCGGCCTGGGGTTCGGTCAGGTTCATCGTACCCGACCATTCGCCGCTGATCAGCTTGGGCAGATAGAGCGCCTTTTGCGCATCGGTGCCATGGTGATCGAGCGCTTCTATGGCACCGACGGTGAGGATGGGCAGCAAGGTAAAGCCCATATTGGCCGCACCCAGTGTTTCGAGCACCGCGGTGGCAAGCGTGAACGGCAAGCCTTGCCCGCCGAACGCTTCGGGCCCTGCAATGGAGCCCCAGCCTTGTTCGACAAAGGCCTTGTAGGCATCAACATAGCCTGCGGGCAGGGTCACCGCGCCATCGGCCCATTTTGCGCCTACCTTGTCGCCAGCGCGGTGCAGCGGCGCCCATTCGCCAGCGGCAAAGGCGCCGACACCTTCTACAATCGCTTCGACCAGATCGGGCGTGGCGGCGGCAAAGCGATCGCTTGCGGCAATATCGTCGATGCCGGCACTGACCTTGATGGCGAGAATCTGGTCGGCGGTGGGCGGTGTAAATGACATCGTGTTTATCTCCCGGCGGGCATCGCTTGCGCGGCCTGTCGGGGACCCTATAGCGGGAAGCTATGGAGCCGACAAAGCCTTCCAACGTGCAAGAGCCCAATAGCGAGCGTTTACAACAGGCCGCGCAAGTGATCCGCGACGGCGGAACGGTCGCCGTGCCGACCGAGACGGTCTATGGCCTTGCTGCGCGGGCAGATGATGATGCTGCGGTGGCGGGCATTTATCGCGCCAAAGGGCGTCCCGATTTCAACCCGCTGATCGTGCATGTGCCTGACGCTACGGCAGCGCACCGTCTCGCAGTATTCGATAACCGTGCCGATGCACTGGCCAAGGCGTTCTGGCCGGGGCCTTTGACCATGGTTTTGAACAGGCGCGACGATGCCGGACTGGCCGCTGCGGTGAGTGCCGGGCTGCCCACGGTAGCGCTGCGGTGCCCCGCCCATCCGCTGATGCAGGCCCTGTTGAAAAGCTGTGGATTGCCGCTGGCCGCACCATCGGCGAACCGCAGCGGCGGGGTGAGCCCGACCAGCGCCGCCCATGTCGCCGATTCGCTGGGCGAGCGCGTCAATCTGATTCTCGATGGCGGGGTGACCGAGCAGGGCATTGAATCGACCATCGTCGGCCTGCGCGATGATGGCAGCTGGACCATTTTGCGCCCCGGCCCGATCACCGAGGCGCAAATCGTGGCAGTGCTGGGCGGGGCAAGTGCCGCCATGACGTCAGCCAAAATCGAAGCGCCGGGGCAATTGGCGAGCCATTATGCGCCGGGCAAGCCGGTTCGCCTTGACGCGGCGCAAGCGGGTGCGGATGAATTCATGATCGGCTTCGGCGATGTGGCCGGCGATGTATCGCTATCGCGCACCGGCGATCTGGCAGAGGCAGCGGCGCGGCTCTATGCCTGTTTGCATCTGGGCGCGACCGCAGCGCAGCCCCGCATCGCGATTGCGCCGATCCCCGATGACGGCATCGGTTTGGCGATCAACGACAGGCTGCGGCGCGCGGCGGCTTAATCCCGTTCGTATGGGACCGAGCTGCGCATCGCGTTCATTTCATGGTAGATTTCGCGCGCTGCATCGCAGGCGTCGTCACTCCCCCGATCACACTTGCGCATGGCGTAGTCATATTCGCGCGACAGCTCGCCATAGCGCTCTTCCCGGCGGCGGATTTCGCGGCCACGGCGCTCGTCGCGCTCTGATTGGCTGACGGTCACGCGGTCATAGACGCCTGCAGTGGTGTTGACCGCATTGGCGCCCGCGCGCACGGGCATGGTCACCAGATCAAACGCACTTTTCGCGGCGCACCCGGGCAAAACCGCCAGGACCAGCGCAATACCGGCAATCCGTAATTCCATGCGACGTCCCCTGATGCCATGCCGCGACGGCTTTAGCAGGGCGAACATTGACAATACATGAGCAATCAGGGAGCAGGCAGCACTTAGCGCGATTATTCCTTTTCGGGCGTAACGCCGTTTTCGCAGACCAGTTTGCCTGACCCGACCGAATTGACCGTGCAGGTTGCGCGACCGAACACGCGTACTTCGCCCGAACCAACAATGTTGGCCTTGACCTGGCCGTTCGAGGCGAAACGCGCATTGCCTGATCCGGCGACATCGACTTTGACTTCATCGGCGTTGAGGCCATCCATTTCAGCATCGCCGCTGCCTGCAACGGTGATTTTCATGGCCTTGGCTTTGCCGCCTGCACGCAATGTGCCCGAACCGACCACATCGACATCAAGCTTGGGCGTATCTATCGCACGTGCTTCGACAATACCGGCACCGGCAAGGACGATCTTGCTTTCAGGGCCGCCCAACTGATCGGTGGTGAGGTTGCCCGATCCTGCCAGCACAATCCGGCTCAGCAGAGGGAGGGTGATATTGACTGTGGCGGTGCGCTGCGATGCGCCCATCTTCCAGTCATCGCGCAAGATGCCAAGTCCGTCTTCCGAGAGCGCGAAACGCAGCTTGTCCGCGCTTTCACCCTCGACTGTGATCGCCAGCTTGTCACCACGGGTCACGCGCACGTTATCGGGGCCGAGCAGCGTGATCGTGGTGGGGGCAGGGCCGGTCATATCGAGTTCGGCCAAGGGCACCCCCTTCTTGCCATCGAACGAGAAGCTGGAGCCGTCACACCCGGCCAGCGCCGTGGCCAGACCCAGCATCGCAACTCCGGCGACGGCACGAACGAGCGTTTGCAACATGACAGGATTCCTTCTTACTGTGTTACCGGTGTAACACGCCAAGCGGGTGTGTGCCACGTCGTTGGTGGAGCAGGGCGGGGCGTTAATCGGACTGCGTTATAAAAAGGGGTTTCGCGCAGAGACGCAGAGGAAGCAGAGAACGCGGAGAAACAGGTCACCCTCTCTGCGAACTCCATTTTCTCTGCGTCTCTGCGCCAAACAGAAACTTCGATGGGGAGCGGCGCGCACTATCCGCTCTGGATTGGTTTTCCCCGCTTTGCGGGGCTCGCACTCACGAGTGGGGTAAGGTGAGGTGAGGAATTGCGTTTGCCAACATGATGGCCGGTCACAAAAAAGGCCCCCGGTTTCCCGGAGGCCTGTTTTGCGATGCTAAGCCTGCGATCCGGCGTTATACAGCCGGTGTTTCGTAGTACTTTGGCGCGTGTTCGTTGAGGATTTCGAGGATCTTCTTGAGCGCGGCAGGCTCGTCCGTCTTTTCCATGGCGGCGAGTTCACGTGCGAGGCGTGACGAGGCTGCTTCGAAGATCTGGCGTTCGGAATAGGACTGTTCAGGCTGGTCATCGGCGCGGAACAGATCGCGGGTCACTTCGGCGATGGATACCAGATCGCCCGAGTTGATCTTCGCTTCGTATTCCTGGGCGCGGCGCGACCACATGGTGCGCTTGACCTTGGGCTTGCCCTTGAGCGTATCGAGCGCCTCACGCAGCGTCTTGTCAGACGACAGCTTGCGCATGCCGATCGATTCAACCTTGTTGACAGGAACGCGCAAGGTCATGCGTTCTTTTTCAAAGCGCAGCACATAAAGCTGGAGCTTCATGCCTGCGATTTCTTCGTCCTGAAGTTCGACCACCCGGCCGACACCATGCTTTGGATAAACGACGTAGTCCCCAACATCGAAGGCGAGAGCCTTGACTGCCATTGGTATTCCTTTCGACGCGGCAAAGACAAGCCAGCGGTCACAGGGTGCTTCATCGGGGAGAAAGCAATCAAACGCCGCCTATCCGGCGGTCGTGCGAGGCCCAGCGATCCGTTTGCTTTTGTCGTCTTGCCTTCTCGTGGTGAAAAGACGCCAGACAGATCAACTGCCCGGCGCTTGGGCAGCTTACTAACACTTGTGCAACAATTTTACCAGCCCTGTGTGTGCACTGCACAGGAAATCGTTTGTTGCCGCCAGAAAGGCGGCAACACAACGTGCCATAGCCCAGGGTCAAACCCTGCCAAAGGGCTGGACTGCAATCGTCAGATCAATCGCCTTCGCCGGGCTCGGCCGAGAAGTACTTTTCGAACTTGCCCTCTTCGCCCTTATGCTCATCAGCATCTTCGGGCGCGTCCTTCTTGGCGGTGATGTTGGGCCATTCCGCCGAGTATTTGGCGTTCAGTTCAAGCCACTGCTCAAGGCCCGATTCGGTATCGGGAAGAATCGCTTCGGCGGGGCATTCGGGTTCGCAAACGCCGCAATCGATGCATTCGCTGGGGTTGATCACCAGCATATTGTCACCCTCGTAGAAGCAGTCGACGGGGCATACCTCGACGCAGTCCATGAATTTGCAACGGATGCAGGCATCTGTGACGACGTAGGTCATAGTGAATTTCGTCCCTCAGTATCTCTTTCTAGCCGTGCTAGAGGCGATTCCCCCACATCGTCAAGCACCCGATAACATCCTTGCGCTTCTATTGCGGGACCCCGCCGTTCGGGAATGCTAAGAACCTCGATCACCCGCACGCGGGTAAGCAGGGGAAGGACCAGCACATCACCACATTTCACGTCGGCACTGGGACGTTCGATGCGCCGGCCATTGAGGCGAATATGGCCGCTGGCTACCCATTCCTGCGCCATTCCGCGTGATCCGGAAAACCGCAAGAACCATAAGACCTTGTCGATCCGCAAAGACGCCTCTCCCCTAACGTGCCACAAGTTCTGCCAGCGCGGCAAAAGCCCCTGTTGGTGGCGGCAAAGAAATCGCTTCAGCCGCAGCGCCGGGGCGGGTTGGCCGCCATTCCCACAGCGGCGGCATAGCGGCTCCGTGCGCGCCATGAGGCAGGGGTCTGCCCATGAACACGCGAAAACCGCCTGCCCGGAGCAAGGCGGCAAAGCTCGCAGTGGACAACCCCATCGAGCGTGCCATGCCGGGATCGATATAGAACCGGCGGCCTTTGGCAGTCAGGCGGGTGCGGTGCGCGGTGTGAAGCAGCTTTTCGGCGAGATCGACACGCAGGCACTCCGCGCCCAGACGGCGATAGCCTGCGGGCGGTTCTTTACCGCTGATTACCGGACTCGCGGTTTCGGGCGGGGCAGGCGGCCGCGCGCCCCAGACAGTGGCGAGTGTCGCCCAGAGCTTGAGCGGCGCAGGCCGCAACATGGCGGGCACGAACAGATCGAGCGCGCCGATCCGCACGCCCAGTTTTTTCATACGATCGCGCTGTGCGCCATCAAGCCTGTCCAACCCTGATTCATCACGCGGCAAAACACCGCCTGCCTCAACCAGATGGAGCAGCAAGGCGCGAAGGTTGGCGCCGGATTCACTGGCGCGGCTTGCCTCGGCCAGTTTGATGAGTGGCCCCGAGAGCCGCAGCACATGGTTCGCAAACCATTGCTGCAAAGCATCCGTCACACGGTCCTTGAGCAGGGGAGGGAACCGGTCCAGCGTTGCGTCCGGCCTGATGCGCGGTTCAAGCAAGCCGCGCCCGCGCTCCAACCTGGCCACGGTAATACCGCGCCAGACCAGTGCGGTACTTTCTAGCGCCAGGCCATCGGGCTGTTGCGCGCTGGCGAGCAATTCCACCGCGCGCGCTTCGAACAGGGCAGGCAGATGCCGCTCTGCCGCTGCGAGCAAAAGCTTGCGATCTGCCGCGCGGGCGAGGGGATCGACCACGAAGCGGAAACCTTCGAGGTGGCCGATGGGTTCATCATCCACCAGTACGGCACCGGATTCCGACAGCCGCACCGGCAATAGCCCCGCGTCAGACCCGGCCTTGCGCATCAACACGGTGGTGCGGCGATTGACGAAGCGTTCGGTGAGTCTTGCATGCAAGGCATCAGACAGCCGCGTTTCCACCGCGCGGGCGCGGGCGGACATCTCGTCCTTGGCCAGCACCCAATCAGCGCGCTGGGCGATGTAGGACCACGACCGGATCGCCGAAATACGGCCTTGCAATGTGTCAATATCGCCCGAGGGCAGATCAAGCTGGGCAATGGCTTGCGCCACATAATCCGCGCCGAGATAACCGTGGCGCAAATCCTGCCAGAGCCGTGCGACGAAGCGGCTATGGGTTTCGGCACCTTGCTGGCGGAAATCGGGCAGGCGGCAGACGTCCCAGAAGCGTTTAACCGCACGCACCCCGCGAATATCGGATGTGTCCGGCTCTTCTGCCAAGCGCTTTAGCACCGCCAGATCAATGGATTGCGGGGGCGTGTGCAATTCGTTGCGCGGTGGCAGGCTTTCAAGATCTTCGATCAGCGTGGCAAGGCTATCAAAGCGCGGTTCGGCCTCACGCCAGAACAGTTTGGTCAGCGGCGGGAAGCGATGCTCTTCAATCGCATAGATTTCCTCTTCGCTGAATTCTGGATCGTGGCCACCCATTCCGGCGAGCGTACCGAACGTGCCATCGCGCTGGTGACGGCCTGCGCGGCCTGCAATCTGCGCCATTTCTGCGGTGGTGAGGCGACGGTGGCGATGGCCGTCGTATTTCGAAAGGCCTGCGAAGGCGACATGATGCACATCGAGGTTGAGGCCCATACCGACGGCGTCTGTCGCCACGAGATAATCCACCTCGCCCGACTGGTACATCGCAACCTGGGCATTGCGCGTTTGCGGAGAAAGTGCACCCATGACCACGGCAGCACCGCCGCGAAACCGGCGCAGCATTTCGGCCATGACGTAAACCTGTTCGGCACTGAAAGCGACAATCGCGCTGCGCGGCGGGATACGCGAGAGCTTTTTGGCGCCGACATGGGTGAGCGTGGAAAAGCGCGGGCGCGAGATGATCTCGGCTTCGGGGACCAAGGCTTTGACCATCGGCTGAAGTGTGGCCGAGCCCAGCAGCATGGTTTCTTCGCGTCCGCGCGTGTGAAGCAAGCGGTCGGTGAAAATGTGGCCACGTTCGGGATCGGCGGCAAGTTGCGCTTCATCCAGCGCGATGAAGGCAAGATCTGGCCGCGATGGCATGGCTTCCACCGTGCACAGATGCCAGTGCGCGCCTTTGGGTTCGATCCGTTCCTCACCGGTGATCAACGCGACATTTTCGGTGCCCTTGATCGCACAAACGCGGTCATAGACCTCGCGCGCCAGCAAGCGCAGCGGAAAGCCGATGGCGCCTGAGGAATGGGCGCAGAGGCGTTCAATCGCGAGGTGGGTTTTGCCGGTATTGGTGGGGCCAAGCACCGCCTTCACCACGCCGGTATGCGTAGGTCGCCTGATTTGCGCTGGCGTGCGGTTGGCCATGGGTTGAATGTGGCGGGCTTGTTGCCGGTTAACAAGCGCGGGGGGAAGATTTATCCCCTGCCCGAAAGACCGATAGAGAATCAAGCCCACCCCCGGCCCCTCCCGCAAGCGGGAGGGGAGTTAAAGGAAAGGCCCGGATTTCTCCGGGCCTTGGGTTATTGATTCATCGTGGCGAAGAAATCTTCGTTGGTCTTGGATTCCTTCATCTTGTCGAGCAGGAATTCCATCGCGTCGATCGTGCCCATCTGCATCAGAATGCGGCGCAGGACCCACATCTTGCTGAGCTGGTCCTTGGGAACCAGCAGCTCTTCCTTGCGGGTGCCGCTCTTGCCCACGTCGAGCGCGGGGAAGATGCGCTTGTCGGCCACCTTGCGGTCAAGCACGATTTCCGAGTTGCCGGTGCCCTTGAATTCTTCAAAGATCACTTCGTCCATGCGGCTGCCTGTATCGATCAGCGCGGTGGCGATGATCGAGAGCGAGCCGCCCTCTTCGATGTTGCGAGCAGCACCGAAGAAACGCTTGGGGCGTTGCAAGGCGTTGGCATCGACACCGCCGGTCAGGACTTTGCCCGATGAAGGCACCACGGTGTTGTAGGCACGGCCAAGGCGTGTGATCGAATCGAGCAAGATCACCACATCGCGCTTGTGTTCAACCAGACGCTTGGCTTTTTCGATCACCATTTCAGCCACTTGGACGTGGCGGGTGGCAGGCTCGTCAAAGGTTGAGGAGATGACCTCACCCTTCACGCTGCGCTGCATGTCGGTTACTTCTTCGGGGCGTTCATCGACCAGCAGAACGATCAGGAACACTTCGGGATGATTGTCGGTGATGGCCTTGGCCATGTTTTGCAGCAGCACGGTTTTACCGGTGCGTGGCGGGGCGACGATCAGTGCGCGCTGGCCCTTGCCCTGCGGGCTGACCAGATCGATCACGCGGGCCGACTTGTCCTTGACCGTGGGATCAAGCGTATCGAGCCGCAGACGCTCGTTCGGGTAGAGCGGGGTGAGGTTATCGAAGTTGACGCGGTGGCGCACCGCATCGGGATCATCGAAATTGACCTTGATCAGCCGTGTGATCGAGAAATAGCGTTCGCCATCCTTGGGCGCGCGCACTTCGCCTTCGACCGTATCGCCGGTGCGCAGGCCCCATTTGCGGACCTGATTGGGCGAGACGTAAATATCGTCAGGCCCGGCAAGGTAATTGGCTTCGGGGCTACGCAGGAAGCCGAACCCGTCAGGCAGGACTTCGATGGTGCCGATGCCGAGGATTTCCTCGCCATCTTCGGCCATTTCCTTGAGGATCGCGAACATGAGATCCTGGCGACGCAGCGTGCTCGCGCCTTCGACCTCAAGCTCTTCGGCCATCTGGACCAGCTCGGCCGGGGTTTTTTTCTTCAAGTCTTTCAAATGCATATCACGTGTGTCCAAAGCAAAAGCTGGAAATGGCCGGAAGCCTCTAAAGGGCTTGGAGAAAGCGGGAGGGCGGCTGCATCAAGGCAGCGCATCTGTTTCCGGTGGTGTGCGGGATATGCTTGTGGGGCGGGTTAGTCAATCGGGGTGATCGTCAGACCAAAGAAGTTCGTTTCGCGCAGAGACGCAGAGGAGACGGAGAAATGCAGAGAAGATAAAAAATCTGCGAAGCATAAATTCGATTAGAATTTGGCTGTAATCCGCCAACCACCGAATCTTGGCGATCTCATTTTCCTCTGCGTCTCTGCGCGAAACCGCTTCTTGAAACGCAAAAAATCAGAACGGTTTGACGATGACCAGAATGACGATCAGTGCTGCGGCAATTCCGGGGATTTCATTCAGCAGCCGCAGCTTCTTGCCGGTGAGTTTGCGCTGCCCGGCAGCGAGCAACTGGGCGTAATTGGCGAGCCAGAAGTGATAGGCGGTGAGCGCCAGCACGGCAGCCAGCTTCACGTGAAACCAGCCTTGCTGGAAAGCATCGATGCTGACAGCCAACGCAAGGCCGAGCACCCAGACCACCACCAGCGCGGGCCACATGATGATCTTCATCAGCTTGCGTTCACGGTCTACCCACACCGCGTTTTCGGGCGAACCTTCGGGCGCTTCCTGATGGTAGACGAAGAAGCGGGGCAGCATGAACAGGCCCGCCATCCAGAAGATCACGAAGATGAGGTGGCCGGCCT
>CAZSTP010000052.1:0-15756 GCA_964609325.1 uncultured Novosphingobium sp. | reverse complement strand
GATTGGCCGTATCGACCGGCCCTGCGGTTTTGTGAAATACCAGCGATCCGGCGCGATCCATACCGGGCAACATTCCGGGATAGTCTTTCGGATCAGGCGCAATTTCAGCGACCGTGACATAGCCTGTCGCATCAACAAAGCGCGCGAAATCGCGATTGGTCACAGGCACTTCATCGATCCAGAAGCTATCTACTTTCACAGGGCGCAACGGTGCCTCTTCGGGATAGAACGTCTCCGATCCCATGATAAACCGGCCGCCTTCAACCAGACGCATGCCTTGGTGTGGCGGATCGGAACTCACGCAAGTCTGTTGGCTGGTCATACGCTGGTTAAACAGAATTCTACAGGTTTGGACAAGCCGTTGCTGTTTCGCCCGGAAATCTGGCAAGACAGCATCCAATCGCCATTCTGCACCAAATCATTCGGCCAAATCATTCGAAATCATAGTTAAGATGCCCGATCAGAAGCGTATCATGATCGCGCACCGTTCCGCCAACATAACAGGAGATCGCATTGACGCAGGCAGCGCCTACATCGACTTACTTCCGCCATCTGGCGGAAGGCCGCTTCATGCTCCAGCATTCGCCCAGCACGGATGAATGGGTCTATTACCCGCGTATGGTCGCTCCCAAAACAGGGGCTACCGATATGGTGTGGGAACAGCCGAGCGGCCTTGGCACCGTCTATGCCACCACCGTAAAACGGGTAAAGCCGCCTGCCGCCGATGTGAACATCGCCATCGTCGAACTCGATGAAGGCCCGCGCATGATGACCCATGTCCAGGGCATTGCGCCCGATGCCGTGCGCATCGGCATGCGCGTGCGCGCCTGCATCGTCGATGGCCCTGACGATGCCAAAATCCTCGTTTTCGAACCGGAGGCCGCAGCATGACCACAAGTGCACACTTGCGCGGCAAAGCCGCCTTCGTCGGCGCGGCAACCTTCGGCTGTGGCGAGGCTCCGGGCTATACCGCGATGGAACTGGCCGCAGAGGCCGGACGCCTGGCGGTTGAAGATGCGGGCCTCTCGCTTTCGCAAATCGACGGCCTGTTCATTTGCCTTCCTGCAGATTTCCTCTCGGGCCTCAGCATTGCCGAATATTATGGCATCCGCCCCAAGATGACCAACAACAGCCGCACCGGCGGCTCGGCCTTTCTCGGCCATGCCGAATGGGCCGCGCTCGCGCTCGATGCCGGCCTGATCGATTATGCGCTGATCGTCTATGGCAGCAACCAGCGCACGGGCGCAGGCAAACTGGTCAGCGCGCAGGCACCATCCGTGTTCGAACACCCCTATCGCCCGAACAACCCCGTTGCGTCCTATGCTCTGGCAGCATCGCGCCACATGCATCTTTACGGCACAACATCCGAACATCTGGCATCGGTCGCCGTATCCG
The DNA here is from genome assembly GCA_964609325.1 of uncultured Novosphingobium sp. Lineage (GTDB taxonomy): Bacteria > Pseudomonadota > Alphaproteobacteria > Sphingomonadales > Sphingomonadaceae > Novosphingobium. The sequence goes on along the minus strand of CAZSTP010000052.1, from coordinate 14,361 downwards.
CGCGGCAATGGGCCAATCTCAACCCCGAAGCCTTCCGGCAGGGACCGCTGTCGATTGATGATGTCTTGTCCACCCGCCTGGTCGCCGATCCGCTGCACGTGGCAGACTGTTGTCTGGTCACCGATGGCGCCGCCGCCGTGGTGATGACCCGCGCGGACCGCGCAAAAGACCTGCGCAAAGCGCCGATCTCGCTTCTGGGAACGGCCTCTGCCACGTGGCATTCGGAAATCTCGCAGCTTGATGATCTCACCGTCACCGCCGCCCAAGAATCGGGCGCACGCGCCCTGGCCCAGGCAGGCCTCACCCCTGCCGATGTTGATGTGGTGAACCTCTATGATGCCTTCACCATCAATACGATCCTGTTCCTCGAAGACCTCGGCTTCTGCAAGAAAGGCGAAGGCGGCGCATTCGTCGCCAGCGGGGCGATTGCACCGGGCGGCAGCTTGCCGGTCAACACCAATGGCGGCGGGCTCTCGTTCTGCCATCCGGGCATGTACGGCCTGTTCACCATGGTCGAATCCATCCGCCAATTGCGCAACGAAGCGGGCGCGCGCCAGATCAGCGGCGCAAAGATCGCCATGGCGCACGGCAACGGCGGCACCTTGTCCAGTCAGGCCACGTGCGTGATGGGGGTCGCCGATGCGGTATAAGGCGTTGGCCTGACGGCTTTGGCGGGAGGCTTACCGCACTCCCGCCCCATATTTCGAAAACTATCGAATTAATAATTGACATACCTGGCCGCGCATGTACTTCATCAACTTGCAAAAGGTGCAAGCATGAACGAACCCGCCCCCCAGGACCGCGCAATAGAAGCCCTCGCCGCCCTCGCCCACGGAACCCGTCTCGCGGTGTTCCGCATGCTGGTAAAGGCCGGCCCTGATGGCATGATCGCCGGTGCCATCGCGGAAACGCAGGGCGTCCCGCCCTCCACCATGTCGCATCATCTGGCCACGCTCGAACGCGCGGGCCTTGTGCAATCCACCCGGACAAGCCGCCTGATCCACTACCGCGCCGACTACCCCGGCATGCGCCGCCTGCTCGTGTTCCTGCTTGCAGACTGCTGCCAGGGGGCGCCCGAAATGTGCGGTGATCTGTTCACAGACCTGAACTGCGCCCCATCCCTGCCCTGCAAAGCTTGAGGACACCATGGCTGACATCATCATCTACCATAACCCCGAATGCGGCACCTCGCGCAACACTCTGGCGATGATCCGCAACGCCGGGATCGAACCGCACGTGGTCGAATATCTCAAGACGCCGCCCTCCCGCGCCATGCTGGAAAGCCTGATCGCCCGCGCCGCCATCCCCGCCCGCGCGCTGCTGCGTGAAAAGGGCACGCCCTATGCCGAACTGGGTCTCGGCAACCCGGATCTGGCCGACGCGCAACTGATCGATGCGATGATCGAACACCCGATCCTGATCAACCGCCCGCTCGTCGTCTCGCCGCTCGGCGTAAAGCTGTGCCGCCCTTCCGAAGAAGTGCTCGATCTTCTCCCCGAAGCCCAGCGCGCCGCCTTCGCCAAGGAAGACGGCGAAGTGGTGATCGACGCCGATGGCAATCGCGTGACGGCCCGATAATGGACGGGACCAAACCGGCCTCGGGCAAGCCTGAACGCCTGTCGTTCCTCGATCGCTACCTCACGCTCTGGATATTCCTCGCCATGGCCACCGGCGTCGGCTTGGGCTCGGCCTTTGACGGCTTGCCACAGGCGATTGATGCCATGTCATGGGGCTCCACCAACATCCCCATCGCCATCGGCCTGATCCTGATGATGTACCCGCCCCTTGCCCGCGTGCGGTACAACGAACTGCCCCGCGTGTTTGAGGACAAGCGGGTACTGGCGATCTCGCTGGTCCAGAACTGGATCATCGGCCCGGTGCTGATGTTCGCGCTGGCGGTGCTGTTCCTGTCAGACAAGCCGGAATACATGACCGGACTGATCCTGATCGGCCTTGCCCGCTGTATCGCCATGGTCATCGTGTGGAACCAGTTGGCCAAGGGTGACAACCAGTACGTCGCCGCGCTGGTTGCGTTCAACTCGATCTTCCAGATCCTGTTCTTCAGCGTCTATGCGTGGTTTTTCCTTTCGTTCCTGCCACCGCTGCTGGGGCTCGATGGCAGCGTTATAAACGTCGGCTTCGGGACCATTGCCGAAGCCGTACTGGTATACCTTGGCATTCCCTTCCTTGCCGGATTCCTGACCCGCCAATGGCTGGCCAAGGCAAAGGGCAATACGTGGTACGAACAGACCTTCCTGCCCCGCATCGGCCCGATCACGCTGATCGCCTTGCTCTTCACCATCGTTGCCATGTTCAGCCTCAAAGGCCGCGACATCTTGACCTTGCCCGGAGACACGATCCGCATCGCGATCCCGCTCACGATCTATTTCGTGGTCCAGTTCACGATCAGCTTCTTCATGGGCAAACTGATCGCCAGCGACTATCCGCGCACCACAGCGGTGGCCTTCACCGCCGCGGGCAATAATTTCGAATTGGCCATCGCCGTTGCCATTGCCGCGTTCGGACTTGCCTCACCGGTCGCTTTTGCAGCCGTGATCGGTCCGCTCGTGGAAGTGCCGGTGCTGATCTTGCTGGTGAACGTCGCGTTCTGGCTCGGGAAGCGCTGGTTTCCGGACACCGTGCCGGCAAAAGGCATCGGAGCGTGACCACCATGAATTTCGAACGCTTGCGCCACCTTGCCGATCCGGATCACCTTCCCGCCCTGAAGCCCGAATACGCGCATCGGGAACCGGCCTCGGGTTTGGGTGAGCTGAGCCCGCCGCCGCGCATCCTGCTGTTATACGGCTCCTTGCGCGAACGCTCCTATTCGCGGCTGGTGGTCGAAGAGGCGGCAAGGCTGCTGCAATACTTTGGCTGCGAAACCCGCATCTTCGATCCGTCGGACCTGCCCTTGCCCGATCAGGTGAAGGACGATGATCACCCCGCCGTTGCCGAACTGCGCGCCCATTCACTTTGGTCTGAAGGTCAGGTGTGGTGCAGCCCTGAACGCCACGGCCAGATCACCGGCATCATGAAAACGCAGATCGATCACCTGCCTCTGGCCTATAAAGGCATGCGCCCGACACAAGGCCGCACTTTGGCGGTGATGCAGGTCAGCGCCGGTTCGCAATCATTCAACAGCGTCAACACTTTGCGCATCCTCGGGCGCTGGATGCGGATGTTCACGATCCCCAACCAGTCTTCGGTCGCCAAAGCCTATGAAGAGTTTGACGAAGCGGGGCGGATGAAGCCTTCTGCCTATTACGACCGGATCGTTGATGTGGTTGAAGAGCTTGTGCGGTTCACAGTCCTGATGCGCCCGCATGCCGACCATCTGGTCGACCGTTACTCCGAACGCAAAGACCGCGACGAACCCGTTGCCACCCCGGCAGAGGCAGCTGACATTGTGTCTAAACCTGCATCTTAGCCAAGCGGAGGTCCGGGGGGCAGCGGGAAACGGGATCGCGGCGAACTGCCCCAGGCTGGCGAAACAGCTTTGGGCGCGTGGGCTTTGGGATCGGTGAGGTAAACCGCAATATCGGCTGCGCTTTGGCGACGGAAGGCCTGGGTTATCGAATCAGCATCGCTGCTCTGCTTGATCGATGCCGCCAAGCCGCGCAGCTTTTCCAAGACATAGGCCCGCGCTTCGGGAGCGGCCTTGTCATCGGCGCCCAGCATCATCATGGCATCAAGCGCTACGCCCTGCACCGCAATGCGCAACGCCAATTCGGCGCTACTGGCACCGCGCGGTGCGCCCCATGTCCGCGCCATGACTGCGTCGATCATTTGCGGAAAGGTGAGCGTATCGGGTTTGCGCGCGGACAGTGCCAACATGCGATTGGCGCGTCCACCATCGAACAATGGTTCGAGCACCAGCGCCGCTGCAATCCGCGCGGCCTTCAACTGGTCAAAAACCGGATCGTCCGACATGTCTTCAAGGTTGCTGCCGGGTGACGGGACGAGTTGTTCCAATAGCGGCTCAGGCATAGCCAGCGCCGCTGGTTGAACAGCATCCAGCAGCAACCCCAAAACATCACGCTGCAAGGTGGCTGGCACAAACTCGGTCGGCGGCAGACTATCGCCCTTCACCACATAGTTCTGGTACATCCCGCCAATGTATTTCAGCCCGCTCTCAATGGCATAGCGGTGATGCAGGTACGTCATCCACAGCCGCGCATCGCGCAGTGCGCCCACCGGTTCTCCCGGCGTTAACGCGCCTTGCCCGAAGGTTTTCAGCAGGATCGTGCGGGCAGCATAAGTTTCTTTCAAATACTCGGTCGGCGTTGCGCGATCATCATACCATGTCCAGCGCGGATCGGTTTCGGGGACATAATGCAAGCCTGCCGCCCGCATGTCGGCGATGACTTTTTCCAGCCCCGCCTTCTCCTGCGCAGGCGCAAACACCGAATAGGCATAGCGCGTCATCGCGGCATCATAAGCACCGATCTGCTTCTGGAAGGAATCCGAAAGATCGATCTTTCCGTTCGTTACTTTGACTCGCGGGGTGGGGTATTCCATCACGGATTGCCGGTCATCCAGGCTGGATGAGAAGTTATGCTGATAGCCGATCGCATGGCCCAGTTCATGTGCGGTGAGCAGTGCTTGCCGCAAAAGCACCATGTCACGCTGCCCGGCCGGCATATTGGCAAGCGCTCCCGGCGTGAGCAAGGCGGGGTCTGCGATGGTTACCCCGGCGCCATCGGCAGGTAATCCGCCGCTTTAGGCGTCCCAGTAATTGGCGATGGTACGGATGCGGTGTGTATCCATCCGCGTTTTCGATCCGATGATTTCGCCCGTGCGCGGATCGCGATATGTCCCGCCGCTGGAAAAGCCGCGCTCGTCACGGTTGATCCACAGGACATAGGCATAGCGGATATCCATCGGGTCCATGTCGGCGGGCGCATCTTCGGCCCTGACGGCATTGATGAAACCCGCTTGCTCGAATGCCTTGTTCCACCACAGCGTCCCCTGCTTCATCGCGGTGCGGACGGGATCAGGAATGGCTGGATCGAAATAGAAGGTGATCGGCTTTACCGGTTCGCTCATCGCGGCCGAAGGGTTCTTCTTCTCCAAACGCCAGCGCGTTACCCACGCGGTCTCGGTAGGCTCGGTAAAGTCCTTGGAATAGTCACGGAAATGAAGCTCGCTCACCCCGATGCGCGGGTCACCAAGGCGCGGAACATATCCCGTTGGCGCTTTCAAAAAGCTGTGATGAATGCGCAAGGTCATCGTGCGCGGATCAGGCGTAACATTGCGCACGAGTGGCCCGGGGCCATCACCGCCAAAGGTGGCCATCATTTCAACTTCGGTGTTTTCGGGAAAAGCTTTGGTGCGCGGCAAATGAAATGCACTGCGGCCGGCTTCAAATTTGAAGGTACCTTGATTGGCGCGCTTCAGCATCGCCTCAACCCCGGCGGCATCGCGCATGAACAATGCGGTGGCATCCACGACAACTTTGCCACCCGCCTCTGATTCCACCGGAAGGCTGGCCAGGACCGATGTCGGGAAAGAATCGGCAACGCCCGCCGAGGTGGCCGCCGAACCTGCGGTAGCGCGATAGCCGGTGTTTACCTCAACCACCAGAACGCGCTGTCCGACGCGTTGAAAACGGATAACCGAACTGTCCAGAATGCCGCGATCCAGCGGCAATTCCACCGATCCGCCGCCGCTGGCTGCGGAAACATAATAGAGGATGTCACTATCGAACGTAGGCACTTCGATCAGCATGCGGCCCTTGGCCTGATCCCAAACGAGAGGCACGAACCCATCCATCCGCACGGACGCGGAAGCGCTGGCTGACAGAGGCACAGATGGCGCTGCGTGCGCGCCATTTGCCGCTAGCGCCAGCGCCACCGTCATTACGCATCCTACCCAAAGCCGGGACCGGCGAAACGCTTTGCTGCGGTTACGATTTGTCATGCCAAAGCCTCTGATCTGCCGGACTAACCTGGAAAATAAATCTGCGAAACAATGCCTTGCATTGAGTCAACACCGGAATTCGCGAATCCCAACAAGGGTTTTGCCATCACATCTCCATTGACATAGGATCACAGACTTGACGCAATATCAATACGCATATCCAAATATTAACAATAATTAAAATCAGGAGGATAACTAAAGGCTTAATACAACCAAAAAATGGGGGCACTTATGGTTTCAATGAATTTCGAACGTGCAAACCGGATATTTGATATCAAGAGGGTTTTACTTTGCACTGCGTCGCTTTCTTGTGTCACCGTGGCATCAGCCGCATATGCGCAGGCTGCGCCCGAACCCGCCCCTGCATTGGAACAACAGGCATCTGACAGCGACGTTGCCGCACAAATCACCGTCACCGGATCGCGCATCGTCCGCGATGGCTATGACGCCCCGACGCCTGTCAACGTGGTAACCGAGGCTGAACTCAAGTCAGAACCGCAAGCCAACATTGGCGACTATGTCAGCACGCTTCCGGCTGTGCGCGGTAGCCAGTCTTCTTCCACCAACTCGGGTTCGCTTTCGAACGGACAGGCCGGGATTGCCACGGTCAACTTGCGCAATCTGGGCGCGAACCGCACGTTGATCCTGATTGATGGGCAGCGTTCTGTGGCATCATCCACGGTCGGCCTTGTCGATGTGCAAACCGTGCCCCAAGGCCTTATCAAAGGCGTTGAAGTGGTGACCGGCGGTGCTTCGTCGGCCTATGGTTCAGACGCCGTTGCAGGCGTTGTAAACTTCATCCTCGACAAAGATTTTACCGGGCTTGAAGCCGAGTACGAACACGGCGTCACCACCTATGGCGATGTGCCCAACCATCTGGTCCGGTTGACCGCAGGCGTGCCGTTTTCCGAAGGGCGCGGCAAGTTGCTGCTGGCTGGCGACTACTTCACCCAGAAGGGTGTCGATACATATGACCGCAAATGGCAGAACAGCGGCTTCTTCCAGATCGATAACCCCGCCTATGTCCCCGGCAATGGTTTGCCTGAGCGTTTGGTGGCTAGCGGTATTGGCACGCACCAGTTCACGCCCGGCGGCATTGTAAGCTCGGGCCCCTTGCGCGGCACGTATTTCGGCGCCATCAACCCCGCAACAGGTCAGGCCAGCCTTAACCAGTTCACTTATGGTCCCGCTCGCGGACAGTGGATGCAGGGCGGCGATTATCTGATCAGCCGCGAGGGTCATTTCAGTTCAAACTCGCTCGCTCCTGATGAACAGCGCCTCAATCTCTTTGCCCGCGCCAGCTTTGAGATTTCGCCAGCGATCGAGATCTACGCCCAAGGATCATACTCGCGTTACGAAGGGCAAAGCTTCTATCAAAAGACGCCCTCACCGCTTGGTACGCCGCATGCGGCCGTTATCCAGCGTGACAACGCCTTCTTGCCTACCGCATTTCGCAACCTTATGGTCGCAAACAATCTGACCAGTGTAACGATTGGCACTGGCAACGCTGGTATTCCAGCTCAAGGCAGCGATAACACCCGCTCGGTATCGCGTTATGTTATCGGTGCCAAAGGCGATGTGGCAACCGGCGGCATCTCCTGGAAATATGATGCCTATTATCAGTTGGGCATTGCCAGAACCAACGAGTTACTGACCAATACGTGGAATACCGCGCGTTTGGCGCTTGCGACCGATGCCGTGGTTTCCAATGGCAGGATCGTTTGCCGGTCAACCATCACCAACCCGACCAATGGCTGCGTCCCGCTCAACCGGATCGGCGTTGGCCCGGTCAGCGATGCCGCACTCAATTACATCTTCAACGATGGCTTACAGCCTTCGCGGCAACAGAGCATCCAGCAGGATGTTGCGGCGTTCAGCTTCCAGACCAATGATTTGTGGACCAACTGGGCAGGCCCCGTCAGCCTTGCCTTCGGCGCTGAATATCGCAAGGAATCAGTTGTTGGCACGATCAGCCCGGATGCGCCGAACAATCTCGGTTTCCTCTATGGCAATTACCGGGTCACCACGGGCGATTTCAACGTCAAGGAAGGTTTTATTGAAACCGTCTTCCCGCTTTATGATGGCCTCGATTTCAACGGTGCCTTGCGCGTAACAGATTATTCGACATCGGGAACGGTTGCCACGTGGAAAGTCGGCGGCACATGGCAGGTGGTCGATGATCTGAAGTTCCGCGTAACGCGTTCACGCGATATCCGCGCGCCCAACCTGAACGATCTGTTTGCACCGGGCACGGCCCGCACCAACTCTGTCAACGTGCTGCTTCCAGGCGGTGGGCAGCGATCCGATTCATTCCTTGAACAGACTACGGGCAATACCAATCTCAAGCCCGAAGTTGCACAAACACTGGGGTTGGGCGCAGTGTTTACGCCCACATTCCTGCCAGGCTTTGCCGCATCAGTTGATTATTTCGACATCAAGCTTGCCGATGCCATCCAAAATCTGACGGCACAAACCACAGCCAATCTGTGTTTTGAACAGAACGTACAAGCGCAGTGCAATCAGATTGCTTTTACAACACCGAACGACATCAGCACGATCACTCTGGTTCCATTCAATTTCGCTTCGATCAAAACTCGCGGGATCGATTTTGAAGCCAGCTATCGCACGCCATTTGCGGCGGGGAACCTGACCTTGCGCGGTGTTGCGTCGCATTACATCACAAACGTCACCGACAATGGTATCAACGTCCCTGTCGATCTGGCTGGACAGAACGCTGGTGGCGGTGACGCCACGCCGTCATGGAACTACCGTCTTTCAGCGAACTACGATGCAGATAGCTGGTCGGTGAACTTTGTTGGCCGTGGTTTTTCGGGCGGCGTTTACAGCAATAACTTCATCGAATGCCAGACCGGCTGCCCGGCCTCAACCGCAGACTTCCGCACGATCAATACCAACAAGATTGCTGGCCAATGGTATCTTGATGCATCGTTGACCAAGCGCTTTGCTGTTGCCGGAACCGATGCGGAAGTGTTCTTGTACGTCCGCAATCTGTTCAACACCGATCCGGTGCTCGTCGGCAACGGACCTACGGGGGACAACACGCCTGCCTACCCGCAAACCAATCGCAGTTTGTATGACGTGTTGGGCCGCGTGTTCCGTTTGGGCGTGCGCCTCAAAATCTAGCCAAAGCCAAAACCGGAGTGGCTCGCCCGAGCGCGGCCACTCCGGTTGATAAGACTGATCGACGGAGCCTGAATGTGCAAAACAAAACGCTAAAATCCTTCGCCGCCCTGCTTTTGGCCACCACACCGCTGGCAGCCCACGCCAAAGCGCCAACAGCCATGAAGACCGAGGCCGCCGCCCTGATCGATGGCAATGCCAAGCTGGTGCAGGAGATGGTCGATTCCGTTTTCAGCTTTCAGGAACCCGGCTTTCAGGAATTCCAGACGGCAGACTATCTGACCGGCATCCTTGAGAAGAACGGCTTTACGATCACGAAGGGCGTCGCTGGCATCCCTTCGGCCTGGACCGCAACATGGAGCAATGGCGAAGGCCCCGTCGTCGCTCTGGGATCTGACGTGGATGGCTTGCTCGGCCTGTCGCAAATGCCGGGCGTTCCCGAAATCAAGCCGATGGTTCCCGGAGCCCCCGGCCATGGCGAGGGCCACAATTCGGGCATGCCGCTGATCGTTGCCGCTGCGCTTGCCTCGAAAGAAGTGATGATAAAGCACGGCCTCAAGGGCAAGCTGATGCTGTGGCCGGGTGTGGCCGAAGAGCTGCTGGCGACCAAGGCCTATTACGTGCGCGCCGGCATGTTCAAAGACGTGGATGTTTCGATCTTCACGCACGTCGCCTCAAGCTTTGGCACAGGCTATGGTGATAGCGGCAATAACGGCATGGTTTCGGTCGAATATACCTTCAAGGGCATCACCAGCCATGCCGCCGGTGCGCCATGGTCAGGCCGCAGCGCGCTGGACGGCGTGGAACTGATGAACATCGCCTGGAACATGCGGCGCGAACATTTGCCACTGACACAGCGTTCACATTATGTGATCACCAACGGCGGCGGACAGCCCAACATCGTGCCGGGTGAAGCCACGGTGTGGTATTACTTCCGCGAGCAGACCTTTGATTCCATCCGCAAACTTTACGAAACCGGCACCGAGATCGCTGACGCGGCGGCAAAAGCCACCGGCACCACAGTTAAGCGCCGCGTGCTGGGCTATGCTGCACCCAATTTTGGCAACAAGCCCTTGGCCGAAGCTGCTTATGAAAACATCAAGCTGGTCGGCATGCCGAAATGGTCCGCCGACGATCAGGCCTTCACCAAGGCCGTGCAGGAATCGCTGAAGTTCAAGATCGCACCGCTGAAAACCACGGTAGAACCGCTCTCGACACCGGAGACGCGGACGCCTTCGATGGGCGGCGGATCTGACGATATCGGCGATATCATGTGGACGGTGCCCACGATCACGATCCGCTTCCCCTCCAACATCCCCAGCATGATCGGCCACAATGTGACTTCGGCGATCGCAATGGCAACGCCGGTGGCCCACAAGGGCGCGGTTGCCGGAGCAAAGGCTGTGGCAATGACGGTGCTGGATGTGATGACCACGCCAAAGCTGGTCAGCGATGCCAAGACCTATTTCAAGACCGTGCAGATGAAGGATGAAAAGTACGATCCGGTACTGACCCCTGAAGATCAGCCCGCCATCCATCTCAACAAGGAATTGATGGAGCGCATCCGGCCCGAGCTTAAAAAGTTCAACTATGATCCGGCCAAGTATCCGACATACCTCGATCAGCTCGGCATCAAATATCCGATGCTGACAGCGAAACCTTAAGGCTGCAAAGGCCCGGTGTCACAGCGTTGGCACCGGGCAGTTGATCTGGTCGGATGGAACCCTAAACCGCCACCGCCAGTTCGGTCGCCTGCTTGATGGCGCGCTTGGCATCGAGTTCTGACGCTTCAAACGCACCTCCGATCAATTGCACATCGGCTCCGAGCGCCGCCAGTTCGTCATAGAGGCCCCGCGCAGGATCTTGTCCTGCACAAACAATCACCGTGTCCACCGCCAGAGTCCGCGCTGCGCCATCAACGATGATATGCAAGCCGTCATCATCAATCCGCCGGTATTCAACGCCCGCCAGCATCTGGACGCCGCGCCGCTGAAGCGTGATGCGATGCGTCCAGCCCGTGGTGCGGCCAAGCCCTTTGCCAACCGCGCTGCTTTTTCGCTGAAGCAGAAAAACCTCGCGACCGCTGGACGCGACAACGGGCTCTACGCCAGTCACCCCACCGCGTGGATGGTTGTGAAAATCGATGCCCCATTCCTTGGCGAATACATCAATGTCGAGCGCAGCAGACGTCCCGGCGTGCGTGATCAATTCGGCCACATCGAACCCGATCCCGCCTGCGCCCATGATCGCCACGCTTTGGCCGACCTCTGCCTTGCCCGTGATCACATCGATGTAACTCACGGCTTTGGCGTGCCCGATCCCTTCGACGGCGGGCATGCGCGGCCTGATGCCGGTTGCGATCACGATCTGGTCAAAGCCCTTACCGATAAGATCTTCCGCCTCCACATGCGTGCCAAGCTGCAAATCAACGCCATGCAGCGTGATCATCCGGCCAAAGTACCGCAGCGTTTCGTCAAACTCTTCTTTGCCGGGCACGCGGCGGGCAAGGTTGAATTGCCCGCCGATCGCTTCGGCTGCGTCGAACAAGGTCACGCTATGGCCGCGTTCAGCCGCAATGGTTGAAAACGCAAGCCCGGCAGGCCCCGCCCCCACAACCGCAATCCGCTTTGGGCTACTCGTTGGACGAATGGCTATCTCGGTTTCACGGCAGGCCCGCGCATTGACAAGGCACGATACCAATTGGCCGCTGAACGTATGGTCCAGGCAGGCCTGATTGCAGCCGATGCAGGTGTTGATCTCGTCCTCGCGGCCTTCGTAGGCCTTGTTCACCAATTCCGGGTCGGCCAGCATCGGGCGTGCCATCGATACCAGATCGGCATCGCCACGCGCCAGCACGGCTTCGGCCACATCAGGCATGTTGATACGGTTGCTGGTGATCAGCGGGATCGACACCTCTTTGCGCAAACGGCCCGTCACGCCTGCAAAGGCAGCGCGCGGCACCATCGTGGCGATGGTCGGCACCTGGCTTTCATGCCAGCAAAAGTGCGTGCTGATCACATCAACGCCATCGGCCTCAAGCGCCTTTGCCAGACTTACCACTTCGTTCCATGAAAGGCCGCCTTGCAGCATATCCATCGCGGCAATGCGGAATATCAGGATCATGTCCGGGCCGATAGCCGCACGGACCCGGCGCACGGTTTCACGCGCAAAGCGCATGCGGTTTTCCCAACTGCCGCCCCATTTGTCGGTGCGAAGGTTGGTCTTCTCAACAAGGAACGTCGAAATCAGATAGCCCGCCGACCCGATCAGTTCGACGCCATCATAACCCGCTTCGCGCGCCAGTGCGGCGCAATTGGCAAAGGCGGCGATCAGTTCTTCGATCCCCGCCTCGTCCAGCGCTACCGGGGCACGCGGCGCGATCCGTGACTTGACCGCCGATGGCCCCACCGGTTCATCAACACTGGCCAGTGGCCCCGAATGCAGGATCTGCATGCAGATTTTCACGGATGGATCAGCAGCGTGGACAGCGTCCGTCACCGTCCGATGCAGGGGCACTTCTGATGCTTCGCTCAGCTTGGCACCTTTGCCGCCACTGGCATGGGGGGTGATCCCGCCAGTGATAATCATGCCAACCCCGCCTTTGACCCGCTCGACAAAGTAGGCGGGCCACCGCTCTGCCGCATCGGGCACATCTTCAAGGCCGGAGTGCATCGAACCCATGATGATGCGGTTTTTGAGGTTCTGGCGGCCTACCTGCAACGGCGAGAAAATGTGCGGGTAACGGGGATGTGACATTGACCGATCCGGCTTTAATCTGGCTTGTAAACAGGGCGGCGCTTTTCAAGAAACGCGTTCATCCCTTCGGCAAAGTTCGGACTGGCCGCAGTCATCAACTGGTTGCGATTTTCAATCGCCATGGCAGCTTCCAAGCTTGGCGCATCAATAGCCAGGTTGAGCCCCTCTTTGGTCATGCGCAGGCCCATGGGAGACGCTGCCAGCAGATCATCAACATAAGATTGCGCGGCCGCTTCAAGCTGGTCATCGGGCACCACTTCGCTGACCAGCCCTGTCGCCAGCGCGCGCGGTGCGTGGATGAACCGCCCCGTCATCATCAGTTCAGCCGCGACTGATCCCCCCACCAGACGCGGCAGGAAATAGCTCACGCCCATATCGCAAGATGACAGGCCCAGTTTGATGAAAGCCGCGTTCATTCTGGCACTTTCGCCCGCAATCCGGATGTCGGACGCCAGAGCAAAGGCAAACCCGCCGCCACATGCTGCACCATGCACCAGCGCAATGATCGGCTGCGGGCACCGCCGCATCTTGATGTAGACTTCTGCCAGATGCCCCTGAAAGCCGAAGCCGCCGCCAAACGGATCAGCCGCGCGGTCGTTTGTGCTGCGATCCTTGATATCCAATCCGGCGCAAAACGCACGCCCTGCCCCGCGCATAACCACAATGCGCGTTTGGCGATCATTGTAAAGGCCGCCGAAGTAATCGTTCAACTCGTCCACCATCTTGAGGGACAAAGCGTTCAATGCTTCGGGACGATTGAGCGTCAGCCAATCAACCGCTCCGCGCTTTTCAACGCTGATCGTTTCATAGGCTATGACCATCTTCTGTTCCTCGAAGCTGCAATTGTGATTCAAGATACCACGCACCGCGGTCAGGATGCCGCCTGCTGAAACACATTCAGCAATTCTTCGGGCTTGGCATTGGCGATTGCGCCGCGACTGACGTCGTCAGGCGAGCAATGCCACGAATGGGCCGGATCATGCAGCATCGCCCAGTCCGGGAACATCCGGTCAGCAACTTCGGTCCGGCTTAAAAGCTTCACTTCCAGGTGGCGAGGATCAACCAGGATGCCTTCAAACAGCGAATCGATTGCCCGTGCCGGACCTTCCAGCAATTGCAGGTAGATATCGTGACGACAAATCAGCGCGCCGGTCACCCCATGCTTGGGATTGTTGCGCCGCGCTGTCGCCAATATTCCCGAGAGCGTCGCACTGTCGTAGCCGAAAGGCTGCGACATATAGATCAGTTGTGTAATCATGGCTTGAACCCTCTCCAATGCGAGGATGCTACGCTATTGAATAGACTGCAACAAGCGAACAACGGAGCCCCCTTGATGGGTTATCGAGCGCTCCTGCAGTGCAATATTTTGCACCTCGCCATGCTGATGAAATATTACATTTTCTTGCCCCTTTGGGCAGGTCTTGGATCTGTCCTCGACACAAGTTAGCGGTTGTGTTGTCTTGGCAAGACTGATCGCGGCATCGGCACAGAAAAAGGGAAGCACCATGGGACAGGCGGCCAAAGCGGCGTTTCCGGCGATTGACC
>CAZSTP010000051.1:0-15810 GCA_964609325.1 uncultured Novosphingobium sp. | reverse complement strand
AATCGGCGCGCACTTGCGCTTCATAGGCCGGATCAATCGGGCCGTTATGCGCAGGTACGCTGAAATTGGGGGTGCGCTGAAACACGGTGAGGTGCGCCGAATCCTGAGCAAGCAAAGGGATGCACTGGATGCCGGACGATCCGGTGCCGATCACGGCCACGCGCTTGCCGTTGACGTCAACCGGCTCCTTGGGCCAATTACCGGTCTGGACCCAACGGCCCTTGAAGGTTTCAAGGCCGTCAATCTCCGGCGCTTTGGGCACTGACAGGCCGCCCACAGCCGCCAGGAAATAGCGGCAGCGCACCGTGTCACCCCGGTCGGTCTGCACCACCCATTCGTTTGCAGCCTCGTCAAAATCAGCGGCGATGACTTTCGTATCGAACTGGTAATCGCGGCGCAGGTCAAAACGGTCGGCCACATAATTGGCGTATTTCAGGATCTCCGGCTGCGTGGCGAAGCGCTCGCTCCATTTCCATTCGGTCAGCAATTCGGGCGCGAAGGAATAGGAGTAATCAAGGCTTTCTATATCACAGCGCGCACCGGGATAACAATTCCAGTACCATGTGCCGCCAACATCGGGCGCACCTTCAAAACCGAATGCCGTCAGCCCGATCTGGCGGAGCTTGTAATGCGCATAAAGCCCGGCAAAGCCTGCGCCCACCACGACAACGTCGACACGTTGCGGCACAGTTTGCCCGGCTTTTGTAGCGGCGATTGCATCACCCATGACAAACTCTCCTACCATGCAAAATTATTATCTAACCGCCTTAACCGGCCGTGGTGCTTTTGGTGACAAGATCCAGAAAGCCGTCGGCCAGAATCTCGATCATTTGCGGATGGGCTGAAACGCTTTCGGTTGTGACAGCGTGATTGCTTTGATCCAGAATTGTATAAAGCAGCAGCCAGGCCCGCACATAACGCTTGCCACCATCGGGATCATCCGGCGTAGCCGCAAAAGCCGGGATTGTGCGGCCAAGCGCGGTAATCATGTCAAAGATGTAAGGCCGCACTTCTGCCGAGAAATTGTCCTCAACCACATTGGCCTGGCTTAACACCCGGACAATCCCGCGCATTTCCCGGTTCAATTCAAAAAAATCGGCCAGCCATTGCACGACAGTTGCCCGATCCCGAAAATCGCGCGCGCCAATTGCAATCAGACGAGGTCCCGCAATTTCGCCGGCCCGCTGGAACAACACCAGCGCTACAGCGGCCTTGGAAGGAAAGTGGCGGTAGAACGTGACCCGGCTGACGCCTGCCTCGCTGGTAATATCCTCGACCGAGACGGCGGCATACCCCTTGCTGCAAAACAGGTCCGTTGCCGCAATCAACAGCCTATCGCGGTTGGTCTGCTTGCGCTGGTCGTTATAGGCAAACAGGCCGGTCAGCTTTGAACTGATCACCGGTTGGCGCTTCAGACTTTTGCTTGCCAACCTCCATCTCCCAGCTTGTTGCCGCGTTTTTGCCCTGCCGGGCCAGCGTGTGCAACACTGTGTATCGTGTGAAGTGACGGTCGTAAACCACTGCACTTGCAACCCGCGTGGTGTCACCCCCGCAGCCCTGCAAACGTGGCGCGGAGTTCATCGACAAACAACGCGGGCTGTTCAAACGCTGCAAAGTGGCCGCCGCGCGCAAGTTCACCCCAATGGACAATATTGGGAAACTTGCGCTCGGCCCAGGCGCGCGATGGCCGGATCATTTCGCCGGGAAAAATGCTGCAACCCACCGGCAGGTCCGTGCCGTGCACGGCAAAGTCCTGATAGCTTTCCCAATATAGCCGTGCCGAAGATGCCGCATTGCCCGGCAGCCAATACAGCATGATGTTGTCGAGAATTTCATCATAACCAAGCACGGACAGGGGATCACCGCCGCTATCGGTCCAGGCGATCATCTTGTCGAAAATCCACGCAGCCTGACCTGCCGGTGAATCCGTCAACCCGTACCCCAGAGTCTGTGGGCGGGTGCGCTGAATGCTGGAATACCCGGTGCCTTCAACACTGAAGCGCTGCACATCGGCCAGCATCTGCTTTTCCTTGTCGGTCAAAGACGGCAGATCTTCAGGCGCGGGTGTTGCAACGACGAAATTCAAATGGATGCCAGCCAGTTCCGGTGGCCCGATTTGCGCCATTGCTGAAGTGATCGCAGCCCCCCAATCGCCACCCTGGGCCACGAACCGGGCATATCCCAACCGCTGCATCAGCGTGACCCAAGCCGCCGCAATCCGTTCAACCGACCAGCCAGCGCGGGCAGGCCGGTCTGAAAAACCGTATCCGGGAAGGCTGGGTACCACCACGTGGAAGGCATCAGCGGCCGTGCCGCCATGCGCCACAGGATCGGTCAGAGGTCCGATCACCTTCCGGAATTCGATCACCGACCCCGGCCAGCCATGCGTCAGGATCAAGGGCAAGGCATCGGGGTTGGGGGATCTTACGTGCAGGAAATGAATGCCCAGCCCGTCAATCTCCGTGCGGAATTGGCCCAATGCGTTCAGGTGCGATTCGCACCGCCGCCAATCATAGGAATCATGCCAATAAGCGCACAACGCCTGCGCATCGGCCAAAGGCACGCCTTGCTGCGCGCCGTCCACGGCCTCACGTTCAGGCCAGCGCGTTTGCGCGATGCGGCGCCGCAAATCCGCCAGTTCCGCTTCTGGAACGGCCAGTTGAAAAGGCGTGATGGCGTTAGACAAACCGCTTCTCCCGACAGGACGCTCTCGGGCGTCTTTACGCGCATTTTTACGCATGATACACAATGTTTCACAAGGTGTGTGCCTGTGCAAGATGCAAGGACTGTGTTGATGAGCGATCTGGTAGTGCGGAAACTTCCCTTCAATTTCGATGGCGTGGAGTTTGACTGGCACCCCGGTAACCAGCCGTTCGGAATGATGATGAATGCCGTCACGTTCCAGGTGATCGGTTTTGAACATTACATGTGCAAAGCCATGCGCGATGCCGAAAAGTTTATCACCAATCCCGCCATCCTTGCCGAGGCACGCGCGTTCAATGCGCAGGAAATGGTGCATTCGCAGGCCCACAAAAAGCACATCAAAGCGCTGCTGACGCGTTATCCCGGTTTGCAAGAAGTGCTCGACGGCAGCGTTGCGCGCTATGACGAACTGTACAAGAACGAAGACCTGCACTTCCATCTGGCTTATGCTGCCAATATCGAGGCCACGTTTACGCCGCTGTTCGGCACGATCATCGAGCACCGCGAAGCCTTGTTTGGTGGTGGCGATCCCCGCATCACCGCACTGATGTTATGGCATTTCTGTGAAAAGATCGAACATCGCAGCTCGGCAATCATGGTCTACAACCATGTGGTCGGCAGCCGCTTTTATCGGATGAAGCAGTTGGGCAAAGTGCTGCGCCACATAAAGTCCGACGTTGAAGCGATCCATGCCGGATTTGCCAAACACGTACCGGGCGCACCAACTTGTGGCACCAAAGGCGCATTTGCCCGTATTCCGGCGTGGCCCACCACCAGGATGATTGCCGGCATCATCGAATCACAAATGCCGTGGCACAATCCTGAACGCGGGCATGTTCCGGCCTATTACAAGGCTTGGCGGGGCCGTTATGACAGCGGTGCCGACATGACCAGCGAACACTTGCTGGCGAACAATGCAGTTCCTGTCTGACTATTGTTGAAGTACCAATTGTTGAATTACCAGAGGTGCAAAGCAGCACCCGATTGCCTGATTTGGGAGATATGATGAGCCGCCACCTGGTTGACCCCGAACTTGTCGCGGGCATCGACGGACCGTTGACGCAAGCCATCACCGACGAAACCTTGCCGCAGTACCGGGTGATGCTGGAACAGATGGTCGCGGCGATCCCCAAGCCCACGTCCGAAGCATTGCGAAACGTCCGTTGCGATGTTCGGCACATTTCCGGCCCCGCCGGATCGCCGGACGTATCGGTTCTGGTCTATACACCGCCGGATCGCTGCGATCGGGCCTTGCCTGCAATTCTGCACGTCCACGGCGGCGGCATGGTCAGCGGCAGCGCTGAGATGAGCGACCCCAACAGCCGCGCCTATGCGGTTGAGATGAACTGCGTGGTCGTATCGGTAAACTACCGGCTGGCCCCCGAAACACGGTTCCCCGGACCGGTTGAAGATTGCTATGCCGCGCTGCTGTGGCTGCATGGCGCAGCAGAGGATCTAGGCGTCAATCCGGACCGCATCATGGTGGCTGGCGAAAGCGCAGGGGCAGGGCTTGCCGCTGCGCTGTGCCTGCTCACCCGCGATCGCGGAACGGTGATGCCTTGCTTCCAATATCTTGCCGAACCCATGCTCGATCATCGCAGCCCGGCCAGCGACCACCCGCATACCGGCCACTTCGGCTGGACGCATGCACACAACCGTTTTGGCTGGGACGCATTGCTGGGCGATATGGACCGCAGCGCCGTGCCCGGCCACGCATCGCCTGCCATGGCTGAAGACTTGTCGGGCCTGCCGCCCACCTACATTCACATCGGCGCGATTGATCTGTTCCTCGAAGAATCGCTTGAATACGCGCGCCGCCTGACGCGGGCAGGGGTGCCGGTGGAACTGCACGTCTGGCCCGGCGCATTCCATGCCTTTGGCGTTTATGACGCCCACGTCTCACGCGAAGCACGGCGCGTGGCCCGCACCGCCATAATGCGCGCATTGAACGGAAGTGAAGCATGAACAAAACCATCCGGATCGGTGCAGCCACGGCGTTCTTCAATGACAGTCGCATGGGCATTGCCCAGTTGCTGGCCAAGGCCGAGCGGCTCGATTACATCATCTTCGACTTTCTGGCTGAATCCGTAATGGGCGGTCTTGGGCGCGGACTTGCTGCGGGAACCGGTTCGGGCTTCGCCACTGATTTCGTCCACGGCTATATCGCCCCGCATCTGCAAACCCTGCTGGACAGGCGCACCCGCATCGTTGCCAATGCAGGCGGGTTGAACCCTGCCGCTTGCGCCGATGCCATCCGCGCGGCGGCGGACAAAGCAGGCCTCAAAGTACGCGTGGGCGTTGTCGAAGGCGATAATCTTACCGAACGCGCGTCCGAACTGGTTGATGCTGCCACGGCAGACATGTTTGACGGCACACTGGTCCTGGAAAAGCTGCAATCAGCCGACCGCCTGAACAGCCTTGTCGCTTATACCGGCGCTTTCCCGATTGCGGCGGCACTGGCGGCGGGTGCAGATGTTGTGGTGACAGGCCGCGCCGTAGACAGCGCGCTGGCGCTTGGCCCGCTGATCCATGAATTCGGCTGGGGGCCTGACGATTTCGACCTGCTTGCCGCAGGCACGCTGGCGGGACATTTGCTGGAATGTTCAGCACAAGTCACCGGCGGCACGTTTACCGATTGGCGCGATGTTCCCGATTGGGCAGGAATCGGCATGCCAGTGGGCGAATGCCGCGCCGATGGCAGCCTGATCGTGACCAAACCTGAAGGCACCGGCGGACTGGTTTCGGTCGGCACCGTATCGGAACAACTGCTCTACGAAGTCAGCGATCCGCAGCGCTATTACGTGGCCGACGTGATCTGTGATTTTTCCGATGTGAAGCTGGTGCAAGTCGGCCCGAACCGGGTTGAGGTAAGCGGCGCGCGCGGCCTTGGCCGGACCGATACCTACAAGGCCAGCATTACGTATGATCAGGGCTGGCGCGCCACGGCCACGCTGCCGATCATCGGCCTTGAAGCGGCAGCCAAGGCAAAACGCACCGGCGAGGAGCTGTTTGCGCGCGCCAATACGATGCTGCGCGCCAGCCAGTTGCCGCCGTTTGAACGGACCCGTTGCGATGTCTTCGGCGGCGCGGGCAGCGGCCCCACCACCGCGATATGCCGCATTGTTGCCGATCACGCAGATCAGGATGGCGCACAACTGCTGGTGCGCGAACAAGGTTCTGCCATCAGCCATATGTCGGTGGGGACGACGCTGGGCCTCGGCGCGGCGGTAAGGCCGGTACAGCGGATAGCCGGGTTCCTGTTGCCGAAATCTGCTGTTTCACAACGCGCCACGGTTGAAGGGCAGCCGGTCGCCTTTGCCGTTCCCACCGATGCCAAAGCCGCCCCGCGGCCCATTTCAACGCCGGCCATGCCAGCGCCCGCGCAAGATGCAGACCCTGCGCTTTGCGTGCCACTGATCAAGCTAGCATGGGCCAGAAGCGGCGATAAGGGCAATCTGTTCAACGTCGCGGTTATCGCGCGTGATGCGGCTTTCCTGCCCTATATCGCTGCTGCACTGACACAGAAGAGCGTCGGCGAACACTATGGCCGCGTATTGGGGCAGGGCGGCCCATTGGGCGTGGAACTGTTCAGCGTTCCGGGCTTGTCAGCGTTGAATTTTGTCGTGATGAATTCGATGGAAGGCGGCGTCCTTGCTTCAACCTGGATTGATCCGGTGGCAAAAGGCATGGCGCAACTGCTTCTGGATTATCCGGTCGCGGTCAGTCCGGCCCTTTTCCATGGGCTGCATGATGGACATTCAAAATAGCTCTGGTGTGCAATGCGATCATGTCCTTGATCCAGGCCAGTCGCTCAGGCGTGATGTCCCATCCGTCCTGGGCCAGGCGATTGCGACGCAAGTACATGTTGGTAAGCTGCCCGTTGATAAGCCCGGCAATTCTGGCCGCAGATTGTTCATCCAACTGACTGCTGCTGATTTTCATGATCATGCGGGCAAAGCAGGTGCCCATCTGCAGAATTGCCGTTTCATCGCCCGATAGCGCGCTTTCCCCGCCTGCCGAGGGCAGGTCATGGCGGATGACCATAAGCGCCGCCGTTCCGGCATCGTCTGCAATCATGGCATCGACCATGGCGGCTTGCAGCGCGCAGAAGGTATCAATCAGCCGTTCGGGGTCTGTCTGCACATCGGCAAGCAGCGTTTCGGCGCTTTCAAACGCCGCTTCCATCCGGTGGAATATCCTTTTCTGAACCCGTTCAAGGCTGGCAATGTAAAGCCCCTGCTTGTTAACGAAGTAATACCGCAAGGACGCCTGCGGGACTGCCGCCGCTGCTGCAATCTGCCGGGTGGAAACGCTGTCGAACCCCAGATTGCCGAACAGTTCGATGGCCACATCAAGGATGCGGGCGCGGGTCTCCTCGCCTCTGGGGTAGGGGGCTTCAACTTTGCGTCGCATGCCAGACATTCTCCTGTTGCGGCCAGTTGTCGCCAAGTTTCCAAAAGCATTGGAGCCGCGCCTGAATGGCGGATCGATAAAAATTGTTCAATTGAATTATATCTCGTTGAAACATCCCGGTATCCAATCTATGCCACAACCAGCACCACGGGCCAGCACGACGGGGCCGACGCCCGCGCAATGGTGATCCGAACAATGACCGGAGAGGTTATGCCAATGCCCACGATTTCTTCACCGCGCGATTCTGCCTTGCGCCGGACTGCCACCGCGTTTGCCCTGCTTTGCTCTGCATCTGTGCAGGCCCAGACAGCCGCGCCCGTTGCGCCTGCGGCACCAGTTGCATCCGCCCCAGTTGCACCAGCACCTGCCGCTCCTGGCCCGCTTGGAGAATTGACCGTCAAGGTCGATCAACCCGGCGCGGTCATCAATCGCGACATCTTCGGCCAGTTTGCCGAACATCTTGGAAACGGCATTTACGGCAGCATCTGGGTTGGCAAGGATTCACGCATTCCCAACGTGCGTGGTGTCCGCAGCGATGTGGTGAGCGCGCTCAAAGCCATAAAGGTGCCGGTCGTGCGCTGGCCGGGCGGATGCTTTGCCGATGAATACCACTGGCGCGATGCGATCGGCCCCGTGGCCAAGCGCAAGACCACCGTCAATTCGGTGTGGGCTGGCGCGGTTGAACCCAACACCTTTGGCACTCATGAATTCATGGACTTTGCCGAACAGATCGGTTCGGAAACCTATATTTCGGTCAATGTCGGATCAGGCACGGTGCAGGAAGCGGCTGATTGGGTGGAATACATGACCGCCGTGGCGCCCGCTTCGGCTGCCAAGGAACGCATCGCCAATGGCCGCAAAGCCCCTTACAAGGTCAAGTATCTGGGCATCGGCAATGAAATGTGGGGTTGTGGCGGGCCGTTCACGGGTGAAGAATACGTCACCAAGATGAAGACGTTTGCGCATTTCGTGCACAACTACAATCCTGCACAGGCCGCGCCGAAAATTGATTACTCGCTGATCGCCAAGGATCTGATGGCTGGCAAGCCGATGGATTCGCTGCCCAGCAACCCCGAAGGCATGAAATTCGTTGCCGCAGGGCCGAACAGCGCCGATCCGTCCTATACCGAAGTCATCATGAAGGCGTGGAAAACACGCAGCCCGATCTATTGGGACATCAACGGCATTTCGCTGCATCAGTACACCTGGGGGTCGTTGCCGTTCAACGAACCTGCCGAAGGCTTCGGCGAAAAGGAATATGCAACCGTCCTGATGCAGTCGCAATGGATGGACCGCACCGTGACCAAGCATTCTGCGATCATGGACAAATATGATCCCAAGAAGCACGTGGCGCTGGTGGTTGATGAATGGGGTGTCTGGCTGAAGCCAAAGGAAGGCACCGAACAGATGTTCCTGATCCAGCAGAATTCGCTGCGTGACGGGATGGCTGCTGCGATCAACCTGAACATCTTTGCCCGCCATGCAGACCGCGTGCGCATGACCAACATCGCCCAGATGGTGAACGTGTTGCAGGCCATGATCATGACCGAGGGGCCAAAAATGATCCTGACCCCAACCTATCACGTCTACAAGATGTACGTGCCGTTCCAGGATGCCACGCTGCTGCCGGTCACGTTCAACGCCGGTGAATACAAGTTCGACAAGATCACCCTGCCCAAGGTCGATGCGCTGGCCGCGCGGGGCAAGGACGGCAAGGTGTGGCTGGCACTGGTCAACCTTGATCCCCACGCGGAATCGGTGGTGAAGGCAAACGTCCCCGGCGTTGCGGCAAGCCGCGCTGTCGGCGAAGTGCTGAACGCCCCAAGCTATGCCAGCGTGAACACGTTTGATGCGCCAGAAACCGTGGCGCCCAAACCGTTCACGGCCCCGGCCAGCAACGGCAGCCTTTCGCTGACCTTGCCGCCGCATTCACTGACGGTCGTACGGCTGGAACCATAAGGGAAAGGGGAGGGCCGCTGTCCTGTTGCGGCTGCTCCCCCACAATCCCATCACGCAGATTGAGTGCAGTTTCCGAACAAAACGCACGCGCGCAAAGTCAAGCAAGGATACACCCATGCCTATCACATCAACCCGCACAGCTATTCCGGTTATGGCCGCGCTTGCCCTTTGCACTGCTAATCCAGCGCAAGCACAGAGCGAAGCAACCCCTGAACAGCAAGCAGCCGCCATCGTCGCGAAGATGACGCTGGAGGAAAAAGCCAGTCTGCTGATCAATTCGAACCCTGCAATTCCGCGCCTGAACCTGACCGATTATCAATGGTGGAGCGAAGCGCTTCATGGCTATGCCTTCCACCCCCACGCAACCAACTTTCCGGAACCTGTCGGCCTTGCCGCAAGCTTCAATGCGCCGCTTATCAAACAGATTGCGGAAAAGATTTCCATTGAAGGCATCGAGGCAAGCGATGCCATGGTCAGGGCAGGTACACCGCTCGAACTGGGTGCGGGCCGCACTTATTGGTCGCCCAACCTGAACATCTTCCGCGATCCACGCTGGGGGCGGGGGCAGGAAACCTATGGCGAAGACCCGTTCTTGAGCGGCCAGATGGGCATCGCTTATGTGGCAGGACTGCAAGGCCCCAATCCCGATGCACCCCGGATTGTTGCCACGCCCAAGCATTTCGCCGTCCACAGCGGCCCTGAATCCACGCGCCATACTGCCAATGTCGCGGCGTCCGTGCACGATATGCGCGATACCTATTTGCCTGCATTCCGTGCCGCGATTGTCGATGGCCGCGCAGGATCGGTGATGTGCGCTTACAGCGCGATCAACGGGCAACCGGCCTGTGCCAATACCTTCCTGATGCAGGACACCCTGCGTCGCGACTGGAAGTTTACCGGCGTTGTTGTTTCAGACTGCGGCGCGGTGCGTGATATTGCCACAGCGCACAAGTTTGCACGCAATATGGTGGAAGGCTCGGCGCTTGCCGTAAAGGCCGGGCTCGACATCGAATGCGCCACCGAAAGCCTGTTTGACCGCAATTCCTTTGGCCAATCCGACAACTATGTGAAAGCCGTCAAGGACGGGTCGCTGCCGCTGGCCGATCTGGACACGGCGGTCATGCGCGGACTGGCCATGCGCATCCGGCTTGGCCTGCTGGATAACGCAGCCATCAAACCGGCGCCTGCCGTCTCGGCCATCAATACGCCGGAACATCGCGCATTGGCGCTGGCTGCTGCGGAACAGACGCTGGTACTGCTCAAGAACGACGGCGTCCTGCCGCTTGACCGCAAGGGCGTGAAAATCGCGCTGGTCGGTCCGCTGGCAGATTCCCGGCGCGTGCTGCGCGGCAATTATACGGCGCGCGAAACCGCTGATCTGCCATCGGTTCTTGATGGCATGAAAGCGGCACTGCCCGATGCCCGGATCAAATATGTCCCGGCAGGTGGATCCGTCTCTGACGGTAATGTCGTGCCGACGTCTGCCTTGCTGAGCGAAGACGGCAAGCCGGGCGTGACGATGCGCTATTATCCGTTCATTCCCGACAGCAAGCCCAAGTCGACATCGCTGATGGAAAAGTTCATGCGCGCGTTCACCGCAACGCCAGCAGAAGCACCAACGACAACCCGCGTGGAACCGCTGGTGAATTTCGAACTGTTCACGCAGCCGCAATTGCCCGACGGTGGCAAAGCCGTTGCCAGCGGATTTCTGATTGCGCCGGAAACCGGAACATACCGCATTGGTGCAAGGACCATCGCGGGTTCGTTCCAATTTGCCGATAAACCGAAAATCGACATCAAGAACGGATTCAATCCGGCGGTAATGCCTGTCTTCCAGACGGTCGATCTTGTCGCAGGCCAGCGTTACCCCTTCACCTTTGCGGTGCAGGTACCAGCGCTTCACTTTGGCGAACTCGACTGGCAGCGCGTATCACGCCAACCCGAAGCCGATCTTGCCGCCGCAGCCAATGATGCAGATGTCATCGTCGCCGTGGTCGGCATCAATTCCACGCTGGAAAGCGAAGAATCCTCGATCAAGCTGCCCGGCTTCAATGGCGGGGACAGAACCTCACTTGATCTGCCCGCCGATCAGATCGCCTTGCTCAAAGCCGCCAAGGCGACTGGCAAGCCCTTGGTTGTGATCAATATGAGCGGGAGCGCCATCAACCTTGAATGGGCCAAGGACAATGCCAGCGCCATCATTCAGGCATGGTATCCGGGTGAAGCGGGCGGCCTTGCCATTGGCCGCGCAGTGGCCGGTCTGGCCAACCCGGCGGGCCGCCTGCCGGTCACGTTCTATCGCGATGTTGCCCAGCTACCGGCTTTTGAAGACTTTGCCATGAAGGGCCGCACCTACCGCTATTTCGATGGCACCCCGGTCTATCCCTTCGGCCATGGGTTAAGCTATTCGAAGTTTGCCTATACCCCGGTCAAAGTGAAAACGAGCGGCGCCCAAAGCGTGATAGTCGAGACAACTGTGGCCAATGTCGGTGCGCGACAGGGTGATGAAGTTGCGCAATTGTACCTGAACTTTCCCGCAGTTCCGGGCACGCCCAAAATTGCGCTGCGCGGGTTCCAGCGGGTCAGCCTGGCTCCCGGTGCAAAACAGACTGTGCGCTTCACGCTGGGCGCGCGCGATCTGAGCTCTGTCTCGCCCGAAGGACAAGTGCAGGTTCTGTCTGGCCGTTATACGGTGTCGGTCGGAGGCGGACAACCGGGCGGTGAATTGCCGACACAATCGGCCACCTTCGCGATCAAGAAAGCATCCAAGCTGCCAAACTGACGCCAACCGCATAAATTACAAGCAATCGAGAGCCGGAACAGATCACTGCTACCGGCTCTTTTGCTAAGATAAAACCTGTTACCGGACGTTCAGATCCTTGCCGAGGTGCTTCGTTAATCGCTGCCGGTACATATCCCAATACTGAGAATGCAAGGCTGCGGCATCCTCGGTTTTTCCTACAATTACCTAAGCCGAAAATGTATGACAATGGCAGCCCGAGTGTCATCGCTGCCCGGTGGCAGGATCAAAGATTGATAATATATATGTTACACTGAGAAGTTCTCGCTATGCCGGATGTCCTTCGAAGCGTCACATGTCAGACGGCGAATAACTCACCTTGGCGTATTACGCCGACGCTGGCGCAGTCTTCCGGAACTACTGGTCGCCTTAGCAACCTCAGCACATGGGGCTGGACAACATAGACCGCATTACGCCCACCACCGCGGTTTGGGTGATCGGTTGCGTACCCAGCATAGTGTCGGGTCACCAGGCCAGCGCGCACGAGATCTGAAATGGCCCGGCTAACATTGGCACGACCGACCGCCAGAACCTGTTCTTCGACAGCGCCTTCTATTAGCAGGCAGTCTACCCCGGGATCACCTGTCAATTCCGTGGCCAGCGACGCTGTCACCCGAGCCCGCAAGGCGCCCCGCCGCATTGCCTGCTCGCTCATGGGCAGCAATTGGGTGCAAAGCCATTCGCGGAGCAGCACCGGCTTCGCGTGCGTGGGTACATAAGGACCAGCTTGCCCTTTCCCATTGGCAATCTCAGCAACCAGTTGCAGAACCAGGAAGGCATAGCGCGGTCGACGCGATACTTCGCTCAGCACCGCATAAAGCCCTCCAACACCGCTTTGCTGTACCTGCCGCTCCATCCTTCAGCTTTGAGCACAAAAGGTGAATCCTGTGAATCCCTCTTCTGTTGCCGTCCGTCGTTTGTCAGCTGTGACACTTCGCCCCCGGGCGAAGTGTCACAAGCGACAGCGATCGGTCATTTCAATCCGACAACGGTCGGCCACCTCCAAACCAGGCCTGATAAATCCGGTCCAATGCTTCAGGTTTTGCTTCAAAAGTGTCTTTTACCCGCAGTCAATTATACCCAACTCGCGGAGCTTTCGTCGCTTTCGCACCGCACATGCTCACCGGTGACTTGCAGGAAAAGCGCTGGGCCAGAGAGACCTACAATGTTCCGCAGCCGCTGAATTGTCACGCGGTTGGACACCATTTGAAAAATTGGATCGTGGCAGCATCGCGACACATTTGTCGCTGGTCAGCTGCTTGGCTGACCTGATGGGTTTACGCAGAGATTGACTCTGCTTTCCATCTTTGATTTTTTGCTTACGCGCATTCCCGATCAGATCCGCACGCCACCTTGGAGGGGTGCGTCGTGATTTCATCCAACCGTAGTTTGATCGTCGTTGCCGCAATGATTAGCTTCTCAGCCGCGAAGGCTAGAGAAGTTGATCTTATCCGGTTTTCTCCGGTTGCGATTACCGCCAGCAACGAGCAGGGGGCCGTCGGGGTCTCGCTAAGCAGCCACATGCAAGGGTTGGTTGAACCGGTTGATGCGCTCGGCATTGGTGAGAGGACCCACGCAATTAGCGGAAACGACCTGTCTGGATTTTTCGAACCGAAACATCCTCCAATCCCCTGGCCTTCCACATTTTCATCGTGCCTGCGGAATGGGTATCGCCCGACATGGTGGTTGCCTCTTGAGGTGGAGAACCGCCGAGTAGCGTATTTTGAAGCAATGTCCGCGATAGCTTGTGAAAACGGCCTCCCTGAGGGCCTTCTGGACGTTGTCATTGCTCAGGAGTCAGGATACAAGGCTTGGGCATTAAGTGGGGCGGGAGCAATGGGCATGATGCAGGTCATGCCGGGAACAGCTAGATATCTTGACCTAAGGAACCCTTGGGACGCGCTTGCCAACATGAGGGCGGGGGCACGTTACCTTCGTCAGCAGCTTGATCGCTTTGGACGCGTGGATCTGGCCCTAGCTGCTTACAATGCGGGGCCAGAACGTCGTTCACTTGCGCTGGGCCGCATTCCTGCAATCCCAGAGACCCGTAATTACGTGCAATCCATCACAACCAACTGGGTACGCCTCACTAAACTTGGGAGCCCAAATTCGACCGTTGCCGCCCGAGCAATGGCTGCCAATCTCGCTGTACGAGCCTCAGGCTACCGCGAGGTGTTCCTCATAACCTACAAAGGCACTAATGCGGCGAACCCAATGTAGTGCGCGTACAGGATAGCGATGGCCAGAATGCTTAGTAGACGCAAAAATAGCTCAACTGGAAATGCAGCCAAACCTTTGGAAACCAAAGCAACCGGCGCAGCGTCGAACCCGTCGGCGGCGCGATCACTCCCGTTCGGATATCATAGACCGTATTGAGATAGGCACGCCCCGAGCAGATCGCCGCGAGGAGCCCGACCGCAACATAGAGGTGGGTCCAGCGATATGCTCGGGCCCCATGCGTGCTCCGCAGTCAGGCCTGCAAGGTCTGGCTGTTCTGCAAGACGCGCTCTTGATGCGAAAGAAGCAAGTCGTATGCCCGCCGCGCGGCTTCGT
Organism: uncultured Novosphingobium sp.; assembly: GCA_964609325.1. Lineage (GTDB taxonomy): Bacteria > Pseudomonadota > Alphaproteobacteria > Sphingomonadales > Sphingomonadaceae > Novosphingobium. The sequence continues at coordinate 1,382 of CAZSTP010000051.1, read as the reverse complement.
GAATGATCGCTGGCCGAAGATCCACCTCGATTGCGCCACGCCGGCATGTCATCACTTCGAGATAAAAGCTTTTCAGACTTTCGGTCGTAAGGAACACGGCTTGATCAGCATAGGCGCGATGATCCTGCAGAAGGGCCACGCTGAACTTCGCGCGAGCATGGTCGATGCCAAGCAAGTCAAAAATCTGATCACGCAAATCGTCAGACAGCGGGCTCTTTTGCTTCAAAATCTTGTGCAGTTTGGCGCGGGACAAGCCCATCCGGTCAGCCAGATGGGCGCAAAAAGTTCCCTGCCGCGCCAGCTCGGCACTTATCAGTTGCTTGTATTGATCTTGTTCGCAAAGTTTGCGTTTACCGCCAGCGAAAGCGACTACCGTTTCACTATCTGGGGCAGCCGGCTTGAAGACCGTTTCAGGTGTCAAGTTCACGTGAGGCATTTTTCATCCCTCCTGCGAACAAAATTCTATGGGATGGCATAAACTGTCAAGGGGTTAGTCGAAAGCCTTCGGGTGACCCGTGTTCATACCTAGAATAGGTGATGGCTTATAGCGCCGTAGACGGCAAAGGGGATCACAACCTTATCAATTCCTTGTTTTCCCGTGAATTCCTTCAACTTTTGGCGCAGACCATCATATGCAGAGCCCCACTTTGGGCTAATCTCAAGCCAGACGCATATTTCACCATCAATCGGGAAATCGCGGAGGAATTGTTCAAACTCTGCTTGAGAAAAACTGTGGCCCTCAAGCCGCTCACAAGCCGCCTGAACGGTCATGCGCATCGTCTGAAAACGGCCCGTCTTCTTGGAAAAATCGCACATGGCATCGGCCAACAGGTCGAAACACTGCTGGCTAAGGTTGATGCGCACATTGCGTATTCCGGATGCCATAGTCGTTCCCGACGCCGTAGTCTCAGGGCCTGCCTGCATTTCTCACCATAATGGAAGGAAATGACTCGTTTGGCCAGTCGCTCAGAGTCGAACGGCTTGCGATTGGCATTTCCCGGTGCGGGAACTGTAATTCCACCGGAGGAAATTGATGGCTCCAAAGAACGGAAACGCATTTTCTGTAAATGGAATTGCATTTTCAGAATTCCGAGAAAATTTGCCTTCGCAATTGGCAGATTCAGAAATCTCCCGATTCGTTTGCGTGCTTAAACTGCTCCTTAATTGCTCCGGGCGGCGCTGATCTGTTCATTCTGAAGGCCGTGACAATCACGGTGCTTGGAAAAGGACACATGCAAACATGAAACTCACGATGAAAGGGAAGGGCACCGCGCTCATCCAGGGGGCCGCGGTCGTCGCGGTCGCCAGCGTGCTCGGCAGCGTGCTCGGCAGCGAAGTCGCAATGGCCGGTGCGGACACAACCTTTAACACCGCGCTCACCT
>CAZSTP010000050.1:0-15890 GCA_964609325.1 uncultured Novosphingobium sp. | reverse complement strand
ATGTTTGTTGTATTTGAGCCCAATGGAACGGATTTTCTGGTCAACTCCGAGGTTGTCGGAGGCCAGTATGACCCGAAGGCTACAGGGCTTAGCAACGGGAATTATGTGATAACCTGGATTGATTTCAGCGGAACACTGGAAGATATCAGCCTAAGCAGTGTGAAAGCACGGATTTTCGATAGTGCAGGCACGCCCGTCGGTGGCGAGTTTCTGGTCAATACAAACACCGATTCCTATCAATGGCAGCCGACAATTACCGCATTGTCCAATGGCGGTTTCATCATCAGCTGGACCGATCTCAGCGGCACTCTGGATGACCTGACAGGCTCCAGCATCAAAGCGCAGATTTATGATGCAGAGGGCAGCCGGGTCGGCACCGAGTTTCGCGTCAACAGCGAAACGAACGGCGACCAGTCAGACCCCGCCATCACAGGCCTTACAGGTGGCGGTTTCGTGGTCAGCTGGAAAGACGCCAGCGCCACGCTGGGCGATGCCAGCGGCACCAGCATCAAGGCGCAAATCTACAACGCGGCCGGCGCGCGCGTCGGTTCCGAGTTCCTCGTCAACACCGAGGTCACCGATGACCAACTGGACCCGGTCATCACCGGCCTTGCCAACGGAGGCTTCGTCATAAGCTGGAAAGACGCCAGCGCCACGTCCGGCGACGCCAGCGGCACCAGCATCAAGGCCCAGATCTACAGCAGCAATGGCAGCCGGGTCGGCGGCGAAGTGCTGGTGAACAGCCAGGTCACCGGTGACCAATCCGATCCAGTCGTCACCAGCCTTGCCAACGGCGGCTTTGTGATCAGCTGGACCGACGATAGCGGCGCTCCGGCTGATGCCAGCGGCTCCAGCATCAAGGCCCAGATCTACAGCGCCGCCGGCGCGCGCGTCGGCGCAGAATTGCTGATCAATACCGAGCTGGCCGGTAACCAGACAAGTCCCGCCATCACCGGCCTTTCCAGCGCCGGTTTCGTGATTACGTGGACAGATTCCAGCGGAACTCTGGGCGATGCCAGCGGCACCAGCATCAAGATGCAGGTCTATGAGGCCGATGGTACCCTGATCGGCAGCGAAGTGCTGGTCAATGGCGAAACCGCCAATGCTCAAGGCTACCCGACAGTTGCTGCAACCGCAGACGGCGGCTTTGTCGTAAGCTGGCAGGATGCGAGCGGCACCTTGGGGGATGCCAGCGGCACTAGCATCAAAGCCCGCATGTATATGGCCAATACCGATGTCAGCCCGCCGGTCATCACATCGCTGGGCGGCGGCGCGGTTGCCGGAACATTCATCGCAGAAAACAGTGCTTCGGTCGTCACGGTCACGGCGACCAGCACCAACGCCAATACCGACTTGGCTTACTCGATCTCTGGCGGCGCCGATTCTGCCCTGTTTTCGATCGATGCCACAACCGGCGCCCTTGCCTTCAAAACCGCACCCGATTTCGAAGCGCCAGCCGATGCAGGCCTGAACAATGTCTATGACGTGACCGTTGGCGTGTTCGATGGCAACTTCACCACATCACAGGCCATCGCGGTAACCGTTTACGATGTGCCCGAAGGCCCGTTCAGATTTGCCCAACCGGGGCCGCGCGTAATTGCAAACTTCAATCCGGCGAATGGCTGGAGCAGCCAGAACCAGAACCCGCGTTTCGCAGCGGATGTGAATGGCGATGGTTATGGTGATGTCATCGGCTTCGGCTTTTCCGGGGTTCTGGTATCTTACAATTCGGGCCAGAACACATATGCCAATGCCGCGCTGATTTCGTCCAACTTCGGCCAGACGGCGGGTTGGACAAACAACAGCCGGTTCCCCCGCGAAGTGGTCGATCTCAACGGTGATGGCCGCGCCGACCTGATCGGCTTCGGCCAAGCCGGAGCATGGGTGTCCCTGGCCAGAGCGGACGGCACGTTTACCGATCCGGCAATCGGCATAGCCAACTTCGGCGTGGATCAGGGCTGGACCAGCCAGGACGGATTTGCCCGCACGCTGGGCGATGTCAACGGCGACGGTTTTTCAGACATCATCGGCTTTGGCGCTGCCGGCACACTGGTCTCGCTCGGCAACGGCGACGGCACGTTCCAGGCAGCAAAAACAGCGGTCGCCAACTTCGGTGTGGCGCAGGGCTGGAACAGCGACAACACCTACCACCGCGAGCTGGCCGATGTGAACGGGGATGGCAAAGATGACATCATCGGCTTTGGCATTGCCGGGACGTGGGTCGCCACCGCCGACGCCGACGGCCTCTTTTCGCCCGCCCAGCTTGTCCTCAACGACTTTGGCGCCAATCAGGGATGGTCAAACAACGACAGCTTCCCGCGCCTTGTGGCTGACGTGAATGGCGATAGCTTTGATGACATCGTCGGGTTCGGCATCGCCGGAACGCTGGTAAGCTATGCCAAGGTCGACGGCACATTCACCGCTGCCCGTCTGGAGGCTCTGAATTTTGGCGCAAACCAGGGCTGGAACAGCGACAACATCTATCACCGCGCCATTGCCGACATGAACAACGACGGATTGGCCGATATCATCGGCTTCGGCAGCGCAGGCGTCCTCGTCGGGCTCAATGACGGCACGATCATCCTGTAAACAAGCATTCTCTAACCGACTTCACCCGACTGCCGGGACCGATTCGCTGCGGGATTTCGATCCGGCAGGGGGTCGGCGTGGCAATGCGCATGCCCAAAACACCGCTGCACCGCCCAAGTTATCCGGTCTTGGGGTCGCATAGCAGGGCCGATGAATTGCGCCAACTTGCGCCAACTTGCGTGTTAGCGTAGCGCAACTTCAGTCATCACGTCATCTGGCCAAGGTTCTTTCAAACAAGCGTATGAACGTCGAACAATCCTTCCCTTTCGAAGCTGAAGTCACGGCTAAACGCTCCACGTTTGCTGACTGGTTTGTAAAGCGCCGCTGGTTCATGCTGGGCGTTGTTGTTCCGACACTGATCGCGGTGCTCTATTACGCATTCATTGCATCGGATGTGTACATTTCAGAATCCCGCTTCGTGATCAAAAGCCCTGACCAGAAGCGCGCGCAAACCTCGACCCTGGCCAACCTTATCCAGACAACCGGCCTGTCTGCCGGACAAGAGCAGACCAACGAAGTCTTGGCATTTGTCCGCTCGCGCGATGCCCTCAAATCGCTGGAGAAGGACGTTGGCATTCGTGACCAGTTTGCCAATAGCGGTGCGGATTTCCTGTCCCGCTTTCCCGGCCCGTTCAGCCAGAACACTTTTGAAGACCTGTTCCGCTATTATGGCAACATGGTCGATGCGCGCCTCGATCCTGACACCGGTCTTGCTGTCATCAAGGTCAAAGCCTTCAGTGCGCAAGACGCCTATGCGATCAACGCAAAGCTTCTGAATCTCAGCGAAGGCCTCGTAAACCGCCTGAATTCGCGTGCCGAGAACAACGGCATTGCCGAAGCGCAAAAGCAGGTTGATCTTGCCACGATCAAGGCGAAAGAGGCGCGGGTGGCGCTGGCGCAATATCGCAACGCCCAATCGCTGATCGATCCGGAGCGTCAGGCCGTAGGCGTGCTTGAAATTTCCAGCGGCCTTGTGGCGCAACGCGCCGCACTTCAGGCCCAGCTCGAACAGATGCAGCGGGTAACGCCCGGCAATCCGTCGCTCCCGGCGCTGCAAAACCGCATCGCCTCGATTTCCAGCCAGATCGCCCTGCAGGATGGCCGCGTCGTCGGGTCGAACAGCGGGATTGCCTCCAAGCTTGGCGGGTATGAGAATTTGCTGGTCGAACAGGAATTCGCAACCCAGCGCCTCAATGCCGCCAACACCGCGCTGGCACAGGCCAAAGCCGATGCGGTACGCCAGAAGTTCTATCTTGAGCGTGTGGTCGATCCCAACGTGCCCGATATGCCCATATTGCCCCGCCGCTTCATCAATATCCTGATCGTCGCCGCTGCCGCACTGTGCCTCTATTTCATCGCATGGATGTTTGTAGTGGGCATTCTTGAACACGCGTCGGACGATTGAGCATGGCCGGGGCCGGTTGGGTGAAAATGCGCAACGCGTGGTCCGTTCAGGTCCGCGTGATCCACGCGCTCGTCATCCGCGAATTGACCACGCGTTTCGGGCGTGAAAACATCGGCTTTCTCTGGGTCATGGTTGAACCGCTGCTGTTCGCGGTACTGGTCGGCGTTCTCTGGCGACTGACCAAGGGGCCGGAGGAACACGGGATCAGCGTGATCGCCTTCGTGGCCACCGGTTATATCCCGATCACGCTGTTCCGGCACTGCGTGCAGCGAAGTGTCATTGTTTTCACCGCCAACAGCAGCCTGCTCTATCACCGGCAGATCAAGATCATGGATTTCATCTTCGCGAGATTCGTCATCGAATTTCTGGGATGCATGATGGCCTATCTCCTGATCGCGATTGCCTTGATTGCCGTTGATGAATTCCCGATTCCGGCAGACATCGGATTGTTCATAAGCGGATGGGCGCTTTACGGCTTGTTCTGCTTTTCCATTTGCCTTGTCATCAGCCCCCTGTCCGAAATCTCGGAGGTCATGGAAAAGTTCATTCCGGTGACCACGTACATCATGATTCCGCTTTCGGGCTCGTTCACCATGGCATCGTGGCTCACACCCGACTTGCGCGAATATCTGCTGCTGTCTCCGTTTGTGAGCGCCATGGAGATGATGCGCAAAGGCATCTGGGGTGAAGACGTTACCGCTTATTACAACATCTGGAATCCGCTGGGCTGTTCGGCGGTTCTCATTCTGGTGGGCCTGACCTTGTGCCGAAAGGTGCGCCGGACTTTGGCTGTCGAATGATCATCTGCAAGAATATCTCGAAAGAGTATAAACACAGCGGGGGCCGCAAACAGGTTCTCAAGGACGTGAATCTGGTGGTCAAGCCGGGTGAGCGTGTGGCCTTGCTCGGGCGCAATGGCGCTGGCAAATCCACGCTGATAAAGCTGATCGGCGGGGTCGAAATGCCAACCTCGGGCAAGATCAGCCACCATATGTCGGTGTCCTGGCCGCTCGGATTTGCCGGCGGGTTCCAGGGCAGTCTGACAGGCTATGACAACGCCCGCTTCATCGCCCGCATTTACAGCCGTGACTATGCCGATGTCCGCGCCTTCGTCGAAGACTTCACCGAACTGGGCAGCCAGTTGCGGATGCCGGTCAAGACCTATTCCTCGGGCATGCGCGCGCGCCTCGCGTTTGCGCTATCGCTGGCTATCGAATTCGATTGCTACCTGATTGACGAGATCATTCTGGTCGGCGACCAGAACTTCCATCGCAAATGCCACTACGAACTGTTTGAAAAGCGCGCTGATCGCGCCCTGATCCTCGCCTCGCACGCCACGGATCTGGTGCGGGAAATCTGTGACAGGGCCGTGATCATTCACAAAGGCCAAGCCATGACGTATGATGACGTCAATCTGGCGGTAGACACATATACAGAATTGTAACGGGAAAATAACGGTATTACCGGATCAAGACCTTCCGCGTCGCTGATGATGGCGTGAATGATCCGGTAGCCTTCTCTGCTTGTATTCACCAAGGATGTTGCTTCATGGACTTCCATACATTCTCAAGCAGAAATCTGGCAGCACTCGAAGCAACGCGGCATCGCGCTTTCCCATTGGATGAAGTTGAGCGGTGCAATTATGCATTGGGCTATCGCGGTTTCGTCAACTGCGTTGCCGCGCATGATACCGATTCCTTCATGATGTTCACCAATGCCGATGATGTCGTTGCCGGGCATTACATGTATTCAGGCCCGGCCTCGTTCGAAACCGGCACCTTGCAATTGTGGACGCATCTGGCGCGGCAATCATCGTGGGTCTATGATGTTGGGGCCTTCACCGGTGTATTTTCGCTGGCCGCCATTGCCGCCAATCCCCATTGCCGGGTCATGGCGTTTGAACCCTCCTTCGTCACTTACGCCCGCTTGCTGGTGAATATCGCCGCCAACGATTTCAACGGCCACATTGCGCCCGTGCGCGCTGGCCTTGGGGCAGAACTGGCCGAACTGGAGTTGCAGCACCCTTCGGGCGTCTATGTAATGTCGAGCAACGAGACCTTCGTCGCACAGAACATCGCCGATCCGTGGTTTTCGGAAAAGGTGCAGGTCGTCAGCCTCGATCACCTGCTGGCGCATCAGGATCGCTATCGCAAGCAATTGGTGATCGACACCCATTTTGGTGGCGTCGATCTTGTCAAAATCGATGTGGAGAGCTTCGAGACCGAAGTCGTCAAAGGCATGGCCGAAACAATCGCTGCCCAAAAGCCCGCCGTGATCATCGAAATCCTTGATGAGAACCACAAGATTCTCAACACTGCGGTGCTCGAAGCGCGGTTCCGCGAAATGCTCGCGCTATTCGGCCCCGGCTATCAGATAAAACATATCGCCGAGGCCGATGGAAAGTTCACGCAAACGGTGCAGGGCAGGAACAATCTGTTCATCCATGAAGACAAATTGCACCTGCTCGACACCTACACCGGCTGTCCTTAGCTACGCCACGTCTGGTCGGAAGCAAAGATCACCGCTACCACGCCCCACAGGCTGTCCCGCCACACCGGACGGGAAAAGCGGCGTACGGGGTTGGAACCGTCAATCAGGTAAATCGGCTCAACCCGGCTGATTTCATCCAGCGCGTCGCAAGCGCCCTTGTATTCTTCATCGCCTTCCCACACGCTGTCGTGGAACAGGAAAACGCCATTGTCGGCAACCATGTCTTCGTAGAGCGCGTAATCGGTCAGCGCCCCGTAAGCGGTATGATCACCATCGATAAACACGCCATCGAGGCGGTTCTCGCCCAGAATGGCCCGCACGGCATTAACCGCTTCGGGTGACCGGCTTGACGCAATAACCGAATGATAGGTTTGCCCGGGCTTCAGCGATGCACGCAGCAAGGCATCGCGCTCAGGATCGTCCTGCACGTCGATCCCGATCAGCACAGCATCGCTGTCCAGCAAGGACGCCATATAGGCAAGGTTCCCGCGATCGAAGATCCCGATTTCCAGATAGAACTTCTTGCCTTCCAGCAACCGGAATGCGCGCAAAACGTCATCAACGTATGGATCGCCGTAATCGCCGACGCGGAACTTGGCGCGGTCCTGGACAGTTTTCGCAATCTCTTCGGGTGTCGGCCGCCGCTGGGCGATATTCAAGCGCGGATCAACCTTGTAGAATGACCGGGGAAGCGGAAAAAACGGGGCTCCGATGGCCATGTCCGTAGGATTGAGCGTTTCAATCTTTCTCTTTGGTTCATGATACTGGCTTGAATATGCGACTTCGCCGTCCATTATAAGATAATCTCCACAATATGCATCAAACTAACGGCGAAGTTTCGAAAATGTCAACCTGATGCTTCAGGTGGCGACACCCTTGATGTCAGCCAATACTGAGATTGTTAAAGTGAACATCAAGGCTTGTGAACACGATTTGCGCGTTCATGTCCGAACCGCCCGCAACCGGACGTGTCATCAGCAAAATCTTGTCGTGCCCCTTGCTGATCCCGTAGCATGGCAGTTCAACGCGCGCCGCTTCCCGGGGCGCGAGTGACACCCAGGCGGAAAGCGCGATGTCGTCACTCACACCGCCTGTCTGCACAAAGTCCAGAATTTGCGCCACGCTCACGTGCGAACGCACCAGCGCAATCGCGGCTTCGGCACCGCTGTTCTGATCGCCAAAATTGCGCACGTTGCTCACGATCCGGCTGACACGGCGGTAAGGGCCGGAAATCTCGCCAATCGTCACTTCACCGTCCAGCGGGTGCACCAGCACACCATCTGCACCATCTTGCCAGCCAACCGGTTCCCACGATCGCACCGGCCCTACCGGATTGATCCGGAACACCTGCCGCAAACGCCCGTGATCATAAGCAAGCGGACGCCCGTCAGCATCCGAAGGGATCTGCGCCGGATCAACGCTGAGCATGCGCGCCTGCCACCCCGATGCCAAGCCGATCTGGTCAAGCAATCCGGCAGAGATGCGCTTGGTCGTCTCAAGCCGGGGCTGCATCAGCGCGTCCAGCGTTCCCGCGATCATCGGCATGACCACGATCTTTTCGTTCTTCAAGGCACAGCTTCGCGCAAATACCTCAAACCAGAACGCGCCGGCCAGCGCATCGAACGGAATACGCTCCAAGACTTTGGTGTTGAGCAGGCACAGCGGCGGCGCGATCCGGCTTGATAGCAACGCGGTCGATGGCGCTTCGCCGGAATAGGTGCGGATATAATCGCTCCGCCCGGTATTGGGATCGGTCATCTCGATATGCCCGGTCACCAGGGCCAGTTGCGGATCAGACCGCATCACCGCAATCGCCGCTTTGGCAAAACCGGGTGCCAGTTCAAAGCCAAGCGGCAACAGCAACACCGCATCCTTGCCCAGCGATGCCACGCGCTTGCCAAACATCTGCGCGCATTCCCGCTTTCCGGAACTGGTCACCAGCGTCCAGCCCCGTTCGCGAACGAGCGCACACTCCGGCCCGTCCGGCGCAAAGCTGCCGTGCGGCAACTGGAACACCATCTCGAACATCTCGCCCGCCGCGCGCAGTTCATCCTCGACGCGCCGGGCATATTCGAACTGCCGGTGAAATTCGGCTGGCGACTGCACGCCATGGCAAAGCACGGCAACACCGCTGGCCATGTGCCCTTCCGGCACGGGTGCGGCAGGCGGAAGGCTGGTCTCGTCCAGCCAGTATGGACGGCCGGGCACGACATCGACAACCGATGCCGCCTTCCACGTCAGCGCGCGTTCCATCGTTTCGGTCAGCGCTTCCACCGAGCCATCAAACAGCAGACAGTTATCGCCGTCATGCCAGCGGAAATCATTGCCGAACGCAGGGCAAGCACCGTTAAGGATCACGGTCCGTCCCGCCAAAGCTGCCTCGAAAGCAAACAGGCACAAGCTTTCGTAATCCGATGGCACCACCACAATCGAATTGTCGATGAAATGCAGCCGCTCTTCCGGCGTTGCCTTTTCAAGGAATACGATCCTGTCGGCCATATCCTCGGGCACAAGCGACTTCAGGCCATCAACGAAATTGCGGTCCCAGCCGTTGCAGACCAGACGGAACATGCCGCCGTGATCGGGATGGCGTTCCAAAAACAGGATCGCCGCGCGGATATACAAATCCGGGCGTTTAACCGGCTGCAAGCGCGAGCCGAAAATGAAATCATTGCAAGCGAGGTCATCGCGCGGGACCACCACTTTGTCGGCCCGCTCATAGACGCCTGCCCCGACATTGACGAAGACAGGCGGAAATTCGAGCATCGAACGCCCCTGCCAGCGCTCCTCAAGGCCATAAAACCGCGCGGTATGCGCCGTAATCGCCGGATCATGGCCCACGATCAGGTCGGCATTGGCAAACAGGTGGCGTTCGGCATCGAACATGATCCCGGCCCAATGGCCCGGATCATAGGCAAACCGCTCAACCCCGTAGAGCATCCCTTGCGTTGAATGGATACGCGCCGCAATCAGCGTGTCGGCAAAGGCAATTCCGGCACGCTTTGCCTCAACCGTGGCCACACCCCACCCGCCAAAATCGGGAAACTCGATGATATCGAACGGTTTGCCGCAGCGTTCTTCGGCGGCCAGCAGGCCCAGATAATAGCGGTAGGAATCCCCGAACAACCATTCGCTGGTCCACGGGTGCGCCTGCGCCCGCGCCAGAAGCTGCGCCATCGGCGTGAAGGTGTTTTGCAATGACGGGCAAACATGGATCGTGGCAATCCCGTCAAACGCCGATTGCAGCAGATCGCGGGCATCGGGCCGCGATTCGATCAGTGCTTGCGGAACAAGGAAATGGAGGTCTGCCGGAAGCCCCATGTCCTCGTTATGCTTGGCAAAGTTATAGAGCATCCGGCCGATACCGCCTGGCCCCAGCGGATAAAGCTCGTTCGTGACAAAACAGATCGCGGTTTTTGGATTTGGCATAAGCGCTTAAAGCTCCAAAAAGTCCGCATAACTTTGCGTCGCCACGGCATGGCGGCGCTCAAGATGCGAAGCAATCATCTGCTCCATCCCTTCGGGATCGCTGCGCACCACGCCCACAATCTTCTCGATATCCTTGGCCAGAAGTGCCGGGTTATCAAGATGATAGGTCGTGCAAAGGTCGATCAGCGGATCCTTTGCAAACTCCTCCACATCCAACGGCCCGGTCATGGCAGGCGTGCCGACAGCAAAGCTTTCAAGCTGCGTCATCGGTTGGCATTCGGCCAGTGTCGCGATCAGCGTCAGGGAACTGCGCGCCATCTCGTCCAGCAGATCACGCCCGCGCAAATACCCGACCAGACGCAGTTTGTGCAGATTGTGGATGTTCTCCAAACCTTTGGGGAAATTCGCCGTTTTCACCACGTCCACATTGGTCGCCAGGGACCCGGCCATGATGTTCGTGAACAGGTTTTTGCGCCAACCCAGATCGAGCGGCGCATATACCTCGCTCCGCGCGGAACGCTGGCCTTGCGGCATCGGCATATTGGGCGCGTAATTGATGATCGTGCCGTGCCAGATGCCTTCAATCGCGCGTCCGAAGCCGGGCTTTACCGAAGCGATGCCGTCCAGCACACCGAACTTGAGACGGTTCAGCAGGCGCGCGATCATCGTCATTTCAAACACGTGATCGAACTGGGCGGTCGTCACATGGCTGATCATGTAAAACTTGACGTTCGGCCCGACGACCGCGCGCAAGTATAGCAGCAGCGCATCGGCATTGTCGGAATAACCCTGAAAACACACGCGCTCGATGCCCATGCGCGCAATGGACTCGGCAATGCCGCGCTTTTCCGTGTCGGATAGGGCTTCATGTGCCGAAATCAGCAACTTGTGCCCCGGGCTATAGGCCGAACACTGGCGGATGCCGTGCCATTCATGATGCGCAACGTGCAGCACCTTTTCAAACCCGGCGGCCTGATGGCTGTTGCGCAGCATCGCCAGACTATCGAACACCGGGCGCACCGAGCTGAGGTTCTGCCGCTCGGCCTGCAGATGCACGCCATCGCTTGGCGGGGTATATTCCCCGCTTGTGCGCGGACGGCCTTCGCTCCTGCCATGCAGGATATAGTGCATGAAACCGGACTTCTGCCCGCCACGACCGATTTCGGCAGCAACATCGGGATTGGCCTTGAGATAGGCTTTATCGTCAAAGTCATAAGGCGTCGGCACGGTAACGCCCAATTTGGCGACCAGCGGCAAGACAACGCTCCAGGTGCCGTTCGGCGGCACGGGCGCCAGCTTGCGGTGCTTGAACAGCGCGGATAAACGGCGATCCGCCAGCGCGGCGTTCACCGCAGCAATGGTCCACGCCAGATCGCCATCGCCGCGCGAGAACATCTGCACCGTTGGCAATGCCGCAGCAGCCAGCCGTGGAGCCGCAGGAGCTGCGCCCCCTTCTGCCGCTTGCGCCCCCAGCGCCATGCGCAGCGAGATCGCCGAATGGCTGATGTTGCGGCGCAAGAACCGGTTGCGCACAATCGCGGTATACTGTTGATGTACCGAGACCTTATCGACAACCGTATTGCGATATTCCGGTGCCGTCGTGTCTGACTGGTCACGATGGTGATAGAATGCCAGTCTTTCCGGCAACACGCCGATATTGGCGTGCAGCAAGAATTCCATGTTGAACAGCCAGTCACCCAAAACGGGCAAAGTCTCGTCAAAACCGCCAACCTGATTGTAAATCCGGCGGCGGAACAGGAACGAGACCGGCGGGAACAGATTACGCTCGATAACCGTGTCGAGCTCAACGTCGGTTATCTTGGTTTGGTAAGGTTTTTCAGAGACTTGAATAACCTGATCGTCGCGAATAAGCTCCGAGACATAAGTCGAGTGCGTTACCACGCCATCGTACAACGCGCCGCCCGGCCCCGAGAGAAAATCAACAGTGCGCTCAAGGAACCCGGGATCCCAGCTGTCATCATCATCATGGATAACCATGAATTCGGAATCTGCCGCGCGCGCGCCGATGTTGGACGCCGCTTCCATGCCCACTGACTGCGCATTGGACACAACCCGGATGCGGCTGCGGTCAACCCCGCTGCTATCCACAACCTGGCGAACAGCCGCATCATCCCCGCCATCATTGACGACGACCCAGCAATAATCCTTGAATGTCTGCGCTGCGACGCTTTTTCCTGCCCGCTTCAACAGGATAGAGCGATCTTTGGTCCGCGTGATAATGGCAACCTTGAACCCGTCCGAAGCGCCTTGCGTCTCTTTGTCAGCCGCCAAAATCGAAGCATTAGACACAAATAGCTCTCCGCGCATGGGCCAGGGTTTTCAGTACCGCCATATCGCAGCGCAGATAGGCAAAAAAAAATTGCGAAGCTAGTCCATTAAAACCCGCAAAACATTCGATATGGCTCTATCCGTTTCGATGGCGGCAAGTAAGGCCATAAGAAAAAACGCATATTATATAACCAGTCCGTCAAATGCCGATGCCACAAACACCCCGCCAAAACCGAAGCCGACAATATCGGCCAAGCCATCGCCGTTCACATCGGCCAGTTCGCGGTGGAAAGTGTTATCGCTATTCCACCCCTGATCGCGCCCGAAGTTGGCAAGGTCGAACGCGGCGGTGCTGAACGTGCCGTTGGCCAGGCCATAAGCCACAAACGTGCCTGCCACGCCGAACCCGACAATATCATCACGCCCGTCACCATTCACATCGGCCAGATCGCGCGTGAACACATCCTGCGAGCTCCAGCCCTGATTGGTACCAAAGTTGCCCAGCACGAGCGATGCCGTGCCAAATGTACCATTGGCCTGCCCCAGCGCCACCAACGTGCCCGCCGCGCCGAAGCCCACGATATCCGCGCGGCCGTCACCGTTCACATCGCCCACCTCGCGGTGGAACACGTTGTCGCTCGACCAGCCTTGCGCGATTCCGAAATTGGCCAGCGCAAACGTTGCCGTGCCAAACGATCCGTTACCGTTGCCCAGCGCCACAAACGTCCCCGGCGCGCCAAAGCCGACGATATCGACAAAGCCATCGCCGTTTACGTCCGCCAGCGTGCGCGCTGCGCCATTTTGCGTTGACCAGCCATTGGCCGGATTGAAGTTGTTTGACCCCAGCGCCGCCGTACCGAACGTACCATTGGCTTGCGCCAGCGATACAAGCACGCCCGCAAAACCAAAGCCCACAATATCCGCACGACCGTCATTGTTCACATCGGCCATCTCGCGGTGGAAAATGTTGTCCGAAGACCAGCCTTGGTTCACACCGAAGTTTGCCGTCCCCGTGATCGGCGTGGCAAATGTGCCCCCCGCCTGCCCCAGCGCCACCAACGTCCCCGCCTGCCCGAACCCGACAATGTCCGCCAGCCCGTCCCCATTCACATCCGCCGCCATGCGCGGGAACCGGTCCTGCGTTGACCATCCGCCCGCGCCCACCGCAAAGTTGGCGACGCGAACATTGCCAGGGTTGGAGAAGGCGAAGGAGAACGTGCCGTCCGTGAACTGGAACAGTTCGATACCGGCGTGAACATCTGTACCGTCGCGCGAAGCGACAGAGACCGTGCCGGTATCTCTTGTAACCGTCGCACCAGCGCGCGTAGCATTGATTACCGCAGTGTCGACGCCGTTTCCTCCCACAATGGTGTCGTTACCACCGTTTCCGATCAGGCGATCGTCACCATTATCACCAAGCAACCGGTCCGGATTAGCGCCGCCTGTCAGAGTGTCATTTCCATCAGCGCCCTGCAATTCGGATACGATGGGGATGTTGATTGTGGTCGTAGCCAATACTGCATTCTGTAGCGAAACATTGAGCGTATAGGTCGAACCTGCAGGTACTGTCGTTCCGGAAAAAGCAACGACCCTGACAAAATAGGTTCCGGCGCTGGCAAGTGTAACCGAAAGTGCTGAATCAAGTGTCGACGTGCTGCCCGGATCTGCGGCCCCGCTATCATCGTTACTGGAGAGCAAAGTTCCAGCCGAATTGTATATTTCGATGAATGTATCAAAGCTTGCCGCATCGATATCGAGTGTCAAGGCGCTATTGGCGGCCACATTGATCGAATAAAAGTCTGCTCTACCACCGCCCGTGGCGATCACCCGCGCGTGCGGTATCGTTTCCGACGCCGCGATGTTCGGATCGCTTCGTAAATCAAATCCTGACATCAAGGAAAGGGCGGTGCCGAAGCTGGAGATGTCCTGACCGCTCGTCTTGATGAAGTCTGCGCCATCAGTGACGGTGAAGGAAAAAGCGCCTGCGGTAAGCTGGTCATTGCCGAAGCCGCCAGTGGCCGCTTCGATGCTCACCAATGTATCGCTGCCGATCGACACACCACTTGCCGTTTGCGTCGCCAGATTAACGGTAACCGCGTTTAATTCGGCCGAATAGTCCGCGCGATCGTAGCCCGTGCCACCGTCCAGCAAGTCATTGCCCAGCCCGCCGATCAGCGCGTCATCCCCGTTCTCGCCATAGAGCAAGTCGTTGCCGGCGTTCCCGTCGATCACGTCATTGCCGTCGTTGCCACGGATCGTATCGTTGCCGCCGCCAACAACCGCGGTTTGCGCGATTGTAATCTGTGTCGATACCGACGTCGGTACCGCTCCGGTGCTCACCACTGTTGCGGTTACAATGTCGGCAGCCGTTACCGACAGGCCATCAAGCGTAGCATTGTATAAAAGCCCGAAGGGTGTCGATTGCAGGCTTGATGCGGCGACCGACTTCACCACTTGCCCGTTCAGGCTGATGTCCACCCGCGCGATCACTGAAATGTCGAATGCAGGTGCCAGCAAACCTGCCGATAGCTGCGAAGGGGTCAAAACGCGCTCAGCCGAGTTGTTGGCAATGCCGTCATCGACCAGATCGAGCGCAGGCAGCGATGCCCCGGCACCCAGGCCGAAGGCGCGGATCGTGGCATTGTTGTTAGCCAATAATCCCTGGACTTCATCGACATAGCCGCTGCCATTTGGCGCACCGTCCGAGATAAAGAACACATAGTTGCTTCCGGCAGGAAACGCCGAAAGCGCACTGGCGGCTTGCGCAAGCCCGCTGTCATAATTTGTACCGCCGCCTGCATCCAATGTCCGAAGGGTTTGGACAATATCAGGCAAGCCATTGCCATCAGCATCTTGTCCCGGTGTTCCCGTAAACAAAATCGAACCGCTATTCGCGAAAACGACGAGCGCAACCCGGCCGAGGTTGCCAAGCCCTGCACCGATGAGTGAATTGTTAAGAGCGGTATAACTGGCGATGGCGCCATCAAGCAGCGTATTGCTTCGCCCGTCACCATTCAGGTCTCCGACAAGCTCGCTTCCCGAAAAGCTGTCGTCCATCGAACCGGAAACATCGATCACGTAAACAATGTTGATATTGGCGAATTCAGGGGGCTGCGAACCGACATAACCAAATACAGTTGTGGAACCATCCGGATCGGCACGCGCGCCGGTCAGGCTGATCGCAAGCGGATCGCCCGCAGCGGTAACGCCGGTAGCCGTGGTCGTCTGGCTTGGCGAGAAAGGTTCGTCGCCAAACAACCGGTCATCACCGGTGCCGCCGTTGATTGCGTCATCGCCCAAGCCGCCCAACAAGGTGTCATTGCCGCCAAGGCCCGAAATGGTGTCAGTACCGTCAGAGCCATTGATCGTATTGGCAAGAGCAGACCCTGCCAGATTGTCTGCGGCCAGTCCGCCAAAGATATTTTCAATACTGATAAGTGTGTCTGTACCGATGCCCAGGCCGGTTGCCGTTCCCGCCGTCAGATCGACAGTGATGGCTTGGGATTCACCTTCATAAAAGGCGAAGTCGCTGCCATTTCCACCATCAAGCCGGTCGTTTCCGGTACCGCCGCTAAGCCGGTCATCGCCATCTTCACCGTTCAGCGTGTCACTACCGATCCCGCCTGACAGAATGTCAGCGCCGGCACCGCCCTGCAATATGTCATCGCCTTCATCGCCCAACAGCGTA
>CAZSTP010000049.1:10390-16541 GCA_964609325.1 uncultured Novosphingobium sp. | reverse complement strand
CGGTCCCCTTGCGCGGTAAAGCCCACCAGCGGCACAAACACGACATCCGGCACAAGCGCGGCGGCATCTGCTTCGGGCTGCGCGATCCGCTGCCACGGGCTTGGCACCAGCATATCGTCCACCCATGGCGATCCCCATTCGCGGAACATCATCGGCGCGCCCTTGTGGGCAAACCACGGCAGGGCGATCTTGTGACCTGCTTCATGGAAGTGCCGGGCATAGGACGTGACCGGCGCCTCTCCCGGGCCTGCCAGATAGACGCCAATTGTCGCGCCCGCCGGCACCAGCGCTGAAACGGGCGAGGGTGGCTGCTTGAACATGAGCGCCCGGAAGCGCGGGTCTAAAGCAAGAACGTGGGCATTGCGCTTGGCTCTCAAATCGCGGCGCAACGATGCTTTGTGATCCACGCACAACTCCGCAGTGGCTCTTGAAGGGGAGGGTGACGGGCCCACCATGGGTCGTTAGCTCGGAAAATCCTCTGACGCCTCGACGTCAGGTGGGGACCGCTTACTCAGGACCAGGGTCCCATGCAGGGGCAGCCCCCTTGGATTGCTTATAGCCTCAGGGATATTCATGCGGCTCGTGCCGGGCAGATCCCGTCGAGCTTTAGTTAGGCCTTCGCAGGCCCATTCTCAAGGGCTGCCCCAAGTTTTTCCAGACGTTCGGCCAGAAGGTTGATCCGTTCGACAGCACGCTCGTCAATTGCGCTTGCCGCAGCGCTTGGCTGCGCTGCGCCTGTGGGGGGCGGTGCCTGCTTATGCGCCTCATGCAATTCATCGGCCAGCATCAGTGCAACCACCAGCAGCATGCGCGCTTCATTGGGAGCGCCGCCCATCTTGCGCGCACGGTCATCCAGCATGCGCCCGAGCATCTCGATGTGCGATTCCTCGCCCTCGGCGCAAGAGACGACAAACGCGCGTCCGCCGATCGGAAGGCTAACGTTGCTCATTCCGGCCACCTCATTTGGGCAACCCTGCCAGAAGAAGATCAAGCTGGTGCAGTTCCTGCGCCACCGTATCTTTCAGTTTGCGGTGACGCACTTTGAGAACAGCAAGTTCCTGATCGGTCTCACTGTCCTGCTTGCCACGGTGTGAAAGTGCCCCCTCAACCTTGTCGAGTGCTTGCTCAAGCCGGTCCAGCGCGGCATCCAATGCTTCAGTCGCCATAAGCAACAACGCTAACAGATTGTTGGTTTATCGCAACAGCCAAGCCGGATACGACATTGTCGACCAGCGAATATTGGCCCAATCGCACTCATGCTAAGGTCCCCCGGCCTTGACCATAGGGGCCTGCGTGATCAAAGAGGCGGCGCTCCGAATCGTCGGAAACGATGCGTTGGGTCCCAAGGCCTGCACGACATGGAAGGTTTTTTGCAAGCATGACACGTCAATCCGCCACGCTGGCGCATAGTCAGGACCAATTGGCTCCTATGGCCAATGCGATCCGCGCGCTCGCTATGGATGCCGTTCAGGCTGCAAATTCCGGCCATCCCGGCATGCCGATGGGGATGGCCGATGTTGCCACCGTGTTGTGGACGCAGTTCCTCAAGCATGATCCGGCAGCCCCCAAGTGGTCCGACCGTGACCGTTTCGTGCTGTCTGCCGGCCATGGCTCGATGCTGATTTACGCGCTGCTGCACCTCACCGGCTATGCCGCGCCGACGATGGATGACATCCGCAATTTCCGGCAATTGACCAGCCCTTGCGCCGGTCACCCCGAGAATTTCCTGCTTGATGGCGTCGAATGCACCACCGGCCCGCTCGGGCAGGGCCTGGCGATGGCTGTCGGCATGGCCATGGCCGAGCGTCACCTCAACGCGCAGTTCGGCGATGATCTGGTGGACCACAAGACGTGGGTCGTCGCCGGTGACGGCTGCCTGATGGAAGGCATCAATCACGAAGCCATCGGTCTTGCCGGAACGCTCAAGCTTGGCCGTCTCAACGTGTTGTGGGACGATAACAAGATCACGATCGATGGCGATACCTCGCTTTCGACCACCGAAGACATTCTGGGACGTTACACCGCCAGCGGTTGGCATGTGACAACCTGCGACGGCCATGATTTTGCCGATATCGCCCGCGCTTTGGCCGAAGCCACTTCTGATCCGCGTCCGTCGCTGGTTGCCTGCCGTACGGTTATCGGCAAGGGCGCGCCCAACAAGCAGGGCGGCCACAATGTCCACGGCTCACCCTTGGGCGCTGATGAAATCGTCGCCGCCCGCGAATATCTCGGCTGGACGTCGGCCCCGTTTGAAGTGCCCGCCGATATCATGGCCAACTGGCGCGCAGCAGGGGCTTTGGGCCAGGCTGACCATGCCGCATGGGAAGCGCGCGCAGCAAGCAACCCCAAGGCTGCCGAACTGGCCCGCCGCATGGATGGTCTGCTTCCGGCTGAAACAGGTTTCGACGCCTATATCCAGTCGCTGATCGCCAACCCGCCCAAGGTTGCCACGCGCAAGTCCAGCGAAATGGCACTGGAAGCGTTCACCGCCAACGTGCCTGAAATGGTCGGCGGTTCGGCTGACCTTACCGGCTCGAACAACACCAAGACCAAATCGACCCTGCCGTTTACGCCTGACAGTTACGATGGCCGCTATGTCTATTACGGCATTCGCGAATTCGGCATGGCTGCGGCGATGAACGGCATGGCGCTGCATGGCGGCGTGATCCCTTATGGCGGCACCTTCCTGATCTTCTCGGACTATTGCCGCAACGCGATCCGCATGTCGGCCTTGCAGCATCAGCGCGTGGTCTATGTGCTGACGCACGATTCCATCGGTCTTGGCGAAGATGGCCCGACCCATCAGCCGGTCGAACATGTCATGTCCTTGCGTATGATCCCGAATCTGCTGGTGTTCCGTCCTGCCGATGCCATCGAAACGGCGGAGGCATGGGCGCTGGCACTGGCCAACAAGGACCGTCCTTCGGTCCTCGCGCTTACCCGCCAGAACCTTGCACCGGTGCGCTTTGATGCCGAGATGAAAAGCGCCAAGGGTGCTTACCGTCTGGTTGAAGCGCAAGCCGCACGCAAGGTTGTCCTGATTGCCACCGGCTCGGAAGTCGCCATCGCCAAGGATGTCGCCGCAGCGCTCGAAGCGCAGGGCATCGGCGCAGACGTCGTTTCCGCGCCATGCTGGGAACTGTTCGACGAGCAGGACGCTTCATACCGCGCAGATATTTTGCCTTCAGACGTTCTCAAAGTCTCTGTTGAGGCGGGAGTAACCTTAGGCTGGCAGAAGTACGTCGGCGACGGGCTGACGATTGGTATCGATTCGTTCGGTGCCTCGGCGCCCATCGAAGCGCTGTTCGACCATTTCGGTCTGACGGCTGACAAGATTGTTCCGCAAATCCTCTCGCGGGTATCGTAATCACAACAGGAGATCCTCATCATGGCGACCAAGGTTGCAATCAACGGTTTCGGACGTATCGGGCGCAATGTAGCACGCGCCATCCTCGAACGGCCCGATTGCGGCCTTGAGCTGGTCTCGATCAACGATCTGGCAGACGCCAAGGCCAATGCCCTGCTGTTCAAGCGTGACAGCGTGCACGGCGCCTTCGCGGGCGATGTTTCGGTCGATGGCAATGATCTGATCGTCAACGGCAAGCGCATCCAGGTGACCGCAGAGCGTGATCCTGCCAACCTGCCGCACGCCGCCAACGGTATTGATATCGCGCTGGAATGCACCGGCTTTTTCACCACCCGCGAAGGCGGCCAGAAGCATCTCGATGCCGGTGCCAAGCGCGTGCTGATCTCGGCTCCGGGCAAGAACGTCGACCTCACGGTTGTGTTCGGCGTGAACGATGACAAGATCACCGGCGATCACAAGATCGTGTCGAACGCATCGTGCACCACCAACTGCCTTGCCCCGATGGCCAAGGTTCTGCACGAAGCCATCGGTATCGAGCGCGGCCTGATGACCACGATCCATTCGTACACCAACGACCAGAAGATCCTCGACCAGATCCACAGCGATCCGCGCCGCGCCCGCGCTGCTGCGATGAACATGATCCCCACCAGCACCGGCGCTGCCGTGGCCGTTGGCGAAGTTCTGCCAGACCTCAAGGGCAAGCTCGATGGCTCGTCGATCCGCGTGCCCACGCCGAACGTTTCGGTCGTCGATCTCACCTTCACGCCAAAGCGCGATACCACGCTGGCCGAAGTGAATGCCGTGCTCAAGGCTGCTGCCGAAGGTCCGCTCAAGGGCGTGCTCGGCTATACCGAAGAGCCGCTGGTTTCGATCGATTTCAACCACGATTCGCATTCGTCGACCATCGACAGCCTCGAAACCGCCGTGCTCGAAGGCAAGCTGGTTCGCGTGCTTTCGTGGTACGATAACGAGTGGGGCTTCTCGAACCGCATGCTTGATACCGCAGGCGTGATGGCGAAGTTCCTCTAAGGTTGATGCGCAACATGGGGCGTCTTGGTGGCATTGCACGGCATGAACGGTCGCGCAGCGCTATCGAGACGCTCCAAAGCGTTGCGGTAACCCGCGCTTCGGGCGTCGCCGGTGACAAGAGCGGCGTTATCCGCCCCGGCGGCAAGGGGCGGCGGCAGATTTCGCTGATCGAAGCCGAAAGCTGGGACGCGGCACTGGCCGACCTGCCACCCGGCGCTGATACCGCGCTGCCATGGCACGTCCGCCGCGCCAATCTGCTGGTGCAAGGCATCCGCCTGCCGCGTGAGCCCGGAAAAGTCATCGCCATTGGCGAAAGCCTGCGCATAGTAATTACCTGCGAATGCGATCCGTGCAGCCGCATGGACGAAATCCAGCCCGGTCTGAAAGACGCACTCCTGCCCGATTGGCGCGGCGGTGTGCTCGGCCGGGTGCTGACCGATGGCGATATTGCCATCGGTGATGACGTGAGGATCGAGGAATGAGCTTCAAGACACTGGACGATATCGGCGAAGTCACCGGCAAGGCCGTGCTCGTCCGCGAAGACCTGAACGTGCCGATGGCCGATGGCCTTGTCACCGATGACACCCGCCTGCGCGCCACTGTCGCCACGCTCAACGAACTGTCGGACAAGGGCGCGAAAGTGCTGGTTCTGGCGCATTTCGGACGTCCCAAGGGCCAACCTTCCGAGGAATTCTCACTCAAGAAGCTTGCCGCACCGCTGTCGCAAGTGCTTGGCCGTCCGGTCAGCTTCATCGATTGGGAAGGCGACAAGGAAGCCGTCGCTGCGCTCAAGGCTGGCGATATTGCCATCCTTGAAAACACCCGTTTTTTCGGCGGCGAGGAAAAGAATGATCCCGCCGTGATCGAACGCTTCGCCAGCCTCGGCGATTTCTACGTCAACGATGCGTTCTCTGCCGCCCACCGCGCGCACGCTTCAACCGAAGGCCTTGCCCACGTGCTGCCCGCTTTTGCCGGACGCGCGATGGAGGCCGAATTGACCGCGCTTGAAAAGGCGCTGGGCAAGCCCGAGCATCCGGTCGCAGCCGTTGTCGGCGGTGCCAAGGTTTCCACCAAGCTTGATGTGCTCAAGCATCTGGTGGGCAAAGTCGATCACCTGATCATCGGCGGCGGCATGGCCAACACCTTCCTTGCCGCGCGCGGCGTCGCGGTCGGCAAATCACTATGCGAACACGATCTCACCGCCACGGCAGATGAAATCCTCGATAATGCCGATAAAGCAGGCTGCACCGTCCACCTGCCTTACGACGTTGTGGTTTCCAAGGAATTTGCCGCAAATCCGGCTTCCTTGCGCACCTGCAATGTTCATGAAGTGGCAGCGGACGAGATGATCCTCGATGTCGGCCCCACCGCAGTTGAGGCGCTCGCCGATGTCCTCAAAACCTGCAAGACGCTGGTCTGGAACGGACCGATGGGCGCGTTTGAAACCGAACCTTTCGATGCCGCAACCGTCGCCCTTGCGCGTACGGCGGCAGCATTGACCAAGGAAGGTTCGCTGGTTTCGGTGGCCGGCGGCGGCGATACAGTGGCCGCGCTCAATCATGCCGGTGTCGGCGGAGACTTTTCCTATGTCTCGACCGCCGGCGGGGCTTTCCTGGAATGGATGGAAGGCAAGGAATTGCCCGGCGTTGCCGCCCTTGTTGCATAAAATCAGGGTGCGTTGATGATTTTTTAAAGGCGCGTGTTGCACTGCGGCACGCGCCTTATTAAGGCGAGTCAACGAATAGCTATGCGCCA
>CAZSTP010000049.1:0-10290 GCA_964609325.1 uncultured Novosphingobium sp. | reverse complement strand
TGTTGCACTGCGGCACGCGCCTTATTAAGGCGAGTCAACGAATAGCTATGCGCCAACTTGTGGCGCATTATTTTGGCGGATTTGTGCATAGGTATGCGGAGCCTGTATTCAGGGCTTCCACGAGAACAGGATGGGCTCATGAACACGACCGAAATGACCGCAAAGATGGCCTCCGGTAACGGCTTCATTGCCGCACTTGACCAGTCGGGCGGCTCAACTCCAAAGGCGCTGGCAGGGTACGGCATCACCGAAGATGCCTGGACCACCGAAGAAGAAATGTTCGGCCTGATCCACTCCATGCGCGCACGCATCATCAGCTCGGATGTGTTCCACGGCGAAAAGGTGATCGGTGCGATCCTGTTCGAACGCACGATGGACGGCACGGTGGACGGCAAGCCCGTGCCACAGGCGCTGATCGAAAAGGGCGTGGTTCCTTTCATCAAGATCGACAAAGGTCTTGAAGACGAAGCCAACGGCGTCCAACTGATGAAGCCGATGCCAACGCTCGACGAACTGCTCGTCCGGTCAAAGGCGCTGGGCGTATTCGGCACCAAGGAACGCTCGGTCATCAATTCGGCCAACCGCGAAGGCATCGCCGCTGTGGTTAAGCAGCAGTTCGAAGTCGGCATGCAGGTGCTTGGCCACGGCATGATGCCGATCATCGAACCCGAAGTGAACATCAAGAGCGCCACCCGCGCCGAATGTGACATGATCCTGCTCGACGAAATCCTCAAGGCATTGGACGCGCTGCCCGAAGGCGTGCAGGTCATGCTCAAGCTCTCGCTGCCCGTCGCGCCTTGCACCTTCGATCCGCTGGTATCGCACCCCAAGGTGCTGCGCGTTGTCGCTCTGTCGGGCGGCTACAAGCGTCCTGAAGCTTGCGTTGAACTCGCCAAGAACACCGGCATCATCGCCAGCTTCAGCCGCGCTTTGCTCGAAGACCTGCGTCACCAGATGACCGACGCGGAATTCGATGCAGCGCTGGGCGCTGCGATTGACGAAATCTACGCTGGCTCGACCAACAAGATCGCCGTACCAGCCTGATCACCGTTTGAGAGGACGAAAAAGGCACGCCTCGCACCCGGCAAAAGCCGGGGCGGGGCGTTTTTCTTGCGGTAAGGGCGGTCCGCAGATAAGGGCCACAGCCATGACCGAACTTGCCAGCGAACTTTACCTGATCTCCCCACTCGATGTAACGGGCGCGTTCCCTGATCGTCTCACCCGCGCTCTTGATGCCGGGCCGGTCGCGGCGTTCCAGTTCCGCGTCAAAGGGCTGGACGATCACGCTGCGGCCAAACTTGCCGAGCCGCTCCAGCGTATTTGTGCCGACCGCGAAGTGGCGTTCATCATCAATGACTCGGTCAGCCTTGCCAAGCGGCTCGATGCCGATGGCGTGCACCTTGGCCAGAAAGACGGCGATGTGCGTGAGGCGCGCGAACGGCTTGGCCGCGATGCGCAGATCGGCGTAACCTGCCACGACAGCCGCCACCTTGCCATGGCAGCAGGCGAGGCGGGGGCCGATTACGTCGCGTTCGGCGCATTCTTTCCCTCGACCACCAAGGAAACCGAATTCGCGGCAGGCCTTGATCTGCTCGAATGGTGGCAGGGCATTTTCGAACTTCCCTGCGTTGCCATCGGCGGCATCACGCCTGAAAATTGCGGCCCGATTGTGCAATCAGGCGCAGATTTCATCGCCGTCTCCAACGCCGTCTGGGGTGGCGACGAAGCCGCCGCCATCCTGGCGTTCCACGAAGCCATCCGCGCCAATCCCCGCAGCACCGATCAATAAGCGGGGAAGGGGCCTTTCCCCGACGGTCTCCCCGTGCCAGACATGCGCTATGAACATCACATGGCGGAGTGAGGCATGAGCGCGACTGCGACCCCGAGGGAACTGACCATCCGGGGCGTCATCCTCGGCGCGGTGCTGACGGTCGTGTTCACCGCAGCCAACGTCTACCTCGGGCTGCGGATCGGCTTGACCTTTGCCACCTCGATTCCGGCTGCAGTCATCTCGATGGCGGTCCTGCGCGCCTTTTCAGGCGCGTCCATCCAGGAAAACAATATCGTCCAGACCATCGCCAGCTCGGCGGGCACGCTCTCGGCAATTGTGTTTGTGCTGCCGGGTCTGGTGATGGTCGGTTGGTGGGCCAATTTCCCTTATTGGGAATCGGTCGCCGTCATCGCTGTCGGCGGCATTTTGGGCGTGATGTATTCGGTGCCGCTGCGCCGCGCGCTCGTCACCGGTTCCGATTTGCCCTATCCCGAAGGCGTTGCCGCTGCCGAAGTGCTGAAAGTGGGCGCGGGCGTTGGCGGGGAAGAGGAAAACCGCAAGGGCCTCGCTGCCGTCACGGCCGGTGGTTTGCTCGCCGCGCTCTACCCGTTGCTCGCCAAGATGAAATTCGCGGTTGAGGAAGTGGGCGGCGTGTTCAAGGTGGGCACGGGCGGTTCGATGCTGTTTGGCGGCTTGTCGCTCGCGCTGGTGGGTGTTGGCCATCTGGTCGGCATCGCGGTGGGCATCGCCATGCTCATCGGCATTATCATCAGCTTCGGCATGCTGCTGCCACAATTCACCGCCGGTGGTCCGCCTCCCGGAACAGAGCTGGCGGACTTTGTCGGCACCATATTCCGCCAGAAAATCCGATTCGTCGGTGCGGGCACAATCGGCGTTGCCGCCATCTGGACGCTGCTGCGCGTCATCGGCCCGATCATTCTCGGCGTCACCGGCGCACTTGCTGCCAACACGGCACGCAAAGGCGCTGGCTATGAAAGCCTCGCCCTGACCGAGCGCGATATTCCCATCGGCATTGTCGGGGCCACGATCCTGCTCTCAATGATCCCGATTGCGCTGTTGCTGGCCGATTTTGCGGTGGGTGGCCCGGTCGCGGGGGCGCTTGGCCTCACCTTGATCGCCTCGGTGGTCTATGTGCTGGTCGCAGGCGTTATCATCGCATCGGTCTGCGGCTATATGGCGGGCCTGATCGGCGCATCCAACAGCCCGATTTCCGGCGTCGGCATTCTTGCGGCGCTCGGCATTTCGCTGCTGCTGCTGGGCCTGTTCGGGCAGGGCGGCAGCGAGGCCGATACCAAGGCTCTTGTCGCCTTTGCGCTGTTCGTCACCGCCATCGTGTTTGGCGTGGCGACGATCTCGAACGACAATCTGCAAGACCTCAAGACCGGCCAACTTGTCGGCGCTACACCTTGGCGTCAGCAGGTGGCGCTTGTCCTCGGCGTCCTGTTCGGCGCGCTGGTGATTCCGCCGATCCTCGATTTGCTCAATTCCACCTTCGGGTTCCAGGGCGCTCCCGGCGCGGGCGAGAACGCGCTGTCCGCGCCCCAAGCAGCGTTGATCTCCGCCATTGCGCAAGGCGTGCTGGGCGGCAGCCTCGATTGGAACCTTGTCGGGCTTGGCGCGGCCATTGGCGCAGGCGTGATCGCGGTGGATGAACTGCTCAAGCGTTCAGGCAAAAGCCTGCCGCCGCTCGCCGTGGGCATGGGCATGTATCTGCCAACACAAGTCACCATGCTCGTGATCGTGGGCGCCGTGCTGGGCCATCTCTACAACCGCTGGGCCGCCCGCCAATCCGCACCGGACCTTGCCGAGCGCATGGGTGTTCTGACGGCTACCGGCCTGATCGTGGGTGATAGCCTGTTCAACATCGCCTATGCCGCCATCGTTGCCGCTACAGACAACCCTGATGCACTGGCACTAGCGGAAGGTTTCCCCGCGAGCCTTCCGTTCGGGCTCGCCTTGTTTGCCGCAATTCTGGCCTATGCTTATTGGCGCATGCGCCGCGATGGAAAGTCAGCTTAACCCGGGGTTGCGATGTTGACCGGGCTGGCGTGGACGCAGCGCAGGCCCGTCGCTTTCGCACCGTCACCCATCTCGCGCATGATCTCTTCACCGTCCAAAGTGAAGCGCCGACCGGCAAATGTGCCACTGGTCAGCGTCACTTCACCCGCAAGCCGCAAATAGGAACCACGCACGCCATCAGGCGCGATATAGCTCGAATCAGCAATCGTGGTGAAGCTGAGTTCCGGCTTGGCAACGGGCATAACCGTTGCATCGCCAGGCACTTCGCACGTCCAGTTGCCCAATTGCAGCGTCATCAACTTGCCGCCCGGCACGGCACCGGCAGAGGTGGCAAGGCTGATCAGCCCGAGCGCAAGAAGCATGGTGCGTTTCATTCAATTTGCGCTAGCATGCGACGCCCGCTTGAAGCAACCGCCACGAACGGCTAAGGGCCGCGCTTCAAATTATTACGACCCGTTTCTCTTGCAAGGCTCTTTCCATCATGAAGATCAGCGGCGTGGACATCCGTCCGGGCAATATCCTGGAATACGAAAAGGGCATCTGGAAAGTTGCCAAGACCCAGCACACCCAACCCGGCAAGGGTGGCGCGTTCATGCAGGTCGAGATGAAAAACCTCATCGACGGCCGCAAAACCAACGTCCGCTTCCGCAGCCAGGACACGATCGAGCGCGTGCGTCTTGATACCAAGGACTTCCAGTTCCTCTATGCCGAGGGCGAGGATCTGGTGTTCATGGACGTCGAAACCTACGACCAGATCACGCTGCCTTCCGATCTTCTGGGCGATGCCGCGGCATTCCTGCAAGATGGCATGACCGTCCTTCTCGAAATGTATGACGAACGCCCGATCTCGGTGCAGTTGCCCGATCAGGTCGAAGCCACCATCGTCGAGGCTGACGCTGTCGTGAAGGGCCAGACCGCCTCTTCATCCTACAAGCCTGCTATTCTCGATAATGGCGTGCGGGTGATGGTTCCGCCGCACATCGGCAGCGGCACCCGCATCATCGTCGACGTGTACGAGCGTTCGTACGTCGGCAAGGTGGGCTGATTAGATGGCAGCTATTTCCGGCATAATCCGGGTGATGGAGCGTGCGGCCCGCAAGGCCGGACAGCGCCTGCGCCGGGATTTCGGCGAAGTCGAACATCTCCAGGTCAGCAAGAAGGGGCCTGCGGATTTCGTATCCAAGGCCGATCAGACGGCTGAGCGTACCTTGTGGGACGAACTGCGCGCCGCGCGCCCCGATTGGGGTTTCCTGATGGAAGAGGGCGGTGAAATCCCCGGTGAAGACGGTAAGCCGCGCTTCATCATCGACCCCCTCGATGGCACCACCAATTTCCTCCACGGCATCCCGCACTTCGCGATTTCTATTGCCGTGCAGGAACGCACGCTTGACGGCAGGGATTGGGGCGAGGTTACCGCCGGTATCGTCTATCAGCCGATCACCGACGAAAGCTTCTGGGCGGAAAAGAGCCGTGGCGCGTGGTTGCAGGACCGCCGCCTGCGCGTTTCGGCGCGGCGCTATATGGATGAAGCACTGATCGCCACCGGCATTCCTTTTGCCGGACATGGCGATATCAACGAATGGGCGCGCATCTATGCCGAACTCGGCCCGCGCATCGCCGGTGTCCGCCGCAATGGCGCAGCTTCGCTCGATCTCGCATGGGTCGCCGCTGGCCGTTATGACGGCTACTGGGAAAGCAGCCTTCAGCCTTGGGACACAGCAGCAGGGTGCTTGCTGGTGCGTGAGGCTGGCGGCTTCGTCTCCGATTACAAGGGCCGTTCGCAGCCGATTTGCGATGAAACGATCCTTGCCGGAAATGATGCTCTCCACTCAAAGTTGCACAAGCTTTTGGCAGAAGCGCTTCGCAACACTTGACGTAACGCTGGGGGCGTGGCTAAGGCCCGTCCCCAGACGTACCCGTGCCCCTGTGGCGGAATGGTAGACGCGAACGACTCAAAATCGTTTGTTGAGAGACGTGCCCGTTCGAGTCGGGCCAGGGGCACCATCCGCATAAATTGATTGTCTGTCGCGCCGAAGCGGTTAGCTTGCGCGCCATGAAATCTTTGCTCGCCGCCGTGTCGGCTCTCGCATTTACCGCAACGCCCGCACAGGCTGACGCGATCAGCGATACCATTGCCCGCGATCTGCCCGGGCTGATGGAGATCTACCGCGATTTCCACGCCAACCCCGAACTTAGCTTTCAGGAAGTCCGCTCAGCCGCGCGCCTTTCGGCTGAAGCGCGCAAGGTCGGCTTCGAGGTAACCGAGAAGGTCGGCAAAACCGGCCTCGTTGCGGTCATGCGCAACGGGGCAGGGCCGGTCGTGCTGATTCGCGCCGATATGGACGGCTTGCCCGTGATCGAACAGACCGGACTTCCCTATGCCTCCAAAGCGCGCGGCACATCCACGGCAGGCGTCGAAAGCGGCATCATGCACGCCTGCGGCCACGATACGCACATGACCGCATGGATCGAAGTCGCGCGGCTCATGGCGGCCCACCGCAAGGAATGGTCGGGCACGCTGGTCATGGTCGGGCAGCCTGCCGAGGAAGTAGGGCTGGGCGCGCGGGCCATGCTGGCCGACGGGCTCTACACCCGCTTCCCCAAACCCGATTACGCCATCGCCTTCCACGATAGCGGTGATCTGGCAGGCGGCGTGATCGGCACGGTGCCGGGTTATTCCTTCGCCAATGTCGATAGCGTCGATCTTACCGTGCGCGGCCTCGGCGGCCACGGCGCCTATCCGCACACCACCAAAGACCCGATCGTTCTGGCCAGCGCCATCGTCACCCGCCTGCAAACGCTGGTCAGCCGCGAGATGAGCCCGTTCGAACCTTCGGTCGTCACCGTCGGCAGCTTTCACGCCGGCGCCAAACACAACATCATTCCCGATGAGGCGCAGTTGCAATTGACCGTGCGCAGTTATGGCGATGCCCATCGTCAACGCCTGCTCGATGGCATCGCCCGCATTGCCAAAGGAGAGGGTATCGCTGCCGGACTACCGGAAGACCGCATGCCCACCATGCTGGTGCGCGAACCCCACACCCGCGCCACGTGGAACACGCCGGATTTCACGCGGAAAATTCACAGCCTGCTGTCGCAAAAGCTGGGCATTGGCCGGGTCGTTGAAACCACACCCACCATGGCGGGCGAAGACTTTGGCGAGTTCGGCTTGGCCGATAGCGTGAATATTCAAACCACAATCCTGTGGGTTGGCGCAAGACGCGCCGAAGAGCTTGAAAAGGCCCGCAAGGAAGGCACTGCCTTGCCGTCGTTGCACAGTCCGTTTTTCGCCCCCGAAGCTGACAAGGTCATTGCAGCAGGCGCGCAGGCGCTGGTCGTTTCAGCGTTGGATTTGATGCAGAAAAAGTGACAATCGCATTACTCGGTAGTTGGTGGCCCTGCGCGCGCGGCAGATGCAGCAGCCAGGGCTTCAATCTGTTCCGGCGAAGGAATTACATTTCCTTTCGCGGCTTGTTTGGCAGCACTTTCTTTAAGCTTTTTAATAGCAGCCGCGCGGCTTTCGGGGCTCAGTTTCGCAAGCAAAGCTTGGTTGTGCTCGATGATGACCTCCATTTTCGCAGGAGGGGGCGGGGTCGGCGGAGCTTCGCCACCGCCGGCGCTATTGCCACCAAAGTTCGCAGGTGGCCCCGCGTCAGAAGCAAATCCAGCATTGGCCGCGCGCTGCCGCGAACGGTCATCGCGATTGTCGACCAGTTTGGTTTTGCCAAACTTCGCTTCCTCGGCCTTTTTCAACTCGGCGTATTGCTGGTTCGAAGCCATGTTTTCTTGCGCGCCGCCGCTCGAAAAGACCGCCACGATGATCGCGATGGCAATCGTACCAATCGCGAAATGGCGATAAAGCTTTGGATCAATGCCCAGCATGTGCGGTGATGTTGTAGCCATGGGGCAGCAGATACCACGCCAGCGTTAACGATGATCCCAATCGGCATGGTTACAAAATCCTTGCGATTTTGGCGCTATATCGCTCCGGCACGGGCTTGCGTTCCATGTATGTTCTGAATATGCACTGGGCATGGCCAAACCGAAACGCCGCTATGTCTGCCAGGCTTGTGGCAGTGTCACCCACCGCTGGCAGGGGCAGTGTGCGGATTGCAGTGAATGGAACACGCTGGCCGAAGAGGCACCGGAAACGGTGTTTTCTGCCAAGCATGATCTGTCCAGCGGGGGCCGCCGCGTCGCCTTTGTCTCGCTTGATGCGCCCATCGCGCTGCCGCAACGCCGCAAAACCGGGATTGCCGAATTTGACCGCGCCTTGGGCGGCGGGCTGGTTCCCGGCAGCGCCATTCTGATGGGCGGTGATCCGGGCATCGGCAAATCCACGCTCCTGCTTCAGGCCTCGGCCAAAGTGGCGATGGATGGCGGGACCGCAGTCTATATCAGCGGCGAAGAAGCATCCGATCAGGTGCGCTTGCGCGCCGATCGTTTGGGCCTTGGCAAAGCGCCGATCCGGCTTGCCGCCGCTACCTCGGTGCGCGACATTTTAACCACGTTGGGCACGATGGAGCCGCCAGCCTTGCTGGTGATCGATTCGATCCAGACGATGCACTCAGACCAGATCGAAGGCGCTCCCGGCACCGTCAGCCAGGTGCGTGGCTGTGCGTTTGAACTGATCCGCTATGCCAAGGAAACCGGCACGGCATTGGTGCTGGTCGGCCACGTCACCAAAGATGGTTCCATCGCAGGGCCCCGCGTGCTCGAACACATGGTCGATGTGGTGATGAGCTTTGAGGGTGAACGTAGCCACCAGTACCGCATCCTGCGCGCGATCAAGAACCGCTTTGGCGCGGTCGATGAAATCGGCGTTTTTGCCATGGCCGGTTCGGGGCTTGAGGAAGTCGGCAATCCCTCGCTGCTGTTCCTCTCCGGGCGCGAACAGGAAGTACCCGGCAGCGCGGTGTTCCCTGCGCTCGAAGGCACACGCCCTGTACTGGTTGAAATTCAGGCGCTTACCGTGCGGCTTGCCAGTGGTGCCACGCCGCGCAGGGCCGTGGTGGGCTGGGATAGCGGACGTCTTGCCATGCTTCTGGCCGTGCTCGAAGCGCGCTGCGGGCTCAATTTCTCAACCGCAGAAGTCTATCTCAACGTGGCGGGCGGCTATCGGTTGACCGATCCCGCCGCCGATCTTGCCGTAGCCGCCGCGCTGGTTTCGGCCCTGTCCGATAGACCATTGCCCGCCGATTCCATCTGGTTTGGCGAAATCTCGCTTTCGGGCGAAGTTCGCCCTGTCGCACACACCCCTGTGCGCATGCGCGAAGCGGCAAAGCTTGGCTTTACGCGCGGCTGCGGACCAGAGGCGGGCGCGGAGAAAGTTGCCGGTCTGAAGTATTCTCCGCTGCGTTTACTGCCAAATCTGATTGACCGGGTCATGGGCGGGACATAGGCTCAAACGCTATGACCGGTTTTGATTATTCCGTCCTGTTTCTCGTGGGCGTTTGCGCCGTTGGCGGGTTCTTGCGGGGCTTCGTTCAGGAAGTGATGGCGCTGGCGGCGTGGTGTCTTTCGCTGCTCGCCGTCCACTATCTCCATGAAACGGCTACGTATTATCTGTCGGCCTATCTCCCTTATGAAACTGGCGCTGGCATTCTCGCGTTCGTTCTCCTGTCCTTCCTTCCGCTGTTTGCCGGACGTTTCGTGGCGCGGCGCATGGGGCAGGCAAGCCGCAGTTCGGCGGTTGGCCCGATTGACCGGCTGCTGGGCTTCGGCTTCGGTGCGGTCAAAGGCTTCATCATCATCGTGCTGGCCTATTCCATCGTCGTTTTTGCCTATGACATTATCAAAGGCGCAGATGGCCGGCCTGAATGGATGACGGCGTCGCGCAGCTATCCCTTCCTCAATGCCGCCAGCGAAGAACTGATGACCATGATCGGTGAACGCCGCGAAGAAGCGGCCAGTCAGGCCACCCAAGCCAGCCAGGTCAGGGTTCACCGCCCCGGCGCAACAGATTAGCATGAGCGGCGCTGCAAGGCTTTACACCCCCGAAATTCTTGGCACCGCGATGGAGTTGACGGCCTACCCGTGGGACGATGGCTTGCGCTTGCAGGCCACTGCCCGCTCGCGCAGTTGCGGCAGTGCTATCGAAATCGGCCTCGCGCTTGATACTGCTGGCAACGTGTCAGCCATCGGTATCAAACCCCATGCCTGCGCGATCGGGCAAGCCGCTGCTGCCCTGTTTGCGAAAAGCGCGATCGGGAAAAGCCCTGCCGCCTTGCGACAAGCCCGCAAAGATATCGCGCACTGGCTGCAAGAAAGCGGGGAACAACCCGATTGGCCCGGCATCGCGCTACTCGAAACTGCGCGCAGCTTTCCGGCCCGTCACCCGGCCATTCTGCTGGCATGGGATGCGGCAATAAGTGCGCTGGGCCAATAACGTCGTATGCAAACTGTCGATCTGTAGGGCTTTCAAGGCGCAGCCCACTTCGCTAGAGCAATCGCAACAAGAAATAGGTCTTCGGGGGAAT
>CAZSTP010000048.1:0-16766 GCA_964609325.1 uncultured Novosphingobium sp. | reverse complement strand
ACGCCGGTCATGCCATGCGTGTGATAGCCCATCGCGGTGGCCTGCAACGCGGCATAGGCCCATGCCGCGCCCGTATCAAAGCTGTGGCTGTGGTTCGGGTTGTTGCCCTTGTCAGTCCGCATGAATTCATCAGACACGGCATAGACGATCACGCCCGCTTCCTTGGCCCATGTCTGGTTGAACGGCACCAGCGCGCCGATAAACGCATCGAAGTTGGCATCGCCCTTGTGCGCATAGCGGAACTGCCACGGCTGGTAGTTATAGGCGCTGGCAGCAAGGCCGCCTGCTTCAAAGATCACATCAAGATCGGCTTGCGGCACGGCCGATCCGTCAAAAGCGCGCGGGCTCCAGCGT
The DNA here is from genome assembly GCA_964609325.1 of uncultured Novosphingobium sp. Lineage (GTDB taxonomy): Bacteria > Pseudomonadota > Alphaproteobacteria > Sphingomonadales > Sphingomonadaceae > Novosphingobium. The sequence continues at coordinate 16,412 of CAZSTP010000048.1, read as the reverse complement.
TCAACGATCAGCGGAACAACATTGGGAGATGCAGTACGTGTCATGGGATCATCCTTACGTTTCAAATCAAATCGGTCTCAGGCCGCGTCAACCAGCACCAGTTCGGCATCTTCCAGTGCGGTCACGACGATTTCGGTCACGCCGGTAATGGCCACGCCATCGCGGGCATTGGCTTCCACATCGCCAATCCGCACGCGGCCCTTGGCCGGTACCAGATAGGCGTGACGCTCTTCGGTCAAGGCATAGCGCACGGTGTCACCGGCCTTCACCGTTGCCCCAAGCACGCGGGCATTGGCATTGATGGTCAGCACATCCTCGTCGCCCGCAATACCAGAAGCCAGCGCCACAAACTGCCCTTCGCGGCTGTCCTTGGGGAAGGGGCGCGCGCCCCAGCTTGGCGCATGGCCACGGCGATCAGGAATGATCCAGATCTGGAACAGGCGCGTTTCTTCCGGCTCCAGATTGTATTCCGAATGCTGGATGCCGGTTCCGGCAGACATCACTTGCACATCGCCCGCTTCGGTGCGGCCCATATTGCCAAGGCTGTCCTTGTGGCTGATCGCACCCTTGGTCACATACGTCACGATTTCCATGTCGCGGTGGCCATGGGGCGGGAAGCCGGTGTTGGCAGCGATCACATCGTCATTCCAAACCCGTAGCGCGCCCCAGCTATCGCGCGCCGGATCGCGGTATTCGGAAAACGAAAAATGATGATGCGCATCCAGCCAGCCATGATTGGCCGCGCCCAGCGATGCAAAGGGGCGCAGTTCGATATGGGCCTTGGCGGCAGAAGTCTGTGTCATGATGATTTCTCCAAGTCCGACAGTTTCGCTGTCCTGTTGCACCCTCATTAGTCCTTGCGGATCAATCGGAATATCCCGATAAAATGCATCAGAATGTTCGCAATTCTTGAAAGGTGTTTGCGATGAACGTCGGCCAACCAACTCTCGATCAATTGCGCTTGTTCCTTGCCGTGGTTGATGAAGGCAGCTTCAATGGGGCCGCGCGCAAGCTTGGCCGCGCCATCTCGGTGATCAGCTACGGCGTGACCACGCTTGAAGCGCAACTTGGCGTCACCCTGTTTGATCGCGAAGGCTCGCGCAAACCGCTGCTCACCGAAGCGGGCAAGGCGATGCTGGCGCAGGCGCGTGCCGTGGCCGATCAGGTCGATACGCTGATGGCAGGCGTGCTCAGCTTCCATCAGGGTCTTGAAGCCGAACTCGGCCTTGCAGTCGATGTCATGTTTCCCACGCACCTGATGGCCGAAATCCTGCGCGAATTTCAGCACGAATTCCCCACCGTTCGCCTGCGCCTCCACGTCGAAGCCTTGGGCGCTATCGCTGCACTGGTGATCGATCGCGCGGCTGATCTCGGCATCGGCGGCCCTGAATTGGTGCCGCTGTCAGAACTGGAACGTATCGCGATTGGCGCAGTGGACATGATCCCTGTCGCAGCGCCTGCCCACCCGCTCGCCCGGATGGACCCCGTTCCGCCCGGCGAAGTGCGCAAACACCGCCAACTGGTGCTGACAGACCGTTCCCGTCTTACCGAAGGCAAAGACTTTTCGGTGTTCTCGGCCAACACATGGCGGCTGGGCGATCTCGGTGCGCGCCATGCTCTTTTGCGCGAAGGCATCGGCTGGGGCAGCATGCCAGCCCACGCGGTTGCGGAAGACCTGGCCGAAGGACGCCTCGTCCGGCTTGCCGTGCCCGAAGCCCCCGGTATGGCCTACACCTTTCACGCGCTATGGCGGCGCGATTGCCCCACCGGTCCTGCGCGCGCTTGGCTGCTCGATGCGTTCAAGGCGCGATTGGCGCAGTGTCCGGCTTAAGCGGGGCCTTTCATCAACAACGCCGAACGCAAACAGCGACACACCACCTCGTCGCGCTGGTTGATCAGTTCGTGCCGGAAAGTCACGATCCCGGCATTGGGCCGTGATCGCGATTCCTTCAATTCCACCACTTCGCTCGTCGCGCGCATCGTATCACCGATGAACACCGGTGCGGGCATCACCAGCTTGTCATAGCCAAGGTTCGCCACCAGCGTGCCCAGCGTCGTGTCTCCCACCGAAAGCCCCACCATCAGCGCGAAAGTGAAAGTCCCGTTCACAAGGATCTGCCCGAATTCGCTGGCCTTGGCAGCCTCGGCATCGATGTGCAGCGGTTGCGGATTGTGCGTCATGGTGGAGAACAGCAGATTGTCCGTCTCGGTCACCGTGCGGCGGATTTCATGGATGATCCGGTCACCCACCTGCCACTGATCGAAGTATTTGCCCGCCATGATCCCCCTCAACGCGCCCCGATCAGTTCGCGGCCAATCAACATCCGGCGGATTTCATTCGTTCCCGCACCAATGTCCAGCAACTTGGCATCGCGCAAATAACGCTCTACCGGCCAATCCTTCGTATAGCCAGCACCGCCCAGCGCCTGCACCGCTTCGCCGGAAACGCGGAACGCATTTTCGCTCGCCAACAGGATCGCGCCCGCCGCGTCAAACCGCGTCGTCTGCCCAGCGTCACAGGCCTTGGCCACGGCATAGACATAGGCCCGCGCCGATTGGATCGCCACATACATGTCGGCCACTTTGGCTTGCATCAACTGGAACGAGCCGATCGGCTGGCCAAACTGTTTGCGTTCGCGCACATAGGGGATGACCGTATCAAGGCACGCCTGCATGATTCCGATCTGCATGCCCGCCAGCACCACGCGTTCATAATCCAGCCCGCTCATCAACACGCCCACGCCGCCGTTATGCGGCCCCATCACGTTCTCTTCAGGCACAAAACAATCTTCGAACACCAGTTCGCACGTGGGGCTTCCGCGCAAGCCCATCTTGTCGATCTTCTGGCCGATGGAGAAACCCTCCATCCCTTTTTCGATCAGAAATGCGGTGATCCCCCGGCTGCCTTCGGGCGAGGTGCGGGCATAGACCACCAGCGTATCGGCATAAGTGCCATTGGTGATCCAGAATTTGGTGCCGTTCAGCGCGAACCCGCCGGGCACCGCATCGGCGCGCAGCTTCATCGATACAACATCCGATCCAGCGCCTGTCTCGGACATCGCAAGGCTGCCCAGGTGCTCGCCCGAAATCAGCTTGGGCAGATACTTCGCCTTCTGCTCGTCATTGCCCCAGCGCCGGATCTGGTTGACGCAAAGGTTCGAATGCGCGCCGTATGACAAGCCGACAGAACCCGATGCCCGCGACACTTCCTCAACCGCGATCACATGATCAAGATAGCCAAGCCCCAAGCCGCCCCATTCTTCCTCAACCGTGATCCCGTGCAGGCCGAGCGCGCCCATCGGCTCCCACAATTCACGCGGGAAACGGTCGTTGCGGTCAATCTCGGCGGCCAATGGCGCGATCTGCTCATCCGCAAAGCGGCCTGCGGCCTCGCGGATCATCAGGGCGCTTTCGGTCAGGCCGAAGTCAAAGTCAGGCGTCGCGCGCATGGTTGCATCCTCAACATATTTGTCAGGATGCAGCTTACCATCACGAATTCTCGGTTCAAAATTGATTTGAACCGCAACTTGCCATAGGATTTATCTATAGTCCGGCGGCGGGTTCCAGCCCGCAGGACCTACTTGGTCGCAAACAGCAGACGGCCTTCGCCCAAGCGTTGCATCACACCGCTGATGTCCTTGTTCGAAAAGGCAAAACAGCCTTGGCTCCGGCCCACACGGCCATAATCGCGCGCCATTTCTGCGCTTACGTAATCGGCGGCGTGAATGACGATCCCGCGCTCCATCGCCGCGCTGTTGGCATCCTCCAGCCCGATCAGCCGCTGCGAACGGCCATGCTTGCCATAATAGGGCACACCCGTCAGGAAAGCGCCGGGGCTCGAAGCGTTTGATCCCAACCGGTTGGAAAACCGCTGCACCCACCCGCTATTGGCCGGATCGGACCCAAGGCCATGCGACACAAGGTGCGATGACAGCACTTTGCCGCCCTCGATATCGATCAGATGGAACCGCGCCTCGCGCGAAGGTTGTGAAAAATCGACAAAACCCACAAGATCACGGTGGCGAACGTGCTTCCCTTGCGCATCCAGCGCTGCCACCGCGCGTTGCACCATCAAGGGCAGGGTTGGTTTTGCAAAGGGCGATACCGGCACCTCACGCGGACGCGTGATCGCAAGCGCTGGCTGGCCCGAAACCGCCAAGCTACCGACAGTGGCTGCCATAGCGCCTATAAGCCGGCGCCGCTCAAACAACATTATGCGAAATCCCGAAGCATTTTCATTATTAACAAATTGTAGACCAAGGTTCCTATGCGCAAGCCTCGTTGTCAACCCTTGCGATGAATCGTGCATGGTCTGCTGTCTGATGCGCAAATCCGCCAAGCCTGTCGATGTTGCGCGCCCCGCCGTGGACGAGGCTGGCTTTGCGCGTTAGGCTGCCTTTATGACGTCCGCTTCTTCTCCCAAGCGCCAGATCGATAGCGAGCGTCGCGCCGAAATCGGGCGCGAACGCAAAGCCCGCACCCGCGCGCGCATTCTGGCTGTCACCTTCGATATCTTCGGCCGCGAGAACGGTCTTTACGCCCGGGTTGAGGAAGTGTGCGAAGCCGCCGGAATCACCCGCCAAACCTTCTACAACCATTTCAGCGGCATGGATGATCTGCGTGAGGCGCTGACATGGGAGGTCAGCCACGATTTCCTGGTGCAGGTTACTGCGGTGCTCGAAACAATGCCGGACGCAGCGCAGCGCACCGCTTGCGCCATCCGCTATTACCTCGAACGGGGCAGGACCGACTTTCGCTGGGCATGGTCCATCGTGAACCTTTCGGCCAACGGGGTGGTGTTCGGTGCCGAAACCTTTGCCCAGGCGCGTGCGACCGTAGCCGAAGGGATCGCATCGGGCGTATTTACGATTGCCGACGAACAGATCGGGCGCGATCTGGTCATGGGGGCAACATTATCGGCCTTGTTCACGCAGTTGCGCGATGATTGTGCCACCGATTATTCCAGCCACGTCGCGCGGGCGGTCCTGATCGGCCTTGGTTGCAAGCCGGGCTCTGCCTCCAGATTTGCCACAGACCCGCTGCCGCCACTCGCCTAGAAAATCCGTCCTGAATTCGGCTTGGCAAGCCTGTTGACTCTGCACGTCCATCTGATTTATCAAATTTGACACTAAGTCAGATTTGGTAATCCAAGGTTGAGCCAACAATCGGGAGAGAGATGATGCACATCGCCAGAATGGCCATGTTCACCGCAGGAATCATCACCGCCACCAGCGCTGCACTCGCCGCCGGACAAGCCAAACCGGCGTATCAAGGCCGCGCCCCGCAAGACGTCTATCGCGTCACTTGCGGCTATTGCCACGGCCACAACGTTGGCCCGTTGATCCTCGGCCGCAAGCTGCCTGCCGCCTCCATCCAGTCGATGGTCCGCACCGGGCGCGGTGCCATGCCCGCCTTCCGCCCCACCGAAATCAGCAACGCCGAACTTGCCGCGCTCGGCCTCTGGATCGAAAAGTCGAAAGCCAACGCAAAGGAGCACGGCCAATGAGCGCCCCTACCGGAACCGGCGTATCGCGCCGCGATGTCATCCGCGCTGGTGCCGCTGGCGCCGCGCTCCTCTCCACCGCCGCTATCGCCAGCCCGCTCGATGGCCCGCGCATGATGCCGCCCGGCGTCGATAGCGATCGCTTTGCCGCTGCCGTCAAGGAATTGCGCGCGGTCGTCGGCGCAGACTGGGTCTTCGCCGATGCCGAAAGCACGCTGCCCTATCTCAGCACCTTCACCCCCGATCCCGATGGCAAGCATCTGCCCTCAGGTGCCGTCGCCCCGGCCTCGGTCGAAGAAGTGCAGGCCGTGCTCAAGGTCGCCAACACATACGGCCTGCCGCTCTGGCCCGTCTCCACCGGCAAGAACATGGGCTATGGCAACGCCACGCCAGCCACTTCAGGCCAGATGGTGCTCGATCTCAAACGGATGAACAAGATCATCGAGGTCGACGCCGAACTTGGCACAGCGCTGGTGGAACCCGGCGTAACATACCAGGATCTTTACGATTATCTTCAAGCCAACAATCTGCCCTACTGGGTCGATGTGCCCACCGTCGGACCCATTGTCTCGCCGCTCGGCAATACGCTCGAACGCGGCGTAGGCTACACACCTTATGGCGATCACTTCTTCATGCAATGCGGGATGGAGGTGGTTCTGGCCGATGGCACCGTCGTGCGCACCGGCATGGGCTCGGTCAAGAATTCGACCACGTGGCAAGCCTTCAAGTGGGGCTACGGACCCTATATCGACGGCCTGTTCACCCAGTCGAACTTCGGCGTCGTCACCAAGCTCGGCATGTGGCTGATGCCCGCGCCGCCGGTCTACAAGCCGTTCATGGTCCGCCACATGGAAATGGCCGACGTCTCCAGGATCGTCGATGCCATCCGCCCGTTCCGCATGAACAACCTGATCCCCAACTGCGTACTGATGATGGGCGCGGCCTACCAGCTCGCCATGTTCAAACGCCGCGCCGACATCTGGACCGAAACCCGCTCCGTCCCCGATGAGGCGATCAAGGCCGAGGCGGTGAAGAACGGCCTCGGCATGTGGAACACCTACTTCGCGCTCTATGGCACAGACGAGATCATCGCCGCCATCGAACCGATCATCCGCGCAGCCTTTGAGGCGACCGGCGGCGAAGTGCTCACCGAAAAGGAAATGGCCGGAAATCCGTGGTTCGAGCACCACAAAACCCTGATGCGCGGCGGCATGTCTTTGGAAGAAATCGGCATCGTGCGCTGGCGCGGCCCCGGTGGCGGCATGGTCTGCTTTGCTCCTGTAGCCCCCGCCAAAGGCGCGGAAACAGCGGAACAGACCAAACTGGCCAAGGAAATCCTCGGCAAATACAACTTCGATTACAACGCCGCCTTTGCCATCGGCAGCCGCGAATTGCACCACCTCATCTTCCTGCTGTTCGACAAGGACGATGCCGCCGAAGAGCGCAAGGCGCAGGCCTGCATGGAAGAAATGGTCGTCCGCTTCGGCGAAAAGGGCTGGGCTGCCTACCGCACCGGCGTCAGCACCATGGACCTCGTCGCCAACCAATATGGCGAGGCAAACCGCATGTTGAACAAACGCCTGAAAGCCGCGCTCGACCCCAACGGCGTCATCGCGCCGGGCAAGTCGGGGATTACGCTGTGATGTCGGACAAGCCGTAAACCCGCACCCGGCGCGTCCGTCCTACTTCGTCACCCCTGACGTCGTCATCCGCCCCCAACTTCGTCATCCTCCCCAACTTCGTCATCCCCGCGAAGGCGGGGATCCAGTCCCACGCTGCGGCTGGATTCCCGCCTATGCGGGAATGACGAAGGCCGGGCTGAAAACATCTACCGTGGGCCCGTCCCGATCAACGCAAAAGCCATATTCCGGACCAACCCATTGAAACCCCTGCGTCGCAGCACTTTCCCAAGCGCCCGCGCTCATCTCCGCCCCATCAAGCTCCATCCAGTTCCCGTCCTCCGGAAACGCGGTAAAATGCGAAACCCTTGCAGCACGCCAAGCCGCTAAACCGAACGTATACTCCTCCAGCGCCAGATCGCGGCCCACCCAATCCACCCAGGTGATTGCATTGTCCTGCGCATAGGCGTTGTTGTTCCCGCGCTGGCTGCGCCCGAATTCATCGCCCGCCGTCAGCATGATCGTGCCGGTTGAAACGAACAGCGTGCCCAACATGGCGCGGGCATAGGCAGCCCGCGCGGCAAGCACATCGGGGTTGTCCGTTTCGCCCTCTACCCCATTGTTCCAACTGAAGTTTTCGCCATGGCCATCGCGGTTTTCCTCGCCATTGGCCCAATTGTGGCGCTGTTCGAAGGCGAGCCCGTCGGCCAGCGTAAATCCGTCATGCGCGGCCAGGAAGTTGACCGAGCGGCACGGCTTGCCAAACACGTCCGATGATCCGGCAATTCGCGTCGCCAGCACGCCAAGGCCTGCCTCTCCCTTCCAGAAGCGCCGCACATCATCACGGAACCTGTCGTTCCATTCCAGCCACCCAGCCGGAAAGTTGCCAAGCTGGTAGCCGCCCGGGCCGATGTCCCAAGGCTCTGCAATCAGCACCCGGTCTGCCAGCCACGGGTCCGCCGCAAGCGCCGCAAAGATCGGCGCATCGGCGGCAAAGCCCGGACTGCGCGCGAGGATCGGGGCCAGATCAAACCGGAATCCGTCAATCCCGCAATGCTTTACGAAGTGGCGCAAGGTATCGAGCGCCAGTTCACGCACCGCCGGATTGCCGAAATCCAGAGTATTGCCGCAACCGGTATCGTTGATCAGCGAACCGTCCGGCGCTTTGGCATAAGCTGCATCATCCAGCCCGCGCAGGCACAGCACAGGGCCAAGCACATCGGATTCCCCTGTGTGGTTCAACACCACATCAAGGATCACACCGATCCCCTCGGCATGGAGCGCCGCCACAGTGTCGCGCAGTTCCGCCACTCCGCCGGGGCACAAACGCGGGTCCAATGCCATCGGCGCAACCGGATTATAGCCCCAGGCATTGGTCAGGCCGAGCGGGGGCAGGTGCCGTTCATCAATCCACGCCACGATGGGCATCAGTTCGATGGCCGAAACGTGCAGGCCTTTCAGATGCTTGATGATCGCAGGATGGGCCAGCGCCGCCACGGTGCCGCGCAAGGTTTCCGGCACGTCTGGATGCAGCATCGTAAGGCCGCGCACATTGGCTTCGTAAATCAACCCGCCGTGTTGAAACTTTGGCGGTTCAGGCGCAACGGGCTCCGGATTGATGATAATGCCCTTGGGTACAATCTGTGCGGTATCAATGCCATAAGCCGACAAGTTGACATCATATCTGAAGGGCTGGTCCAGTTCCAAAGCACAAGGATCAACCAGCAGCTTGGCCGGATCAAACCACAGCCCTTGCGCCGGATTCCATTCCCCCGAAGCGCGATAGCCGTAGCGCGCGCCTGACAAGTCGCCAGCAAGTTCAATCGTCCAGTTATCGCCGGAACGAACCATGCCGAGGCGCTGTTCGGCATCGCCATCGAACAGGCACAGCGCAACCGCATCGGCGCGCGGGGCGCGGACGGTGAAGCGCGTCTTCCCGTCCGCAACCACAACGCCCAAGGTCATGTCACAACATCGGGTGCCGTGCGTCCGGTGTGGCGCGTGATTCCGGCAATGGCATCGGCGGCGCTGATCAAATCGGCCAGCATATCGGGCGTTTCGCGATCCAGATCGCCGCCTACCGGCTCATAGCGTTCCAGATAGACGCGCAAGGTTGCACCCTCGGTTCCGGTGCCCGAAAGGCGGAACACCACGCGCGATCCCCCTTCGAACAGCACGCGCACGCCCTGGTTTTTGCTGGTCGAACCATCCACCGGATCAAGGTAAGAGAAGTTATCGGCGGCCGAAACAGTCAACGATCCGAACGCCTTGCCCGCCAATCCGGCAAGGCTGGCGTTAAGTTCGGCCATCAGCGCATCGGCATGTTCGGTCGGCAGCCCCTCATAATCATGGCGGGCATAGTAATTGCGGCCAAACTTGGCCCAATGTTCGCGCGCCAGTTGATCCACGCTGATCTTGCGCACGGCCAGAATGTTGAGCCATAGCAGCACCGCCCACAAGCCGTCCTTCTCGCGCACATGGTCGCTGCCGGTGCCTGCGCTTTCTTCGCCGCAGATCGTCGCCATTCCGGCGTCGAGCAGATTGCCGAAGAACTTCCACCCCGTTGGCGTTTCAAAACTGGGAAGCCCGAGCGCCGCAGCCACACGGTCCGCCGCCGCGCTGGTCGGCATCGAACGCGCAATCCCTTTCAGCCCGCCCGCATAGCCCGGCGCAAGGTGCGCATTGGCGGCCAGCATCGCAAGGCTGTCGGACGGGGTCACAAAACGGTGCCTGCCCACGATCAGGTTGCGGTCCCCATCGCCGTCAGACGCCGCGCCAAAATCGGGCGCATCCGCGCCAAACATCGTTTCAAACAGTTCGTGCGCATGGACCATGTTGGGGTCCGGATGGTGTCCGCCGAAATCTTCCAGCGGCACACCGTTGCGCACCGTGCCCTTGGCAAAGCCCAAACGGCCTTCGAGAATTTCGGTCGCATAAGGGCCGGTCACCGCGCTCATCGCATCGAACGCCATGGTGAAACCGGCCTGAACATTCGCGCGGATCGCGTTGAAATCAAACAGGGTTTCCATCAGTTCGGCATAATCGGCAACAGAGTCGATCACCTGAACCGTCATGCCGCCCACCGTGCTGGAACCGATGCTATCCAGATCAACGTCGGGCGCATCCACCGTCAACCAGCGGTCAATCGTCTGCGTGCGGGCATAGATTGCGTCGGTCACGCCTTCGGGGGCGGGGCCACCGTTGGCGATGTTGTATTTGATCCCGAAGTCCTCGTCAGGCCCGGCGGGGTTGTGGCTGGCTGAAAGGATCAAGCCGCCCGATGCCCCATACTTGCGGATCACGTGGCTGGCCGCTGGCGTGGAAAGAATGCCGCCTTGGCCCACGATCACGCTGCCATAGCCATTGGCGGCGGCAATGCGGATGGTTTGCTGGATCACTTCGCGGTTGTGGTAACGCCCGTCACCCCCCAGCACGAGGATGGAACCTTCGGCCCGCTCGACCACATCGAACACCGATTGGACAAAGTTTTCGGCGTAACCGGCCTGCTGGAAGACTTTGACCTTTTTGCGCAATCCCGAAGTGCCGGGTTTCTGGCCAGAGTAGGGCGTCGTCTCAACAGTCCGGATCATCATGCCTCCGCAATCAGTTTGGCGTAGAGGTCCGCATAGGCCTTGCCCGAACGGCTCCACGAGAAATCGGTTTTCATCCCGGCGCGCTGGATACCGCGCCAGACATCCTGCTGCCAGAAGAGTGTTACGGCACGGCTAACGGCGTCGGCCAAACCGGCATAATTCACGCCATTGAATTGCACGCCGGTGGCAACGCCGCCCATCACCGCGGCAAGATTGGCATCGATCACGGTATCGGCCAGCCCACCCGTGCGCGCCACAACCGGCACACAGCCATAAGCCAGCCCGTAAAGCTGGGTCAGGCCGCAAGGCTCGAACCGGCTCGGCACGAGGATCGCATCGCCGCCGCCCTGCATCCGGTGCGAAAGCGCCTCGTCATAGCCGATCCGCACGCCCACTTTGCCCGGATGGCGCATGGCGGCGGCGTGGAAGGCATTTTCCATCGCCTTGTCACCCGATCCCAGCAGCGCCAACCGTCCGCCAATCCCCACAAGGTGGTCGATCACCTCCAGCAGCACATCCATGCCTTTTTGCCAGGTCAGCCGCGTAATCACCACGAACAGCGGCCCATCGCCGGATTCAAGGCCAAACTCGGCCTCCAGCGCGCGCTTGTTGGCGGCGCGTTTGGCAATCGTCTTGACGCTGAAAGGCGATGCCAAGGCCGGATCGACCTGCGGGTTCCACTGCGCGGGATCAATGCCGTTGACGATGCCCGATACTTTGTCGCCCCGGCTCAGGATCAGGCCCTCAAGCCCCATCCCGAACTCCGCCGTCCTGATCTCGCGCGCATACGTCGGGCTGACGGTGGTAATCGCGCTGGCCGCTTCAAGGCCTGCTTTCAGAAATCCGACCCCGCCGTGATATTCCACGCCTTCCATCGACCATGCCTGTGATGGCAGGCCGAGCGCGGGAAATTTGTCGGCGCCATAAAAGCCCTGAAACGCCATGTTGTGAATGGTCATGACCGAGGGCAGGGGCGTCGCTCCCTCCGGCGGGGCAAAGCGCATATACGCGAGCGCCATCGCCGCCTGCCAATCGTGCGCGTGGACCACATCAAAGCGCCGCGCCTTTACCAATCCGCCCGCTATATCCGCCGCTGCGCGCCCAAACGCCGCAAAACGCCACCAATTGTCCACCCAATCGCGCCCATCGGCGTCGCTATATGGCCCGCAATCGCGCTGGAAAAAGGCCGGAGCATCCAGCACGAGCAGGGGATGGCCATCGATCTTGCCGCCCAAAAGACGCGCCTTTTCGCCCAGCAGCGAATCCCAGCTATGCACCGCGCGCGCGCGGCCAAGCGCCTTCATCACCGCCGGATAACCGGGCAAAAGCGTCGTCATTTCAACGCCATGCGCCGCAACAGCAGAAGGCAGCGCGCCTGCCACATCGGCCAGCCCGCCGGTCTTCACCAGCGGCACAGCCTCCGAAGCGACGGACAGAACCCTGATCGTCATGCCAACTGGTCAATCATCCGCTTGGTAATCAGGCACACCCCGCTTTCGGTGCGCTGGAACCGCTTGGCATCAAGGATCGGATCTTCGCCAACCACCAGTCCTTCGGGGATGCGCACGCCGGAATCGAGGATCACGCGGGACAGTCGCGCACCGCGTCCGATGTTGCAATAAGGCAGGATCACTGCCTCTTCACAGGATGAGAACGAGCCCATTTTTACGCCTGTAAACAACAAGCTACGCCGCGCAATAGCGCCGGACACGATGCAATCCTGGCTGATCAGCGAGGAGATCGCCATACCGCGCCGACCGTCCTCATCATGCACGAACTTGGCCGGAGCAGCGATGATCTGGTCGGTCCAGATCGGCCAGTCACGGTCATACATGTTCAGCTTGGGCACCACATCGGTGAGGTCAAGATTGGCATCAAAATAGGCATCCAAGGTGCCCACATCGCGCCAGTATTCCTCGATTTCCTCAGCCGCACGAATGCACGAAGCGGTGAAACGGTGCGCCACCGCTTTGCCGTTTTTCACGATTTTGGGGATGATATCATTGCCGAAATCGCGCGATGAATTGGGGTCCTCGGCGTCTTCGCGCAACATTTCGAACAGGAACTTGGTGTCGAACACGTAGATGCCCATGGATGCCAGTGCCATGGCCTCGTTGCCCGGAATTCCCGGCGGATTGGCGGGCTTTTCGACGAACTCTGTAATCGTGTCGGTGGTGTCCACCGCCATCACGCCAAAACCGGTGGCTTCCATGCGCGGCACCACAAGGCAACCAATGGTAACGTCCGCGCCGCTTTCCACGTGCTGGCGCAGCATCAGCTCGTAATCCATCTTGTAGATATGATCGCCCGCCAGAATGACCATGTATTTGGGGGCATAAGAGGCAATGATATCAAGGTTCTGCCACACCGCGTCCGCCGTGCCTTCATACCATTGGTGTTCGGAAACACGCTGCGATGCGGGCAGAATGTCGAAGCTTTCGTTGCGTTCGGGACGCATGAAATTCCACGCGCGCTGCATGTGGCGGATCAGCGAGTGCGCTTTGTACTGCGTGGCAACGCCAATGCGGCGGATGCCCGAATTGATCGCGTTTGAAAGCGCGAAGTCGATGATCCGTGATTTGCCGCCAAAGTAGACTGCCGGTTTAGCCCGGTTATCAGTCAGTTCCTTCAATCGGCTGCCACGCCCGCCCGCCAGCACATAGGCCATCGCATCACGCGCGAGCGGCTGTGAATAAGTTTCGCGCATCCCCGTTCTCCGTTTTTAACCTTCAAATTCAAGCATCAGTGTGGCCAGTGGCGGCAAAACGACAAAGGCCGCGCCATCGCGCGCGATGACCTCTCCCAGATTGCCGATCCCGCTGCCGCCGTAATCCTGCGCATCGCTGTTGAGCACTTCGCGCCACGCGCCATCATGCGGCAAGGGCAAGCGATAGTGATCGTGGACCTGCGGGGTCATGTTGCAGATCACCGCGATGGGCTTGGCTCCCGGTGCCTTGCGCACCCACGCAAAGACAGAGGCTTGCGCATCATCAACCACCAGCCACTCAAAGCCTTCCGGTTCGCAGTCACGGGCGTGGAGGGCAGGGCGTGCGGCATAGAGGTGGTTCAGATCGCGCACCCAACGCCGCACCCCTTCGTGAGCGGGGGCGGAAAGCAGGTCCCAATCGAGGCTGCGCGCTTCGCTCCATTCGCGCCGCTGCGCAAATTCCTGCCCCATGAACAGCAGCTTCTTGCCGGGATAGCCCCACATCAGCCCGTAATAGGCGCGCAGATTGGCGAACTTTTGCCAATCATCGCCGCTCATTTTCGTCAGCAAACTTCCCTTGCCGTGGACCACTTCATCATGGCTGATCGGCAGCACGAAATTCTCGGAAAAGGCGTAAGTCAGCCCGAACGTGATTTCGTTGTGGTGATAGCTGCGGTGCACGGCGTCGCGCGCCATATATTGCAGCGTATCGTGCATGAAACCCATGTTCCACTTGAAGCCAAAGCCCAAATGCTCGCGCGGAGCCTCATCAAATGCGGGCTTGCTAACACCGGGCCAGGACGTTGATTCCTCGGCAATCGTCAGGAAACCGGGATGGCTGGCATAGACCGCGCGGTTCATCTTTTGCAGGAAAGCCACTGCCTCCCAGTTCTCGCGCCCGCCCTCGTCATTGGCGATCCATTCGCCCGCTTTGCGCGAATAGTCGCGGTAAAGCATGGAAGCCACGGCATCGACGCGGAGGCCATCGACATGATAGCGCTCGGCCCAGAACAGCGCATTGTTGACGAGGAAACTGACGACTTCGTTACGACCGAAGTTGTAGATCAGCGTGTTCCAATCGGGGTGGAAACCAAGGCGCGGATCTTCGTGTTCATAAAGCGCGGTGCCATCGAATTTGACGAGGCCATGTTCATCGGTCGGGAAGTGCGCGGGCACCCAGTCAATCAGCACAGAAACGCCCGCACGGTGTGCGCCGTCAACGAAGCGGGCAAACCCCTCGGGCGGGCCAAATCGGGCGGAAGGCGCATAGAGACCGGTCGTCTGGTAGCCCCAACTCGGATCATAGGGATGTTCTGAAACCGGCAGGAACTCGATGTGGGTAAAGCCCATCTCGGTCACATAAGGGATCAGGCGCTCGGCCAGTTCGTCCCACGTGTAAAAGCCTTCATCATGCGGTTTCTGCCACGAACCGGGATGGACTTCGTAAATCGACATCGGCTGGCGACGTGCATCGACGCTGGCCCAATGCGCGCGGTGGCCGTCATCTCCCCAATCGAGCTTCACCGGATGGGCGGTGATTGAAGCCGTGCTGGGCCTGAATTCCGATGCAAATGCAAAGGGATCGGCCTTCAACGGCATCACCGTGCCATCTGCCGCAACCACACGGTACTTGTATGTCCGGTGCTCGCCAATATCGGGCACGAACACTTCCCACACGCCGATATCCGCGCGGCGGCGCATCGGGTGGCGGCGGTGATCCCAATCGTTGAAATCACCCACCACGCTGACAACACTGGCGTTGGGTGCCCACACCGCGAAATGGACGCCGCTTGCGCCTTCATGTTCGATCAGATGCGCGCCCATCTTGTCGAACAGGCGCAAATGCGTGCCCTCGGCGATCAGGAAATCGTCCATCGGCCCCAGCACCGGGCCGAAGGTGTAAGGATCGGTCACCAACCATTCGTGCCCGCCCGCCTTGCAAGCATACCGCACAGGCTGGCGATGTCCGCTGACTTTGCCTTCGAACAGACCGCGCCCGTCAACGCGCGCCAGCTCGCCCAGCTTTTCGCCCGCCAGCGACCACGCCACCGCCGTTTCTGCTCCCGGCAAAACCGCCCGCGCAAAGGCTCCTTCGGGACCGTCGTGGATGCCAAGCAACGAGAAAGGATCGGCGTGCGTCCCGTCCAATAGAGCTTCGATGGCGCTCGCCGATGGTTTCATTCCGGTTTTCAGACCCCCCAGATGTCGCGGGCATATTCGCTGATCGTGCGATCAGACGAGAACCAGCCCACGTTGGCAATGTTGCGGATGGCCGAAGCGCGCCAGCCTGCCTGATTTTCCCAACGCTTGTCGATGTTGCGCTGGGCGGTGTGATAGCTGTCAAAATCGGCGGCGACCATGAACCAGTCGTGGTCATAAATGCCACCCATCAGGCCCTTGTAGCGGTCCGGATCATCGGGCGAGAACACGCCGGTGGCAATCGCCGCCAGCGCCTGCTGCAACTCGCGCGATTTCTCGATCACGTCGCGCGGATTGTAACCACCGGCGCGCTGCTCTTCGACTTCCTCTGCGGTCAGGCCGAAGATCTCGATATGCTCATCGCCGACATGATCCTTGATCTCGATATTCGCGCCATCAAGCGTGCCGATGGTGAGAGCGCCGTTGAGCGCAAACTTCATGTTGCCGGTGCCCGATGCTTCCATGCCAGCAGTTGAAATCTGCTCGGACAGATCAGCCGCCGGAATGATCCGTTCGGCCAGACTGACGTTGTAGTTCGGCACGAACACAACCTTGAGCAAGCCGCCAACCGAAGGATCGGCGTTCACCCGGCGGGCAATGTCGTTCGACAATTTGATGATCAGCTTGGCGTTGTGATAGCTAGACGCCGCTTTGCCGCCGAAAATCTTCACGCGCGGCACCCAATCGCGTTCGGGGTGGCTGCGGATTTGATCGTAAAGCGCGACCGTCTCGATCAGATTGAGCAACTGGCGCTTGTATTCGTGGATACGCTTGATCTGCACATCGAACAG
>CAZSTP010000047.1:9829-16778 GCA_964609325.1 uncultured Novosphingobium sp. | reverse complement strand
ACGCCAGCAGCGCGCATGCGATAAACAATATCGCGCATACCGGAGCGGTCATACGGTGGCGAAAGGATACCGCAGCCATATAGTAAAGGAGTCTCCCTTCGCGGCTGGCCATAAGGCGCCAGCGAAGGGAGACTGCCAGTGCAGGCGCGCGAGGCAAAGGCACGCCTACGGTTAACCACCTGCCGGATAAAATCGCATCCACGTTCGGTTGCGAAACACGACCTCTCCGGAAACCCTGTGGTGAATACATAGTCAAACAGCGCGATTTCGCACTCTTTACCGCGTCGAAAATGGACCCATTAGCGCTGAAAACAAAATATTTTCGCGGCATTACGGTCCCTTCCCGAGACCGTTTCAACCAATCTGCGCACCGGTGTTTCCCGATCAAATACGCCGCCTTGTCAAAAGTTAACCGGCACCATCTGAACATTAAGCAAATCAACGGGCCTTTGCTTTGTAAGATGTTCAGCACCTGCGAATATTCCGGTATTTGCGAATGTCTGAGGAAACTTTCAAATGCTGACGTGGTTCGAAAAGGTTGCCCCTATTCGCCAGAAGTTCCGTTTCCTGTTGATAATATTGACGCTCGCAGGATCATTGAACTTTGCCGGCGTTGCCCTGGCCGCGATTTATCCGCAAACGGCGCTGGCCATCGGCCTGGGCTTTGCGGCGCTTTCCACCACGCTCATCTTCACCATCATGACGATCGCTTCAGACCGTGTCTGCCGGCCTTATGTCAACACGGTTGTCCGGATGGAGGCACTTGCCACTGGCGAAACCGACAGCCCCATCCACTATACCGACTATGCAGATTGCGTGGGCCGGATGGCCAAAGCCATGGGGCAGTTCCGGGCAAACTCGATCAAGGTGGAAGAACTGGGCAGCGCCCAAAAACGCATCATCGATTCGATGAACCTTTCGCTTTCCGCGCTTGCGCAAAATGATCTGACCGCCGAGATCCGCGAGCCTTTCCCGGGCGATTACGAAGACCTGCGCATCAATTACAATCGCGGTGTCAGCACCATCGCCAACGCGCTGGGCGAGATTCGCGGCCTTGCCGACCATGTCTTGCGCGGCAGTGACGAAATCAACGCCGCCTCGGCCGATCTGGCCCAGCGCAATGAACGCCAGGCCGCCAATCTGCAAGTCGCCTCAAACGCGATGGGCGGCGTCACCGCAGCGCTCGCCCATACCGCCGCGCAAGCCCACGATGCGAACAAATCGGTCGCCAGCGCGGTTGGCCGGGCGCAGGAAGGGCAGGACATCGCCGCATCAGCCACCACATCGATGCAGGAAATCGAACGCTCCTCCGAAGAAATCTCGCGCATTGTCAGCCTGATCGATGGCATTGCCTTCCAGACCAACCTGCTCGCGCTGAACGCCGGGGTTGAAGCCGCACGGGCGGGCGAGGCTGGCAAAGGCTTTGCCGTGGTCGCCACCGAAGTGCGTGCATTGGCCCAACGCTGCACCGATGCCGCGCGCGATATCAAAGCGCTGGTCACCGCCAGTACCGCCACGGTCTCGCAAGGCGTCAGCACGGTGGAGCGCACCCGCGAAGTGCTCGTCGAATTGTCCTCGCGCATCTCGGAAATCGATACTTTCATCAGCGAAGTAGCGAGCAAGACCGGCGCACAAGTGGCACAATTGCGCGAAGTGGCCGCTAACGTCGTGGAAATGGACCAGATGACCCAGCAGAACGCCGCGATGGTCGAACAGTCCGCCGCTGCCGCCCGCAGCTTGGCACAACAGGCCAATACCCTGTCATCCAGCGTCGGCGCGTTCCGGATTGGCGATAACGTGCGCCAGATGGCCCCGCGCGCCGCTTCCACCCGTCCCGCCGCGCGCCCCGCCCCGGTCGCCGCCCCCGCCGCAAAACCGGCGCGCGCTGTGATGACGCAAGGCAACCTTGCCGTTGCCGGTGAAGACTGGGACGAATTCTAGAGCCGCGCTATTTCAGCAATTCGCGCGCCTGCTCCCTGATCCGCATGGCCAGCGCGCGGTAATCTTCGGCATTGGCTGATCGTGCGCGCCATGCTGCGGCAATCTGGCGGCTGCTTGACCAGTCGCTGACCGGCAGCCGCACCACCATCGCATCGCCGCCCACCTCGGATCGCAGATAGAGTTCGGGCAGGATCGCCAGCCCGACCCCGCTGCCCACCATCTGGTGGATCGAATCAAGGCTGGTGCCTTCGTAATCATGCAGGATTTCCGCGCCGAACAGCGCGCAGGCGCTCTGCACGATCTGGTGGAAGTGGTGGCGGTGATCCAGCGTCAAAAACCGCGCGCCTGCAAGATCCGCGCACTCCAGGCGCGGCTTGGCGGCCAGCGGGTGATGATCGGGCGCCACAACGGACAGCGGCTCATTGAACAAAGGCAGGATTTCCAGATCCTCGCCCGCAATCGGCTGCGGCCCCACCAGCATGTCCAACCGGCCCGTCACCAGATCGCGCGCCTGCTCTGCCGGAATACCCTCGCGGATATACAACCGCAGGTCCGGCTGCTCGGCATGGAGCGCGCCGATGATCGCGGGCATCAGATAAGGCCCCAGCGTCGGCGTCACCCCGAATCGCACAATCCCTGCCAGTTGGCTGCGTGATCGCGTGGCAAGCGCGCGAATATCGCGGATCTCCAGCATCACGCGCTTGGCCCGCTCGGCAATTTCGCGCCCCACGGGTGTCAATTCGGGCAGGCTTGATCCGCGATCGATCAAAATCGCGCCCAGTCGCTCCTCCATCGTTCGTAACTGATGGCTAAGCGTTGGTTGCGAAATGTTGCACAACTGCGCTGCGCGGCCAAAGTGTCGCAACTCGGCAACGCTTAGGAAATACTCAAGTTGTCGCAATGTTGGCACAACTGCTCCGATAGAAAATTTCTATCGATTTGTGCTATATCTTTCGATTGGACGCAAGAGGCGCGGTTTGTCATCAAAGCCTTGCAAGGGTTCAGAAAGGATGCCCCCCAGCAATGGCCCAGTTCCAGCAGTCCGGTCTTGTCACCCCGATAAAGTACCGGACAGATGTTGGAGCCGCCGCCCTTTCCCCCTTGTCCGGAGGCGGTGCGTAGCCAATCCGCGCCGTCTCCGCCGGGATTTGAAATAGGGTTTTGAACATGCCGCGCAGCCACCCGACCCGACCCCCGGCGCGCGGCGTGCCACGGACCGGATGCCTGAAAAGCGATGGCGGAAAGCCACTGCCGGCACCCGTGGATTACTGGCAGTGCGCGCCAATTGCCCTGGCGGCGCGCACTGCCAGACCAATTGCCGAACGACGTGACACTTCGCCTGAAAGGCACCAAGACCATGCTCGCCCTGCTCACCGCCGCCACCCTCTCGCTGGCCCCCCACGCGCTGGAAACCCACCACGATTATCGTCTGGCCACCAGCAACGGCCCGCAGGCAGCACGCACGGAAAAGGACTGCCGCGCCACCGAAGGCATGGTCGTCTGCGCCAATCGCGCCAAGGCGCAACTGCGCTGGCGCATCACCAGCGATGATCTTGATGCGCAGGACAGCGCCAAGGGCCATCACCTCACCGCCTTGCGCACCCAGCACCTGCGTTGCGCCAATCCGGTGGAAGACGGGTTGCGCTGCGTAAAGCCCGTCCCGGCCCGCAGTTTCGCGCTGGGAAATTAGGCCCCACGTTCCAGCGCCGCGATGATATGCTGCGCCAGCAAATGCGCCGTGCCCGATAGTCCCGGCGCTTCGATCAGCGCGATTTCGGTATCATAAAGCGGCGGCAGGCTGGCGGTATCCGGCCCCGCCTCGCCGCCCACCGCCATCAGACCGGGCGGCACCATTTCCAGCGGCAGCACCGTGATGCCCAGCCCTGCGCGAACCGCCGAAAGACTGCCCGCAAGGCTGGTCGAGGTATAGGCGATGCGCCACGGCCGCCCGATCGCGTCCAGCGCCTCGGTCGCGCGTTTGCGATAGACGCACGGTTCGGGCGAGACGACCAGCGGCAAACGCACCCGATCCGCCACCGATTGCCGGTCACGCGCCACCCACACCAGCGGTTCGCGCCACACCCGCACCCCGTCCTGCCGCTCTTGCGCGGGCTGGCGCTTGACCAGCACCAGGTCAAAATCACCGGCGTGGAACCGCTCGACGAGATTGAGCGTCAGATCGCAGGTCACTTCGAGTTCGACCAGCGGATGCGCCTCGGTAAAGCCGGCCAGCACGGCGGGCAAATGCGCGGTGGCAAAGTCTTCGGGCACGCCGATTCGCACAGAGCCTGCAATGTCCGGCTCAAACATCTCGGCCAAAGTCGCATCGTGCAGCCGCAGGATCTGGCGTGCAGGGCCAATCAGCCGCTCACCCTCAAACGTCATCGAAAGACTGCGCGGGGATCGCAAGAATAACCCCCGCCCCACTTGCTCCTCCAACCGCTTCAATTGCAATGAAATGGCCGATTGGGTGCGCCCCAGCCTTTCGCCCGCGCGGGTAAAGCTGCCCGTATCGGCAATCGTCACAAAGCAGCGCAGCAGATCGATATCAAGATTTCGCAAAGCCATAACGGCGCTTCTATCATTTACAAATGCAATGTTCAATATTTCAGATATTCGTTTCACAAATCCATAATCATGTTGCACCTGCTCACTCAACGAAAGGTTCAACACATGGCCCAAACCGCAATTTCCAGAACTCCCGCAACAAGGATGACCCGCGCAGACGCCGCGCTGGGGATCATGGGCGCGCTGCTGGCCGCCGCTGTCATCACCGGCAATGTCGCGCTGACAACGCCCGGCGCGGCGCTGGCGGGCCTCAGCTTGCTGGTCACGCTGGTCGTGATCGCTTTTGCCCGCCGCCAGCTCCGCGCCGATCCGCGCCGCGTGACCTTCACCCGCCTTGCCATAGGGCTGGCGCTGGGCACATTGCTGATGGCCTTTGCCTCGGACGCGCTGCTGCTGGCCGCTGGCTGGATCGTCACCGGACGGATGATGGCGGGGCTGATCGGCCATGTCGGGGGCTGGGACGAAGCGCAAGACGCCGCCCGCCGCGCCACTATCGCCTTCACCGTCAGCGATCTGGCGCTGACCGGCGCGGTCATCACGCTTGCGCTCGCCGCCGGATCAACCGGCATCGCCGCGATCACCGCAGCGATCCCCGCAATGGCCGCCTCCACCACGCTCATCGCCGCGCTGCTGTTCGTGCTGGCCGCGATGGCGCGCTGCGCCACGCAGCCTTTCTCGGGCTGGCTGATCGGCTCGCTGGCTGCACCGACGCCGGTCTCGGCGCTGATGCACGCAGGCTTCGTCAACGCCGGTGGTTTCCTGCTGGTGCGCTTTGCCCCCGTGCTCGAAGCCGCGCCGGTTGCCGGATACGCCCTGTTTGTCGCAGGTGTCATCGCCGCGCTGGTCGGCAGCGCGATCATGCTGGTGCGCAGCGATGTGAAAGGCGCATTGGCCGCCTCCACCGTGGCGCAAATGGGCTTCATGCTGCTCACCATCGCCTTGGGCGCTTATGTCGCCGCGCTGTGGCACATGGTCGCGCACGGCTTGTTCAAGGCATGGCTGTTCCTCGGCTCGTCGGGCACGATTTCCACCGCACCAGTTGGCCCCAAAGGCCTGGCGCGGCCCATGCCTGCGGTCATCGCCCTGGCCGTCCTTGTCGCCATGGGCTTTGCGCTCGATAGCACCATCGCCCATGCCCTGCTCCCGCTTGGACTTGCGCTGGCTGCCCTGCTGGGCGCGCTGACAGTCGCCGCGCGCAACGCAGGCCGCAGCGTCCACCGTGTCACCCTGCTGGCGGTTCCGCTGCTGCTGATTGCCGTAAACGCCGCTGCGCTGACCGGACTGGGCATGATCCAGACCAATGCCGCCGCCCCGCTCCTCCCGCCCCTCGCCCAGTTTGCGCTGCTCTCGCTGTTCCTCGGCCTGTGGGTCGCCCAGCAGCGCGTCGGCGCGGGCGAGCGGCCTCTGCACCCTGCCATCATCGCCCGCCTGCTCCATGTCGGCACGCCCGCCCTCTCTTCCGGACCGAAGGACTGATCCGATGCACGCCAAAACCGGAACACTCGCCGCCAATGTTTCTGGCCATCCCGCCGCCATGGTCAATCACAGCGAAACCCGCGCAGAACTGGCCGTGCTGATCGATGTTGCCACGCAAACCGTCGCCCCGCTCTGGCCGCTCGACAGCGCGATTGCGGTGAACCCGCTCTCGGGCTTTGAAGACCTGCCGTTTGAACAGGCCATAGGCGAGGCGGCCGCGCTGTTCGGCGCACGTGGATCGCTGCCACTGGCGCAATGGCGCGCGCTGAAGGCCGAAGGCCGGATCGATGATGTGGCCCTGCGCAAGACCGTTGTCGCCACATTGGGCGGCCTCGATAGCGCCTTTGCCGCGCTCGGCCCCGATCTTACCGCCTATGACCTGCTGCTCGCACGCCTGAACGATCTGCCGGCGGACGATGCGGCCCCTGCCCGTCGCCAGCTTGCCCCCGGCATTGCCGTGCTCACCCGCTGGATCGCCGCGTTTTTTGATCGCAAGGCCGCGCTCCCGCTCTATGGCCGCGAACGCGGGCTCTATGCTTGCGTGACCGAAAGCCTGCGCCACGATCCGGCCTTGCTGCGGCTTGCGGACAAGGCGGGCACCGTCCTCATCCAGAAGGCCCCGGCCGATCCGCTGGAGCTGATCGGCATTGCCATGCGGCGGGCAGAGATTGGCGCCGAACAGCGCATCACCTGGCTACGCAGCCTTGTTGCCACGCTGCCCGGTTGGGCGGGCCATTTGCGCTGGCGCAACGAACACGGCGGCACTTCTGCCTCGGCCGGTGCGCCAGCCACGATGACAGAACTGATCGCGCTCGTCGCGCTGATACAAAGCGCCACCAATGCCGCCGCCCCTGCACCGGCACCAAAGCTCGGGCACCTCACCGAGATCACGCTGCTGACCCACTTCGACCTGCCTGCCACCGCCCCTGATGAATGGAACGATGAAGCCCGCGCCCTGTTCAAA
>CAZSTP010000047.1:0-9729 GCA_964609325.1 uncultured Novosphingobium sp. | reverse complement strand
CCTGCCTGCCACCGCCCCTGATGAATGGAACGATGAAGCCCGCGCCCTGTTCAAAACCATCGCATGGATGGATGAAACCGCGCTCGGCCTGATTTTCCAGCAGGCCGCAGAAGCAAGCTATCTCGCCACGATCGCGCCCAAGCTCGAACAGGCCTCGCAATGGCGCGAATTGAATCTTGAGCGCCCCCAAGCACAACTGGTGTTCTGCATTGATGTGCGGTCCGAACCGATGCGCCGCGCGCTCGAAGCGCAAGGCAGCTTTGCAACGCTCGGCTATGCCGGGTTCTTCGGCTTGCCCATCGCGATCAACCCCGCTTGCGCCGCGCCCACGCGCAACCAGTTGCCGGTGCTCCTCTCGCCCTCGCACATCGTGCCCGAACGCGCGGTGCCGGGGCGTGAGGCGCAGGCCACCGCCATGCTTTCGCGCCACGCCGCGCTGGACGATGCGCAGGCCATGCTCGATGCCACAAAGGGCGGTGCCACCGGCTTTGCCACGGCAGAGGCGACAGGGCCGCTGGCCGCCATCGCCATGCTCGCCCGCACGCTTGCCCCGCGCCTGACCGACCGGTTGCGCCGCGCGGTGGTGGGCGAACGCGGGGCGGTGCTCACGCCCACGGCCTGCAACGATCATGATCCGGCCTTCAGCCTCGATCAGAAGATCGCCTATGCCAAAGGCATGTTCGCGTTGACGGGCTTGGGCGCCCAAACCGCGCGGCTTGTCGCGCTGGTCGGCCATGGCGGCTGCACCACCAACAATGCCTTTGCCGCCAGCCTCGATTGCGGCGCATGTGGTGGCCACCCCGGCGGTCCCAACGCGCGGCTGATGGCGGCGATCCTCAACGATGCGCAAGTGCGTGCAGGCCTTGCCGCACAGGGCATTGCCCTGCCAGAAGACACATGGTTCATCGCCGCCCAGCACGATACCACGCAGGATATCGTCAGCGTGTTTGACCGCCATCTCGTCCCCGCCAGCCACAAGGCCGATCTCGAACAGCTCGAACGCGCGCTCACCCGCGCCGGAGCCGTCGCGCGTGAAGAGCGGGCCAAGGCACTGGGCCGTGGTGCGGATGATCTGCTAACGGGCGCGGCCCATTGGGGCGAAGTGCGGCCCGAATGGGGGCTTTCGGGCAATGCCGCCTTCATCATCGCCCCGCGCACGATGACCAGGGACATCGATCTTGGCGGCAGCGCCTTCCTGCACAGCTACGATTGGCGGCAGGACGAAGACGGCAGCGCGCTGACCGGGATCATGACCGCACCGATGGTGGTGGGCCAATGGATCAACAACCAGTACCTGTTCTCCACCATCGATAACGAAGCCTATGGTGCGGGCGACAAGACCACCCAGAACGTCGTCGGCGGCTTTGGCGTGGTGCAGGGCAGCGGCGGTGATCTGTGCACCGGCCTGCCGCGCCAATCGCTGTTCCGCGATGATGGCGTGCCCTACCACACCCCGCGCCGCCTGACGGTGATCGTCGCCGCCCCGCTGCAACGCGTGCAAGACATCGTGCTGGGCCACGATGCGGTCGGCAAACTGGTGGAAAACGGGTGGATCAACCTCGTCGTGATCGATCCGTGGAAGCACAAAGCGCATAACTGGGTGCGCGGCGACTGGGTGGCGCGGCAGATGTGAGCTGGTAAAAGCCCACCCCCAACCCCTCCCGTAAACGGGAGGGGGGAAAGAACAGCGCGAGTTCTGCCCTCCCGTTTACGGGAGGGCAGCGAGACTTGGTGAGCCGCAGGCGAGCTTGGTCGCAGCGGGGTGGGCACCAACGCAACGCTGCGCAAACACACTCAAGCCAAAGGCGCCAAACCCGTCAGCACCATGCGCACCAGATCGGCCTGCCCCAATGCGCCGGTCTTGCCGTATATCCGCTTGGAATAATTGCGCGTCGTCTCCACCGTCAGGCCGAGCTCAAGCCCCGCCTCCACCAATGGCTCGCCACACGATAACGCTTGCGCCAACGCCGCCTCGCGCGATGAAAGGCCGTGCACCGCCTGCAACACTTGCGCGCCCGCGCTGGCGTCCTCGCGCCGCTGCGTGCGCAGAACGCCGATCACCTGGGGCCGTGCGGCTGCTTCAGGCAGGGGCAGATCGGCACGGCGCAGCAGCAGATCGATCCCGCGCCGCGCATCGATCCGCACCACGTGCACCGCCGCATCGCCATGGCGCACCAGCGCGGCACAAGCCTGCTCCACCGCGCGCGCGGCATCGGGCAGCAGGGCCAGTCTGCGCCCTGCCCCCTGCCCCGGCTCGGGCGTGAATGCCAGCAGCGCCTCGGCATGGGGATCGGCGGCCATCACCCGCCCGCTGCCATCCAGCGCGATTTGCCCGACGCCCAACCGCCCCAGCGCCGATTGCGCCAGCGCCGCCTGCAACCGCTGCGCATTGAACGCCACCAAAGTGCGCAAGGCCGATGCCAGATGCGGCGCAATCGCCGATAGAGTCGCCACCGCCGAGGCTGAAAAATCCTCACGCAGCCGCACCAGCACCAGCCACGCATCGGCTGCCCCGCCCGCGCTAACCCGCAGCCAGCGGGCATAACGGATGCCCATCTCCTCCAGCGCCGCACGCTGCGCCGCCAGTTGCGCCGGATCGTCATAATCCAGCATTTCATCCAATGAATAGACCCGCTCTGGCCGCAATCGGCCAAAAGGGTGCAGGCGCAACTCATGCAACCGCTGAACATCCAGACGCGGCTCTTCCGTAGCGCGTGGTGACATTACGTGGATCAAGGCCCCGTTGTGGTCAGGTTGGGCATTGGCCCATTGCACCAGCATGGATGCCCGGCGCGCGCCTGTACGCGCGACCAGATTGCGCATGAAAAGCCCGAAGGCCGGCTCTTCCTGGATCCCTTCGATCAGGGGGAGGTAAAGCTCGCGTTGATCGGCAGAAGTCGAAGCCATACGGCACGCTCCCATGTGGGAGTGCGCCGGTCAAGTGAAAGCTGCCTCAGGTCCTTCGACAAGCCAAGGACGAGCAGATGGGTGAAGAAGCGCCGCGAGGCTTGGAAAGCCGCAGACGAACTTACTCGCAGCGCGGTGGGCAATCCGCGCTCAGGCAGCAGGCAAAGCCGCAATCCCGGCCAGCACCATGGCCGCATGCTCGGTCCGGCAGATCAGCAGATCGGGCATATAGGTCTCGGCCTGGTTATAGACCAGCGGTGATCCGTCAATGCGCGAACAATGCAGTCCGTGCGCCAGCGCCACGGCCACCGGGGCGCAGGAATCCCATTCGTATTGGCCGCCAGAATGCAAATAAATGTCGGCATCGCCCAGAATCACCGCCATCGCCTTGGCCCCTGCACTGCCCATCGGCACCAGTTCTGCACCCAGCTTTTCGGCAATCGCCACTGCCTCGCGCGCAGGGCGCGTGCGGCTGACGACCATGCGCAAGGTTGCAGGCGCGGGCGGCACGGTTTGCGGTTGATCGCTGCGCAAGACCAGACCAGCCCCTGGCAGCGCGACCGCGCCGATGCTCGCCACGCCGTCAATCGCCAGCCCCACGTGGACCGCCCAATCGGCGCGCGATTCGCCATATTCGCGCGTGCCGTCCACCGGATCGACAATCCACGTGCGGGCAAAGTTCAACCGGTCAAGGTTGTCCTTCTCCTCTTCCGAAAGCAGCCCGTCATCAGGACGCTGTTCGCGCAAGGCATGGACCAGGAATTCATTGGCCGCAGCATCGCCTGCCTTGCCCAGCGCCTTTGGCCCGAACATACCGCTCTCGCGCACGGTCAGTAGCAATCGTCCTGCATAATCGGCAAGGTGGGCGGCAAGTTCGGCATCAGTCATCTAGGCATCCTTTGCAGTGCGCCCAACCGATGTGCACACCCGATCCGGTCAACAAAGCTCCCATACAGGAGCAAAGATCACCCTCCGCGCGAAACCGGGATCAGTGCGCCCGAAATGTTGCGCGCCGCGCCACTTGCCAGAAACACGATCACTTGTGCCAGCGAGGCCGGCTGCACCCATGCGGAAAAATCGGCATCGGGCATATCGGCGCGGTTGGTGGGGGTGTCGATAATGCTCGGCAGCACGGCATTCACCGTGCAATCGGTGCCCGCCAGTTCCGCCGCAAGACTCTCGGTCAACTTGTGCACCGCCGCCTTGGATGCAGCATAAGCGCCCATGCCCGCCCCTGCGACCAGCGCCGAACCTGCGCCGATGTTGACGATGGCCGCGCCCTTGGTGCTGCCCAAAACCGGCAGCGCCGCGCGCGTCATATTCGCGCAGGTCATGGCGTTCATGGCAAACATCCGCGCCCATGTCTCCGGCCCGCCATCGGCCAGCGGTTCCCACACAAAGCCGCCCGCCACGTTGACCAGCACATCAATGCCGCCTTGCGCCGCGCCCACTTGCGCCACGACATTGGCCGCCGCTGCCGCATCGGTCAGATCGATCCCGCCGATATCGATGCCGCCGGGATTGGCGTCCGGCGCACTTGCTGCAAAGTCCACGCGCGCCACGCGGGCCCCATTATCGCGGAACGCCTGCGCCACGGCGCGGCCCAGCACTCCGAATCCCCCGGTCACGATGATTGAACGCAATGCTAGTCTCCCGAAGCCTGATTTGCCCGCAACCGTGCGGGATCAGGCGCGCAGCGTCAACCACGCCCGCCTGCCGTGCACCATTGCGCCGGGGCCGTTTTCGAGCGCTTATATGAATTTCATGCGCAGATTGATCGTTTGAAGGTTATCGGTTATTGCCTGCGCAATATACCTTCAAAAAGGCGTGTCATGGCCGAATCCAATTCAATAGTCAGCCAGATCGGCGATCTTGCTTCGGCGGGTGAACGCATGATCGAGCGTTTGCGCCGCAAGGCCTTCCTGCCCGAAAGCCGCAAGGAGCTTAGCGTACGCTACGGCATTGCGGAAGCGGCGCAATTGCTCGGCTGCTCGACGAATCGCATTCGCATGGCTGAAGATGATGGCCGCCTGCCACCGCCCCCAGCGGGAGAGAATGGCCGCCGCCTCGGCTATTCGATGGCCGACATGTTGCGCATGCGCGAAGTGCTGGGCGCCTCCCCTGCCCGCGCTCCCGGCGATGTGCCGGCGATCATCGCGGTGCAGAATTTCAAGGGCGGGGTGGGAAAATCCACCGTTACCACGCACTTGGCCCACTATTTCGGGGTGCAGGGTTACCGCGTGCTGGTGGTCGATTGCGATAGCCAGGCGACGACGACCACGCTGTTCGGCTTCAACCCGCACTTCAACATCACCCGCGATGAAACGCTTTATCCTTATCTTTCCATCGACCCGACCCAGACCGACCTGCTCTATGCGGTCAAGCGCACGCCGTGGCCCAATGTCGATCTGATCCCGTCGAACCTTGAACTGTTCGATGTGGAATACGAACTGGCAGCATCGGGCGCGGATGGCCAATCGGTGCTGGCGGCGCGATTCCGCAAGCTGAAAGCGGGGCTGATGGATATGGCCCGCGATTACGATATCGTGATCCTTGATCCGCCCCCCGCCTTGGGCACGATCAGCCTTGCGGTGATGCAGGCGGCCAATGCGCTGCTGGTGCCGCTGGCGGCCACCACGCCCGATTTCTGCTCTACCGTCCAGTTCCTCTCGATGATGGATCAGGTGATCGCCCAGTTGATCGAGGCGGGCATCGCGGTCGATTATACGTTCGTCCGCCTGATCTGCTCGAAATTCGATGGCGGCGATCCCAGCCACGAAATGGTGCGCACGATCATGGAGCAGACCTTCGGCCCTGCCCTGCTCCCCGTGCCGATCCTTGAAAGCGCCGAAATCAGCCACGCGGCGCTACGCATGATGACGATTTACGAACTGGACAAGGCCATCGGCACCCCGCGCACGCACAAACGCTGCAAGGCCAATCTTGACGAGGCGCTGGGCCAGATCGAACAACTGGTCCGCGCCGGATGGGGCCGTGTGGCTCCGGCCAGCGAAGTTGACGTAATACATGCGTGAACTTGATGCTTTCCTACAGACATATGTTCACCATATGTTCTGCGCTTCCCGATTCGAGGTGAGCCATGGCGCGTAAACAATCCGATTATCTCGCCGCCCTTTTGGCGGAGGAAGTGATTGAAAATAAATCGGAACCGCAGGCCGCAGCGCCAGCGGGCACGGTGGCTGAGGCAGCGCCCGTTGCAGTAGCGCCCCCTGCCCCGCCTCCTCCCGCACAAACCCGGCCTGACCGGATGCGCGGAAGCACGCTGCTCGGCCGGGAATCGGCGCTGGCCCGCGTTGCCAGCGGCGAAGTGCGACAGGTAACGCAATTGCTGCTCGATCCCGCACGGGTCCGCGTGTGGAAGGGCAATGCGCGGTCATACCAACATCTCTCGGCTGAATCCTGCGCGGAACTGATCGATTCGATCATTGCCGAAGGCGGGCAGAAAGTCCCTGCCGTTGTCCGGCGCATTGATGGCGATCCCGATCACGAATACGAAGTGATTGCGGGCACGCGGCGGCACTGGTCGATTTCGTGGCTGCGCGCCCACTCTTACCCCGACATGCACTTCGTGGCGCAAGTCGTGTCGCTCGATGATGAAGCCGCCTTCCGCCTTGCCGATCTGGAAAACCGCGCGCGCAAGGACGTGTCCGATCTCGAGCGCGCGCGCAATTATGCCCAAGCGCTCCACGATCACTACGGCAGCCATATGACGCGTATGGCCGAACGGTTGAAGCTGTCCAAAGGCTGGCTCTCCAAGATGCTCAAAGTCGCCAGCATTCCCGATACGGTGCTGGCCGCTTTTGCCAGCCCCGCCGATGTGCAATTGAAACCCGCCTACCCGCTGGCACAGGCCTTGGATGATCGGGCGCTGGCTCCGGCCATTTTGCGTGAGGCGCGGACGATCGCACGGCTGCAAGAGGATCGTCGCGGCAAAGGTGCCCCGGCATTGGGCGCCAGCGAAGTGATTGCCCGCCTGCTCGCCGCACCCGCACAGGCGGATCAACCTGCCAAGGCGGCGCGCACCTATGAAGGCGCATTGGGCAGGCCCGCCGTCACCGTGCAATCGTCCAACCGCCAAGGCGTGACCTTGCGCCTTCACGCAGGCTCTGGCGTCGACAGCAATCGCCTCCTCGAAATCATCCAGAATGCTTTGGCCGATCTGGAAGAGTCAGGCCGGGGTCTCCAACAATAATGCAGGCGATCGTTCGGTTTCATCGGGTTTCCCCCGAATGTTTCCCCGGGGAAACATTTTTGTCCGATGGATCGTGCCTTCCAGTTGCGCGCATGCCCCCGCCCTGCCCCGGAATGTTTCCCCGGGGAAACTCCCGCCCAACCCTGCCCTCACCCTCATGAAACCAACCGGAAAACACACCGGCAACGACCAGTTCGATCTGTTCCTGCCCTATGTCGCCGACATGCCCTTGCGCGATCAGCGCGAGATGATGGAGCGGCCCTTCTTCAGCCTCGCCAAATCCAAACGCGTCAAACCGATTGATTACACCAGCCCCGATGGCAAGTTGTGGGTTCATGTTTCGGCCAGCCCCGAATATGGCATGGCCACAATCTGGGACGCCGATATCCTGATCTATTGCGCCAGCGTGCTCGCCGATATGGCGCGGCGCGGGGTCAACGATGTGCCGCGCAAGCTGCATCTGATGCCTTATGATCTGTTGCGCGCGATTGGCCGCCCCACCACGGGCCGCGCCTATGAGCTGCTCGGCCAGTCGCTCGACCGTTTGGTGGCGACCACGATCAAGACGAATATTCGCGCCGAAAACAGACGTGAGGCCACCTTCTCGTGGCTCGATGGCTGGACCCAGCTTGTCGATGAAAAGACCGAGCGCTCGCGCGGGATGACCATCGAGCTGTCAAACTGGTTCTGGGAAGGCGTGATGATGAAGGGCGGCGTGCTCTCGATTGATCGCGCCTATTTCAACATTACCGGCGGGCGCGAACGCTGGCTCTATAAAGTGGCGCGCAAACATGCCGGCGGCGCGGGCGAGGACGGCTTTGCCATCTCGATGCCCGTCCTGTTCGAAAAATCGGGTGCGGAAGGCGAATATCGCCGGTTCAAGTTTGAAATCCTCAAGCTGGCCGAAAAGAACGCATTGCCAGGCTACGGCTTGACGGTCGAAGCGGGGAAGGGCGCCGAACCGCTGCTGCGCATGCGCCGCGTGGATGGCAAGGACGGCGCGCTCATCATCCCTCGCCAAGGGCAGAATGAACCACGTGGCGAAGACAAGCGCCTTCCCGCAACGCCGCAGGATTTGTTCCAGCCACGGACGGACAGCGGCAGTCGCCTGCGCGAAGATGTTTCCCCGGGGAAACACCAGCGCGAAGCTCTCCCGGAAACCGCCCCCGAGACCATCAACGCCGCCGCCCTGATCCGCAAATCCATCGCAGGCCTCAGCGATGCTGCCACACGCGGCTTCATGACCGACGAGACCATCACCCACTTGCGCGAAACCTGCCCGGGCTGGGATCTTCATGCGCTCCATGCCGAGTTTGAAACATGGGTGAATGCCGATAGCGCGCGGCTGCCCGCCAATTGGCAAAAGGCCTTCGTCGGATGGGTCCGCCGCCACCACGAAAAGCACGGCCACACCCTGCGGCGATAGCGGTAAGCGTCAATAGCCCGCGCGTCACAGCCGATCCCTATTGCGCCACGTCAACAAAAAGCATTTTGCGGACGGGGCGGGGGCACAGCCAAGTAGCACCAACAGATGCTTCGGCGTTCCCGATGTGTCGGGCGAAAGGATAAGCCCTTTGCCCTTCTCTATCCCCGTCATCGGTTATCCACCGAATTTGAACGTCTCTGCCGCACATGTGTTGGAAAGTGATTCAATCGCACCTTTCTAACAGACCCCATATCCAGGCCATCGATACATCGGGAACAGCAAAGTATGGGCTATCGACCTTTCAGGAACGCATCGCCGACCTTTCAGGAACACAGCAGCGATCTATCAGGAACGCATCATCGACACTTCCGGAACCGGCAATGCGCCACAAATACCGGCAATCGGGCGAGTCGGAGAGGCCGGACCGGGCTTTAACTTATTTAACTCCCTTTAAAGGGATCTAACTGTTCCCGAAGCCTTTCGGGATTCTGGATTTTTCTGAAGAGAGATACCCAATCCAAGGCATGTCTCTGGCCCTTACCGTCTGCCTCACCCGTTTTGGTGACCATCCCACACGAACGATGAACACTAACTATAGTTTAGTGCTCTTCATCACAAATGAACCTGACAAAGGGCTCTACACTGCCAAAACGCAACAATATTGTTGGACCTTCCAAAATGGATCAGCAATAATGGGCAAGAATCGACATAGAACTTGCGTCCTTGGGGGGCATAATGAAGTATCTGCTGGTTTCTCTGATCACTGCCTCGCTCATTTCCGCGCCGGCTGTAGCCGCGCCAAAGCAGGCCAAACCCTCGAACGCCGAAAAGCTGCAACGCAAGGCAGTGGCCGATGTCCCGCGTTGCGACCGCAAGCTTGGCACGATTTCGATCATGGATGGCGATGATCCAACAGGATGGGCGCAATTCAGCCTGGCACCACCACAAAAGCTGCTCAAAGTGATCGTACAACGTTCGGGTTGCTTCAATCTGGTCGATCGCGGCAGCGGCCTTAACGCCGCTCGGCTTGAGCGCGAGATCGGCGCAGGCATGGGTCTGCAACGCAAATCCAATGTTGGCCAGAACCAGATCAAGGCCGCCGATTATGTGCTGGTCGCAGAAGTCCAGGCCTCGAACGGCAATGCGCAGGGCAGCGGGGCCGTAGGTGCCATCGGCGGCATTC
>CAZSTP010000046.1:5280-16951 GCA_964609325.1 uncultured Novosphingobium sp. | reverse complement strand
ACAAGCCGCTGGTGGTGGCGATCCTGTTCTATCTCGTCCTGCTGGTGACGATGGTCTATGGCCCGATTGCCGCGATGCTGGTGGAATTGTTCCCGAGCCGCATTCGCTATACCTCGATGAGCCTGCCCTATCATATCGGCAATGGCTGGCTGGGCGGGCTGCTTCCGGCTATCGGCTTTGCGATGGTCGCGGCCAATGGCGATATCTACTACGGCTTTTGGTATCCGGTTGTTGTGGCCGCAGCCACCTGCGTGTTCGGACTGTTTTTCTTGCCCGAGACGTACAAGAACAAGATCGACGATTAGATCGCCTGCGATGTGATGGGGGACAGGCTATGCAAAGCTTTGCTGATTATCACGCGCACGTCTATTTCGATGCAGAACAGGCCGATGAAGCGCGCGCCCTTTGTGTGGCGATGCGCGATGCGTTGGGGGTGCCGATGGGGCGGGTCCACACTGTGCCGGTAGGGCCCCATCCGCGAGGATCGTGCCAGATGACGGTGCCGGCTGGCAAGATTGCCGAAGCGATTGCATGGATCATGCACAATCGCGGGGCATTTACGGTATTTGCCCATGGCAATAGCGGCCATGATCTGATGGATCACACCGCCCACGTGATGTGGTTCGGCCCGAGCGAAACCTTGGATTTGGCCCAGTTTGGACCAAGTTGACGATATTTTTGCAACGCAGCAACGTTTTGTTGCGGGCGCGCCCGTCATTGGAAAAAGGTCGTGTTCAGCTAAGGGAAAGGAAGGTGCCCGGCGGTGCGGTAAGGCAACCTGCAGTGCCGGATTTCTTCTGATAGTGTTTGAACTCGTCCTTGGCAGTCTGTGCGTGCCGACCTATCGTGCGTACAGATGCCGCAACCTGACCGGGATTTTATGCAGTCACCCTCGATAGTATTGGTGGAAGATGACGGTCCGCTGCGGACGCTGACCGCGCGCGCCTTGCGCGAAAACGGTTATAATGTGCGTACTGCGGCCACAGGAGCGGAAATGTGGGTTGCGCTGGAAGGCGAACCTGCGGATCTGGTCGTGCTCGATATCATGCTGCCGGGCACCAGCGGGATTGAACTGTTCCGCCGCTTGCGCCGGCAAAGCGATGTGCCGATCATCTTTGTGTCCGCGCGCGGCAGCGAAGAGGATCGCGTGCTGGGGCTGGAACTGGGCGCGGATGATTATCTCGCCAAGCCGTTCAGCACCCGCGAACTGGTGGCCCGCATCGGCGCTGTGTTGCGCCGGGGCACAACGGTGGGCAGCGATTCCTCGGGCGAATCCGGCGGGCGCAGCGGGGATATCCGGTTCGATGGCTGGGTGGTTTCGATGGCGCGCCGTGAATTGCATTCGCCCAGCGGCGCGATGGTCGATCTGACGGGGGCGGAATTTGATCTGCTGGCAACCTTTATCGGGCAGCCACAGCGCGTGCTGGGGCGTGAACGCCTGATCGAATTGTCGCGGACCCGGCTGGGCGACAGCTCTGACCGCAGCGTTGATGTTCTGGTCAGCCGCTTGCGCCGCAAGCTTTCGGCAGCCGGTGGGCCAGCGCCCATCGTGACCGTGCGCGGCGTCGGTTACATGTTCCGGGCGGAAGTGGAGCGCGCTTGAAGCTTTCCCGCCGGTTCGGACTGCCAGAGCGGCTGCTTGCGATCCTGTTGCTGGTCGCCGGGGTCGATTTTGCCGCCAATACACTGCTGTTTGACCGCGCGAGCCGGTTTGCCTTGCGTGAGGATGATGCCGCACGTGTTGCAGAGCATCTGGTCATCGCCAGCCGGATTATAGAAGATACCAGCATAACGAACCGTGCGGCCGTGGCGAAGGACTTAAGCACCAACCGCTTTTCGCTGGAATGGCATGCCAAGGGGCCACGCCCGGTCGGGTCTGTGGCGCTCGCCGGAATGCGTGAGCAGATTTTGGACGTGGCAGGCGAGCTGGACCGCGCCGATTTGCAATTGCACCTGAAATCGGTGGGCACATTGGGCTCGATCGAGGGGTCAGTCCTGCTGCCTGATCGCAGCATCCTGAAGTTCCAGACTTATGCCAGCGCAGCCTGGGCCTTGAACGCCGGGCGGATTATGACCCTGCTCTTGCCGACGCTGGTGTTGGTGATCCTGGCATGGGCGTTGTTCCGCGCCACGCTGGCACCGCTCAGAACGCTGGTGCGGGCATCGCGCACAGTGGGTTCGGGATCGCCCGAGCCCATCGCCGAACAGGGCACGGGCGAGGTCCGCGAACTGATCGCGGCCTTTAACCAGATGCAGCAGCGCATTCACCAATCGATGACAGATCGCACGCAATCGATGCTGGCTATCGGCCACGATTTGCGCACGCCGTTGGCCCGGATGCAATTGCGGCTGGAGCGCGCCGGGTTGGACGGCGAAATGGTCAACGAGATGACCACCGACCTTGCCGAGATGCGGCACATGCTGGAATCGCTGCAAGCCTTTGTCGAGACAGGCGGTTCGCGTTTGCGGGCTGAGCGGATCGACGTGGCGGTGATGACGCAGACGTTGGTCGATACGGCTGCCGATGATGGCCGCGATGCGACATTTCATGGCCTTGAAAGTCTTGAGATCATGGCAAGACCGGTCTCGCTGCGACGGGCCTTGTCGAACCTGATCGAAAACGCGCTGCACTATGCCGGAAATGTGCGCGTCACGGTGCGCCGCGATGGCGATGTGGCCGAGATAACCTTTGAGGATGACGGTCCGGGCATTCCTCCTGAACGGATGGAGGATGTGCTCCAGCCATTCGTGCGGCTGGACACGGCAAGAGGCCGCGATACGCCGGGAATGGGGCTGGGGCTGCCCATCGTTTTTCGGGCCATTGTGCTTGATAGCGGGACATTACAGCTACAGAACCGGCCGCAAGGCGGCCTGTGCGTTACAGTCCGGCTACCTTGTGCGGCAGGCTGAGGGTTTGGCAATATTTCGTTACAATACGGTCCGATTCAAGAAAAAGGCCTGACATACTTATGCTCACAGTCGCGGTAAACTCGCCGCGGTCAACCTATCCGTTATGGAAAAGGGAGACTATAATGAACGAGCTACTTGGCCGTGTATTCAGCTTTGAAAAGACGGTTTTCCCCGACAGCCGCGAACTGTTCGGCAAGCTTTCGACCGAAGGCCAATCGCCCAAGGCGCTGATGATTTCCTGCGCCGATTCACGGATCGTGCCCGAACAGATCATGCAGGCAGAACCGGGCGAATTGTTCGTCTGCCGCAATGCAGGCAACATGGTGCCATCTTATGCGACGATGAATGGCGGCGTTTCTTCGACTGTGGAATATGCCGTCGTGGCATTGGGCGTGCGTGATATCATCGTGTGCGGCCATTCCGATTGCGGCGCGATGAAAGCCCTGGCTGCGCCTGAAGCGCCCGAAGGTATGCCCAATGTCGTGGCATGGCTGCGGCATGGTGCGGCGGCGGAGCATGTGATTTCAAGCTGCGCGCCACACCTTCACGGTGATGAGCGCGTGCGGGCGATCAGCTTGCAGAATATCATGGCGCAGATCGATCACCTGAGGACGCATCCTTCGGTGGCTGCTGCCATTGCCCGTGGCGAAATGGCGCTGCACGGCTGGTTTGTCGACATCTCTGCCGGTATCGTTCTCGGCCTGGATGGCGATACCGGACAATTCGTGCCGATGCGCGAAGATCGTGATTTGCCCGTTGCCTTGGCCGCTTATACGCGTGTGGCAAACGAGCCGGTGTCAGAAGCTTCATACGCTGTGGCAGCCGAATGAGCTCGGCCACCACAGCGGTGCGCGATCAAGCGGAGGGGACAGGTCCCTTCCGCTTTTTCGCTCGTGACTTTACCGCATCGATCGTCGTCTTCCTTGTCGCCATGCCGCTCTGCATGGGCATTGCGATCGCCTCTGGTGTGCCGCCTGAAAAGGGACTGGTAACCGGCATTATCGGCGGCATCGTGGTCGGCCTGTTGGCCGGATCACCGCTACAGGTGAGTGGTCCTGCGGCTGGCCTCGCGGTGATCGTGTTCGAATTTGTCCGCGATAACGGGTTGTCCGCGCTGGGGCCTGTGCTGGTGCTCGCCGGTGCAATCCAGGTGATTGCCGGTGCCGCCAAATTGGGCGGTGCGTTCCGCGCCATCTCGCCAGCCGTGGTGCACGGCATGTTGGCAGGCATTGGCGCGTTGATCGTGATCGGGCAGTTCCACATCCTGTTTGACGAAAAGCCGTTGTCGAGCGGGCCGGAAAATCTGGCGATGATGCCGGCACGCTTGCTCGGGCTGACGCCGTTCGATCTTCAAGCCACCGAATTTGCCTTGATGCTGGGCTTGCTGACCATTGGCACCATGATTGCTTGGGAAAAGTTCAAGCCGGCACGGCTGGGCCTCTTGCCCGGCGCCCTGCTGGGTGTTCTGGCAGCTACGCTTGTCGCTTCAGGGTTCGGGCTTGAGGT
Organism: uncultured Novosphingobium sp.; assembly: GCA_964609325.1. GTDB lineage: Bacteria > Pseudomonadota > Alphaproteobacteria > Sphingomonadales > Sphingomonadaceae > Novosphingobium. The sequence continues at coordinate 12,535 of CAZSTP010000046.1, read as the reverse complement.
TGCCCGCATTACGGTGCCTGAATCGCTTGCTGCGGCCTTTGCCTTGCCCGAAGCCGGTGCGTTTGCCATCCTCGGCAATTCCTCGCTGATCCTTTCGGCCATTGCGATTGCCTTTATCGCCAGCGCTGAAACACTGCTTTCGGCAGCAGCGGTTGACCGGATGCATGATGGCGTGCGCACGGATTACAACAAGGAACTGCGCGCTCAAGGCGTTGGCAATTTGCTGTGCGGCGTGTTCAATGCCCTGCCGATGACGGGTGTGATCGTACGATCATCAGCCAATGTGCAAGCAGGGGCTATGACGCGGTTGTCTGCCGTTATGCATGGCGTGTGGATTCTCGGCTTCGTGGCAATGCTGCCGTTTGTGCTGCGTGAAGTGCCAATGGCGGCACTGGGCGGCGTGCTGGTGGTAACCGGCTGGAAACTGGTCAGCCTTAAGCAGGTGCGCCACCTGTTCCGCGTCCACGGGATACTGCCAGCGTTGATCTGGGTGGCGACATTTGTGCTGGTCGTCACGACGGATTTGCTGACCGGTGTCCTGGTTGGCCTTGCACTCTCGGTGGTGGAGCTTCTTCCGCATGTGCGAAATCTGAAGTTCCTCGTCGGTGAACAATCGCTGGGGGATACGGTCGGGTTGAAGCTTGAAGGCGCTGCAACTTTCCTTGGTCTGACCAAGTTGACCAACGCGCTTGAGCAATTGCCGCCGGGGCGCACCGTTCATGTCGATATGGATAAGGTGCATACAATCGATCACACAACCGCAGAAATGCTGAGTGAATGGGTCGTCCGCAGACGGCAGCGCGGTGATATCGTCAATGTCACCGGACCGGCTTCGGTTATCCGTTCGATTGCACCGGCTGGTTGAAGGACCAAGCACTTCATTTGCAGGAGAAAATGCCGGGCTGATTCTGATGCTTTATCGGAACTGTCCGGCATGGTGTTGCATTGCAGCAACAGACACATACAGTTACAATTCAGCAATTCTTTAGAAACAATTAGGTTGTAAGAATCGGCTTCCAATTCGACGAAGCTCCAATGAGAGGCGACGCGGATCGGACGCAGGTGGAACGTGATAATCCTTACAGGGAGCGTTCCGTATGAAGATTCGTCTGGCCGCAGCCGCCGCTGCTATCGCCATTGCCACCGCCGCGACCCCAGCGTTCGCACAGGAAGAAGCCGAAAGCTCGATCACCGTATCGGGTAACACTGCGCTCGTGTCCGATTACCGTTTTCGCGGTGTGTCGCAGTCGGATCGCAATATGGCGATTCAGGGCGGCATCACGATTGCCCACGATAGCGGCGCTTATGTCGGCACCTGGGCTTCGAACCTTTCGGGTTGGGGCACCTTTGGCGGCGCCAACATGGAACTCGATCTGATCGCCGGTTACAAGGCCACTGTCGGCGATGCCACGATCGATGTTGGCGCAACCTGGTACATGTACCCCAAAGGCTTCGACAACACCGACTTCATTGAAACTTATCTGAAGGTTTCCGGTACGGCTGGTCCGGTTGCTCTGACTGCCGGTGTCGCTTTCGCCCCCAAGCAGGAAGCACTGGGTAGCTGGTACGATGCAAACCGCTTCGGCCTCACCGCTGGCGAGGCTGCCGCTGCAGGCACCTACACCCGCGAAGGCGACAAGAACTCGAACCTCTACGTCTGGGGTGACGTTTCGAGCGCCATTCCTGATACCGGCCTGACCTTGAAGGCTCACCTTGGTTATTCGAAGGGCAACACCGGCCTTGGCCCGTTCGCAACATCGGTTGCGCCGACCGGCGAATATGCTGATTGGCTGATCGGTGCAGACTATGCGATTGGCGGCACGCCGCTGACGCTCGGTATTGCCTACATCGACACCGACATCTCGGACGCCGAATCGGCCTATCTTTCGCCAAGCTTCACGCGCGGCCAGGATGGCGTCGGCTCGATCGCAGCCGCTACGGTTGTTGTATCGTTGACCGCAGCATTCTGATCCAGCGTCAGAATTAGCTTCGAAAGCCCTCTCTTCCTTCGGGAAGGGGGGGCTTTTTCGTGGTTCCTTGAGCACCGGTCGCACAAACGCGATTTTATGTGGGCAGACTTTTGCCGCGCTGATAATCCCCGTCAGCACACGCCGCACGGCGACATAACCGGCACAGGATACGACAGAGCATGATTGAAGCAGGCCCCGCGTTCAAAGATAACCTCGTAAAACTGCCCGCGATTGATGGCGTTAAGCGTATCGATCTGTGCGACGGGAATGGCGAGGACGTGGCCAGCATTGAAAACCAGCCGGGCAAGCAAGGCTCGGTGGCGGTGTACCAGTATTTGCAGCAAGAGTTCGGCCTGCTGGACGCTGCCGCCGCCGAACATGGTTTGGCAGTTTTTGCCGAACACACATTAGATGCGCGAAATCGGCCCGGCGCGCACCCGAATGTTGATCGTTTGCTGGAGATCGCCGCAGGCGGTCAACCTTTGCAGATAGCAGTAACACAAGCAAACCATTGATCCCGATCACGATTGCCAGCAACAAACGCAGTTAGAATGGCAATGGGATTGGTGTAGGGTTGGCACATGAAGATTGCCCGGTTCGGACAGGTTCTATCGGTGATCTGCGCTATGGTGCTGGGCGCCGCACCCGCAATGGCATCGACGCTTGATGAAATGCGGGCAAGGGACCGGCGCAACAAACCGGCCGCCGAACTGGCTGCATGGACCGCATTTGCACCGGCGGCCCTGAACGATCCCGGCACCACAGCCGCGCAGCGCGCCGAAATCCATATGCGGCTGGCCATCGCTTTGTACCATGCCAAGCAATACGCCGAAGGGTGGAAAGAAGCGCAACTGGCAGAGCAAAGCGGGGCTTTGGAGGCGCAATTCAAGGGCGAATTGGCCGCCTATCAGGCCCTTTTGCTGATCGATCTGAACCGGCTGGATGATGCCAAGGCTTATGGGACGAAGGCCTTGGCGTTCGCGCGCGCTTTCGCCGGTGAAGATAGCGCCGCCGTGGCGCTACCCTACGACAGCCTTGCGATGATCGAATACGCCAAGGGCGATTACATCGAGGCCGAGCGCCTGATGTGCATATCATCGGATCGTGCGCAAAAGCATCTGCCGCCAACCGATTCACGCGTTGCATCCAGCATGCTGGCCTGCGGGATTTTCCGTTATAATCTGGATGATGATGGCGCATGGGAAATCATGCGGCAGGCAGCAACACTGGCTTATGCCAACCTGCCGCGTGAAAGCTCGGTTGTGGCCATGGCGCTCAATGGTTCGGGCGGTGCCTTGATGCAGCTTGGCCGTTTTGCCGAAGCCGAAGAGATCATCCGGCGCGAGATTGATGTCGAGCGCGCGGTTTACGGCGATACCAATATCAACGTCTACTATCCGCTGTCGCTGCTGGCCCGGCTGCTGGAACTGCAAGGGAAGCTGGAGGAGAGCGAGACGGTTTTCCGGCAAGCGGTCGATTTCATTCACAAGGCAGGAGATACCGGATCAAATCCCGAATTGCGCGGCAATAGCTGGGTCAATCTGGGGATCGTGCTGGAAAAGCGCGGCGATCTTGCCGGGGCTTTGGCCGTGCAAAAAACCGCGCTGGCGGAATTGCGTGCAGATTTGAAGCCGGATCATGAATCCATCGCCCAGGCAGAGCGGCATTTGGCACGTCTGCTGTCTTTGACGGGGCGCAATGGTGAAGCTTTGCCGCTGGCCGGGGCGACGGTGACGAAACTGGGCGTGGCCTTGGGGCCGGCGCACCGCGCCACTCTGGGCGCGCGCATTGAATATGCGCGTATGCTGGACCGCGCCGGACAGACCGGGCAGGCTTTCGCCGAGGCAAGTGCGGCGGCCAAGATTCTGGAAGAGCGGCAGCTTGATCTGGCATCGAAGCGGTCGGACATGGTCTTTCTCTCGCAAGTCACCACGCGCGGGTTCAGCGATTATGCCTATATCGCGCTGCGGGCGGGCAAGCTGGAAGAGGCCGTGCATGCGGCACAATTGGCGTCGATGTCGGAACTGACGCTGGTGAATGCCGAGTTGAACGCGCGGGCCGAGGGGGCGGAAAAGGGGCTTGGCGTGTTGATCGACCAGTTGCGCAAAGCCCGTTCGGCCCAGCGCACTTTGCAGACGGAGCTCGCCAAAGCAGAAGGCAGCGGAACCGGCGATCCCTTGGCCATCGGCACACAATTGAAGCTGCAACTGGCCGAGATTGCTGCGCTGAACCGGCAAATCACCGAGCAGTTTCCCAAGCATGCAGCCTTGGGCCGTCCCAGTCCCGTCGCGCTCGCCGCCATTCAGGCACGGCTCACGGCGGCGCAGGCTGTCATCATTCCGTTGAGCCTGAATGATCGTACGGCCACTCTGGCGATCACCTCGACGGGTGTGTTCTGGGGGGAGGGTGCGGGCAGCAATCGGGATATTGAGGGCCTCGTGGCGCGTATCCGCCGCAGCATCGATTTTGCCCGCAGCGCGCCTGATCCCGCCACTGCCCCGTTTGATAGCGAGGCCGCCTTTGCCCTGTATCAGGCGGTGTTTCCGCAGGCTCTGCGCCCGCACATCGATGGCAAGACCGAATGGCTGTTTCCGGCCAGCGGACCGATTTCCAGCATTCCGCCTTCGCTGATGCTAAGCCAGAGGCCGCGGGCGTCTGGCCAATTCGCCGATCAGGCATGGCTGATCCGCGATCATGCAGTGTCGATCATTTCGGATTTTTCGGCACCGCGCACGGGCGTGAAAGAGCGCAAGGCGTTGGAGTTTGCAGGCATTGGCGCACCCTTGTTGCCCCCCGGCGATCTGCCTGAATTGCCCAAGGCACGCGCTGAATTGCTGGCGATGTCCGGGGCCTTGGGCAGCAGCGCCAACCGGGTTTTGACCGGCGAAGATGCGACTGAAAGAGCGATCAAGGCGCTTGATTTTACGCCTTATTCCGTCGTCGCATTCGCCACGCACGGGCTGACCAGCGGTGAGCGCAACGGGGTAAGCGAACCGGCCCTCGTGCTTACCCCTGCTGCCAACGATAGCGGCGGCGAGGATGGCGTGCTGACCGCCACCGAGATTGCGCAGATGACCATCCCGGCCGATTGGGTGATCCTGTCTGCCTGCAACAGCGGAGCAGGGCTCAATGCCTCGGCCCCCACATATTCGGGCCTTGCGCGGGCGTTCCGGCTGGCAGGGGCGCGCAGCTTTTTGCTGTCACACTGGCCGGTGCGCGATGATGTGGCGGCGCGGCTGACGGTGCAGAGCGTCAAAGGTTCCGCCAGCGGCCGCAGCAAGCCTGAAGCGCTGCAAGCAGCCATGCTGGACCTGATCCACGACCGCAAGACCAGCGGCAGCGCGCATCCCGCGATCTGGGCGCCCTTCATCCTGATCGAGGACTAATCGATAACGAGATAATAGCCCGCTGCATTGCTGGAGGGATTGCTCAGCACGATTTCGAACCTGCCGCTGAACATCGGGGTCCAGGTGCATTGGCGGTTACGTGCTTTGCCGGGGGGGCAGACCGGCTTGGCCTCGCCATCCAGAACCGTGAAATCGAGCCCGGCCTGCACCGGCGTCGCCACCGCCACCCGTGCCGCCCGTCCGCCATCGAACAATTGCGGCAGACGCACCGATTTGCCCGGATCAAGCATGCCCGCCTTATAGGCCGGACCCAGCACGCGCCCACGGAACGGTTGGGTGCGCGGCATGCGGGCCTTGCTCCGCCAAGCCGGTACGGGGTCCGTCGTGTCGGGCGCGGCGCGCGCGCCCATCCCGTCCAAGGCCGCAAGCACCACCCCGAGCCGCCTGGGATCGTTCTGCGAGGCCTCGGCCTCGGCCAGCAATTGCGCCACCGCCGCTGCCGGTTGCGTTGGATCATAGGCGACCGGAACATCTGGCGCGCGCGCTGCACAGCCGCTGGCGGCAAGGCAGGTGAGGATCAGCATGGCGCGTTTCATGGGGCAGGCTCCAGTATGAATTGTGCGCCGCGTGGCGCATCGCCCAGCCGCAGCATCAGACCGTGGCGTTCGGCAATGGCGCGCGACAGGGCAAGCCCGAGGCCATGCCCGTGCTGTTCGCCCGGCCCCGTCGCGCGGGCGAAGCGTTCAAAGATGCGCTCGCGCTGGTTGTGGGGAATGCCGGGACCGTTGTCTTCGATCACGATACGCGGTCCGGGTTCGAGCGTGAGGCCGATACGTCCGCCTTCGGGCACGTATTTGATCGCGTTATCCAGCAGGTTGGACAGCAGGCGGGTGATCTGCATGCGTTCGCCCAGCATGGTCACATTGGGCGCAATATCGGTTTCCAGCAGCAGATTGGCATCTTCGGCGCTGTCTTCGTAAAGATCGGCCAGACTGGTGACGATGGCGCTCAGATCAATTTCGGCAAGGCCAGCAAGGTCACCCCGGCGGCTTTCGGCAGAGGCTATGTCGAGCAGCGAATCGAGCAGTGTGGTGATCCCGCGAATATCCTCGCGCGATTGTCCGATCGGCCCGCCCGGCGGTTCGGGGCGATCCCGCATGGCGGCACCCAGCCGGTTATCGAGATGCATCAGCGGGGTGCGGATCTCGTGGGCGACGTGTTCTGAAACCTGCTTGTAGGCCTTAACCAGCTGCGCTTGCCGCGCGAGCAGGCGCGCGCCGTGCCCGGCCATCTCGTCAATCTCGTCGCCCCCGCGAAGCCGCGCCGGGAAACTGGCGGCGCGCCCGTCCGCAGCGGCGCCCAGAGCCACGTTCACCGCATCCATCCGCCGGGCAAGATGGCGCGAGGTGATCAAGGCTACCATCGCCACAGCGGCCACAATGGCCGCGCCTACACCCAGAAACACCGCAGAAATCACCAACAACGAGGCCTGATCGCGGTCATACTGGCGGGCCACCAGCAGTTGCAGATCCGGTGCGAGCTTGGCCCCTTGGGCGTAAACGTCCGTGCCATCGGCCAGCGTGACAAACCCTTCCTCGGACAGTGCGGCATTGAGCGGGGGCCAGCGGCGGATATCGCCGGACAAGGGGCGGCCCGCGCCATCGGCAACCAGATAGTGCGAGCGCCGCCCTTCAAGGCTGACCACTTCCTGCCGGTCGTTCACGCGGCGCAGCAGTTCGGCGCGGCCAGCAGTGGCATAGATATCGATCAGACCTGCAAGATCGGTGGCGACTGTGGCCGAAAGCGAGGCGCGGGTCTGGCGCTGGATGGTGATTGTGGTCACCGCAAACAGCACGGCCACGGCGATGATCGCAATGACGATGGAGGCCGCCGTCAATTGCCCGAAGATTGACCGGTTGCGCGCGCGTGGCGGGGATT
>CAZSTP010000046.1:0-5180 GCA_964609325.1 uncultured Novosphingobium sp. | reverse complement strand
GACCGGTTGCGCGCGCGTGGCGGGGATTTGCGGGCGGATCGCGCCATTATTCGCCGGTCGTCAGGCGGTATCCTGCGCCCCAGATCGTTTCCAGCGCGGGGCTGGCAAATCCTTCCTCCAGCTTGCGCCGCAACCGCCCGATGTTCACATCGACCACGTTGGTTTGCGGATCAAAGTTCATGTTCCACACATCGCGCAGCAGCATTTCGCGGGTGACAGTTTCGCCCGCGTTTTCCATGAAATAGCGGAACAGCGCAAATTCACGCGGCGAAAGCGCGATGTGGCGTCCGCTGCGAAAGCCGGTGCGCGCCTTCACATGGCATTCAAACGCGCCATAGATGATCACCGCGCCGTGGACTTTGCCCGATGACCGGCGGTGCAGGGCCTTCACCCGCGCCAGCAATTCCTGGGGTTCATAGGGCTTGGAAAGGTAATCGTCGACGCCAGCTTGCAACCCTTCGATCCGGTTCTCGCTGCGGCCCAGCGCCGAGAGCATCAGCACCGGCGTATCGACCCCTGCTGCGCGCAGCCGCGAGACCACGGTCAGCCCGTCAATATCGGGCAGCATCCGGTCAAGGATGATCACGTCAAAGGCTTCGGCACCAGCGCGCTGCAACCCGCTCGTGCCCGTTTGCTCCCACGCCAGCCGGTCACCGTCTGCGGCGACAAGCGCGCGCACCGCCTCGGCAGCCCGGGGATCATCTTCTACGTAGAGTATATTGAGCTCGCTCAACCTATTTGCCCCCCGGCAGACAGTTGTTTGCAAAACAAAACCGTCCGGCGCGAGTATTTCACGCCGGACGGCCTGCATGCAACAGTTCAGTTTTCAACGCATGTCCTCTATCGAGACCCAGCCCTTGGTGCCGAAGCTGTCCTGGACCTCGATAAACAGACCTTGGCGCTGACCGGTGGGGGAGAGAGCGGTCCCGGCCCGAACGGTGCGAAGGCTTGCAGAATTCTTGTCGGGGCCGGCCCGCATCGCGGTGTCGACAGCGGTGGTCGCGGCTGCCGCTGCGGGGGCAACGGGCGCTGCGGCTGGCACCATTGCTGCAAGGGCCGGGCCTTGTGCCGAGATCGCGTTGAAGGCTTTGATAAAGGCCTCGATCAGCATCTGCCCGTCTTTGCTGCCGGCATAGGCCGCGCCCGCTGCGCCATTGGCCACCGCGCCGATGGTGCCGCCGCCGCCGCCAAACGAAAGCGTGGTCTTCTTCACTTCGCCAGAGCCTTGGGCAAGGGTTTGGCCATTGGCAGGGCTGACAAGGCGGATGCCCGCCGCAACCACCTTTTTCTTGCCGCCAAAGCCGCCGAACATGCCCAGCATGGCCCCGCCGCCCGGAACGCCGCGCAGCATACCGCTTGCGGCCCCTGACCGGACAAGGCCTTCCATGGCCACGCCCTTGGCCGTTTCGATGGACTTATCCACTTCCTCCTTGTCGCCTGCGATCACGTTCATCAAAAATGAAGCCGGTGTCCCGCTGGCGTTGCTGTGAATCGTGAAGCAGCCTGATTCCACCGCCAAAGCCGCAATCAGTTCACGCGGAGAGCCCAGGCCATATTTGGTCCACCCTTGCGTGTCGCCATCCACCAGCGCCACCGAGCCATAGCTTTTGTCACACTTGTTAAGCGTCACTGGCGGTTCCTTTCCGGCTGCCGTTGCCGCTGTCGGCATGCCGCCGAGCGTGGTGGCTGCCAGCGCGAAGGCGGCGATGAACTTGCTGTTACGATACATGGCAGACACCCCTCGAAAACGTCCCGCCATGTTTGGCGGTGCATCGCGATCATGCTGCCGCTTGGCCCGTTGCGACACACAACAGTGCTGTTACCCTTGTGACAAATTCCGTCATCTTGCTTAACAATCAGGGTCCTTGGCGCTCCTCCTGCTTTCACAAGCCATCGGGTGTTTCGGGAAAAAAGTGTGCGCTGCTTTGGCTGTTGGCAAAACAGCGCACACAGTACGGGTGAAGTGGATCGCGGGGTTCCGGGTCCGCTCCAACTGCCAAGTTCAGGGTCGCATTGAACTCAACATCCCGATTTGGGTTTAGGGTCAGGGCCTATTCATGGTGTCTGGCTGTGGCATTGCACCTGTCTGGAAATCTGCCGCCAGCGTACGTTTGCTTTGCGCCTGGGCAGGTGTTGCCAGACCGGTTGCAGCAAGGCCGCCGATCAGGGCGAGATGCGCCAGCGTCAGCGCGGCGGCGGTCAATCGGTCATTCATGGCATGGCCCCTCGCAAAAATCGCGTCAGCGGTTGCGCAACTTGTCGGCTTGCCGCTGTCTGACGCGCTTTTGCGCAAATCCGCCTTGCACGGCCATGCCACGCGCCATGCTGCCATATCATGGCATGCCGCTCTGAATTCGCCCTTTTCACTTCGCCAGTATTCGGGCATTCGTGAACGTGGTCGGGAGAGTATATGAATTCTGAAGAAGCCGCACGCGCATCAACGCGTGTAAACTTGTCACAGCTTATCAAGCTATTAATGGCGATCGGGTTGGCACAAGCCGTTTATTGGTACGGTATTGACCGCCATGTATTCCAGGCACCACCCCGGGCAGAATTATCCAGAATCGAAGTTTCGCATTCAGAGATTGCCAGAATTGCAGCCCCGACATTGGCCGATGCTGCCCGCGCAGCATATGCACCTGTTGAATTGCCTTTCACCGATTGCTGCAAACCTGCAAGCTTTGCAGTGCGCATGCACTTCAATCTCTCTGCGATCCCTGAAAAAGGCCTTGGCGTTTTGTCTACACTGCAAGTGGACAATTACATCTTGCGCGCCAATGGATCGACCATCGTTTCTGAAGGGCGCATGGTGCCGGGGCGGCAAACCTTCCATGGCCAAAAAACCTTTGTCACCCGCATTCCATCAGGCCTGCTGCGTCAAGGTGAAAACGAGATAACCTACATCACATTGCGCGATGGCTTTCCCTATACCGACATTATGCCTCCGCTGATTGCGGAATACGATGCACTTTCAAGTTATGCTGCACGCCGCTTGTGGATCATGGGTGATTACCAGCTGGTTGGCGGGATCGTGCTCGGGCTGCTCGGCCTGTTTGGCGCACTGATGGTGACGCGCACCGATGACAAGCCTTTTGCCGTATGGCTCAGCCTGCTGTGCGGCGCGTGGACCGCCTATGCCCTTTATGGCGCTCTGCTTGATCCGCCGTTTAACGGCTGGGGCCGGATGATGGTCTATTTCGCGCTGATCCTGTTTATCCCTGTCGCCTTGCTGTGCTTTATCGATAGCTGGACCCGCCGCCCGCTGCGCCATCTGCGCACGGCGGCATTGGCGGTCTATGCCGCGATGATCGCGGCGGTGGGGTGGTTGCTGTTTCAAACGCCCATGCCGGAAGCGTTCGATTATCCTGTCGAGATATGGATATGGGCGCTGACGGGCTTTGCCGTGCTCACATTGGTCAGGATTGTCCTGCACTTCGTTACCATCAAGGAAGACCGGATTGCGGAATGCGCGATCCTTTCGGTGTGTGTCGTGGCCATCCTGTTCGATGGCCTGGGCCAGTGGCGGCCGGATTTGCAGCTTGGCGAAATGAACCTGATGAACGCCGCGCCGTTTCTGATGCTGGCCATGGTCGCCGCCTTTATCGCGCGCAATTTCACCTTGTTCCGCTCGCAATCCAATCTCAACGCGCTGTTGCAAAGCAGAATTGCCCTGCGCGAGGCGGAACTGGCCCAAGCCCATGCGCGCGAGCAGGAACTGGTCGCCAGGCAGGCGCACGAGGCAGAACGCCGCCGGATCATGCAGGACATCCACGATGGCCTTGGCAGCCAGCTGATGTCGATGATGCTCTCTGCCCGGCTGGGCGAGGCGGAGCCTGCCAAAGTGGCCGAGGGATTGCAGGCCGTGATCGATGAAATGCGGCTGATGATCGATTCGATGGACTCGGTCGGGGAATCGCTTGATGCGGCGCTGGCCACGTTCCGCGCGCGGGTGCAGCCGCGCATTGTTGCGGCAGGCCATGCTTTTGAATGGGCACAGCAAGGGGCGGTAGACTTGCCGGGCTATGGCCCGCGCGATGTGCTGCAAGTGTTCCGCATTCTGCAAGAGGCGGTCACCAACGCGCTCAAGCATTCGGGCGGCTCGGCCATGCGGGTGATGGTGGGGCAAGAAACCGACGGCGCAGTGCGCATCACCATATCCGACAATGGCAAAGGCGGGGCGAGCGTTGGCGATGCCGGACGCGGCCTTTCCAACATGCGCAGCCGCGCGCAATCCATCGGGGCCATCTGCACGCTGGAATCCCCGTGCGACGGCGGAACACAAATCGTCCTGCTGTTGCCGCCCGTGCTGGAAAAAGCAGCATGACCTATAGCATATCATGGCATAGGCGGCGCGCGCGGGTGATGATAGCTTTGCGGCCATGACGCGATCCGACAGCCAGCCCGATACCTGTCCTGCCGCCCGGATCGTCATCATTGAAGATGATCCGGTGGTCCGCCAGTATTTCCTGCGGATTATCGCGACAGAACCGGCGTATGACATCATCGGCATGGCCCCTGATTTGGCCACAGGCCGCGCGCTCATCCGGCTGCAACCTGATCTTTTCCTGATGGATATTGGCCTGCCCGATGGCAACGGCTTTGATCTTGTGCCCGAAATCAAAGCTGCCTGTGCGGCCAAGGCCTTGATCATCAGTACTTTCGGGGATCGTGATACGGTGGTGAAAGCACTGTCTGCCGGGGCTGACGGCTATTTGCTGAAGGACAGCACACCCGCGCAAGTGCTTGAAGCCATCGCCATCACGCTTGATGGCGGCGCTCCTGTCAGCCCCGCGGCGGCGGTCTATCTGCTCGAACTCTTGCGCCAGCCACAACCGGTTGCGGCCGCGGTGCCCGCTGCTGCGCCAACCCCTGCGCCAACCTCCGTGCCGGACGAGCGGTTAACCGCCCGCGAAGCCGAATTGCTCGCCGCCTTTGCCGCCGGCCAAAGCTACAAGGAAGCTGCGCGCACGCTTGGCATATCGCCGCATACAGTGGGCAATCACGTCAAATCGATTTACCGCAAGCTTGAAGTCCATTCACGCAGCGAAGCCATCCGTGCAGCAGGGGCTAGAGACAGATAATCAATCGCAAGGCTTTCGCCCACAATGGTATGGTTTTTTGGGAACCTGGCTGGGGCGGCAGGATTCGAACCTGCGAATGGCGGCATCAAAAGCCGCTGC
>CAZSTP010000045.1:0-17139 GCA_964609325.1 uncultured Novosphingobium sp. | reverse complement strand
CGATCGCCAAGTCTTATGACAAACGCGCGGTGTTGACCGATATCTCGCTGTCGGTCGGCAAGGGCGAAGTGCTGGGCCTGCTTGGCCCCAACGGCGCGGGCAAGACCACGTGCTTCTATTCGATCATGGGGCTGGTCCGTCCGGATTCGGGCAGGATTCTGCTGGATGGCGTCGATATCACCAAGCTCCCGATGTACCGGCGGTCGGTTCTCGGCCTTGGCTATCTGCCGCAGGAAACCTCGATTTTCCGGGGCATGACGGTTGAACAGAACATCTCCACCGTGCTCGAACTGATCGAACCGGACAAGGCCACGCGCGAGGCGGAACTTGAACGTCTGCTCGATGAATTCGGCCTGACGCGGCTGCGCTCCAGCGCGGCCATGGCGCTATCGGGCGGTGAACGCCGCCGTTGCGAAATTGCCCGCGCACTGGCGGCGCGGCCCTCGATCATCCTGCTCGATGAACCGTTTGCCGGGATCGATCCGCTGTCGATCAGCGACATCCGCCATCTGGTCAAAGATCTGTCGGGCCGCGGAATCGGCGTGCTGATCACCGATCACAACGTGCGCGAAACGCTCGACATCGTGGACCGCGCCTGCATCATCTACGGCGGGCAGGTGCTGTTTGCCGGCAGCCCTGAAGCCTTGGTGGCCGATGCCAACGTGCGCCGCCTCTATCTGGGCGAGGGCTTTACGCTCTGATGCTGCGCCCGGGGGGGATCTAGATCATGGCGCTCGGCCCCAGACTCGATCTTCGGCAGTCCCAGTCGCTGGTGATGACGCCGCAGTTGCAGCAGGCGATCAAGCTGCTGGCGCTGTCCAACCTTGAGGTCGAGACGTTCATCGGCGAGGCGCTGGACGCCAATCCGCTGCTTGAAATCGGCGAAGTTGCGCCGCCCGAAGTGGTCGAGGCCCTGCCCGAAGAGCTGCGCCGCACCCATCTCGAAACCTCGCCGGTCGATCAACTCGTTGCTGAGGGGCGCGTGGCCGAGGACCGCCCGCTCGATATCGATGCCAGCGCGCTCGACCGTGATCGCGATACCGGCGATGGGGGTTTGAGCGATCTTTCCTCGGTCCGCGAATCTACCGGCAGCGGCGGCGAAGGCCCCGATATTGACGAGCGTGGCGGGCTTGAGCAGACGCTCGCCGAACATCTCCACGCGCAAATCGGCGCGACTACATCCGATACCCAGATCCTGTTTGTCGCCCGTTGGCTGATCGACCAGATCGACGAGGCGGGTTATTTGACGATCCCGCTTGGTGAGGCCTGCACCGCGCTCGGCCTTTCCATGGCAGTGGTCGAACGCGCCCTGGGGCTGGTGCAATCGCTTGATCCCACTGGCGTTGGCGCGCGCAATCTGGCCGAATGCATCGCGCTCCAGGCCAAAGAGGCCGACCGCTACGATCCGTGCATGGCGCGGCTGATCGATAATCTCGAACTGGTCGCGCGTGGCGAAGTCGCCCGGCTCAAGCGGCTGTGCAATGTCGATGACGAAGACTTTGCCGATATGCTGGCCGAACTGCGCAGCTACGATCCGCGCCCCGGTCTGCGCTTTGGCGGCGGCATGGGCGAGGCGGTCGTACCCGATATCCTGATTCGCGCGGGCAAGGATGGCGGCTGGGACATATCGATCAATCAGGCCACCCTGCCGCGCCTGATCGTGAACCGCAGCTATTACGTCGAAATGCGCGGAGCCTGCGTTTCCAAGGATGCCAAGGCGTGGCTGGGCGAAAAGCTGGCCGATGCCAACTGGCTGCTCAAAGCCTTGGACCAGCGCCAGAAAACGATCCTGAAAGTGGCCGCTGAAATCGTCAAACAGCAGGACGGCTTCTTCCGGCACGGCGTGGCGCATCTTCGCCCGCTCACGCTCAAAACCGTGGCCGATGTGATCGCGATGCACGAATCCACCGTCAGCCGCGTCACCTCGAACAAGTACCTGCACTGTGATCGCGGGACGTTTGAACTCAAATACTTCTTCACCTCGGGCGTCGGCTCCTCCGATGGCGAAGGCGCTTCGGCTGAAGCGGTGAAGGCCTCGATCCGCCAGTTGATCGATGCAGAAGACCCCAAGGCGGTGCTATCCGATGATGCGCTGGTAGAGCTGCTCAAGGCCAAGGGCTTTGATCTTGCCCGTCGCACGGTGGCCAAATACCGCGAGGCTATCGGCCTTGGCAGTTCGGTGCAGCGGCGCCGCCAGAAGACGCTGGCCGGAGTGCGCTGAGAATCAGGGCGTCAAGCTTGGTTTTGGGGCCGCTCGGCCAGCATGTGCTGGATCATGCCTTGCAGATTGGCATCATAGCGCGCGAGAACCTGATGATCCTCTGCCGTGTCCCAATGCGTGATCAGTTCGCGCCCGTTGTACCAGTGTAGCGCAAATCCCGGCGCATCGGCGATGATCAGGTGGCGTTGATCGGGCACATCCGGGTCAATTGCGCGCAGATCAAGCGCAACTTGTGGCGCGGTGGAAGGGCAGGTGGCGACAATCGTGCCTTCCCATGCGGTGGTGATCGCGCGGTGGATGTGGCCGCAGATCACGCCCACCACATTGCTGCGTCCGCGCAGGCACTGGCCAAGCCGTTCCACCCATGGCTCGGCCGGATCGGTGTTCATCCACGGTATGCCGACCTCGACCGGCGGGTGGTGCTGCACGATCAGGGTGGGCGTATCCGCCGCCTCATCCAGCCGCGCGTTCAGCCAGCCAGCGCGCGCTTCGCAGAAAGCACCACCGTGGCGGCCTTCTTCGAGCGTATCGATCACGATGATCCGCAGCGGCCCGCCTTCGATCACATATTGCAGAAAGCCGCCGTCAAACGTGGCTTCGGGAAAGACATCGGCAAACGTCGCGCGTTCGTCATGATTGCCCATCGCGTAATAGACCGGGAAGGGGATCACCGAAAACGCCTCGCGCAGGCGTTCGTAACTGGGGCGGTCCCCCCGGTCGATCAGATCGCCGGTCGCCAGCAACATGTCGGGGCGGGGCTTCATCGTCGCCAGATGCTCCAGCACGCGGTCCAGCCGTTGCCGGTTGAATTCACCCGGGGAATCGGGTTCGAACCCCAGATGGATATCCGTAACCTGTGCAATCAGCATGGGTCCCCGCCAAAGCTCTAGTGCAGTTTGACCGGGAACCGCGGGCGATCCACCACGGCCACAGTCTGCGCGACGTCTTTTTTCCGGTCTTTCTTCGGCTCCCAAGGCGCGCCTGCATCCATGTGATAGGAATGGCACATCGCGCAGGAAGAATCGACTGGGTCCTTTACGGAAGCCGTCGTAAGCTTCGCGCCATCTCCGCCGACATGGCAGGTGCGGCAGCCGCCTTTGCCGTCAATCCCGGGCACGAGCAGATCACTGGCCTTGTTCGATGTGGCCGCTTGCGTGTGGCAATCGGCGCAATCGCTTTTGTTGTGCGGCTTGTGATCGAACCAGCCCTTTTGGTAATAGCGCGCGTTCTGTGCCACCTGCTGCACCGCAAAGCCGCCGCTGGCCGTGGTGCCGCCGCGCGTTACCGTATGGCAATCATAGCACATCCCGCCGTTCGAGAAGACTTGCGCCACGGCCTGTTCGGCGCGTGTCGGATAGAACCGCACCGCACGCGCATAATCGGCAGCGGTGGAACGCGCCGCTGCATCGCCGGGCACCCGCCGCGCAAGGCCGGACAGCGTGGCCGGGCGGGCAGGCGCTCCGCCACGATAGAACGAGCGCAATTCCGCAACCACCTGCTCCGGCTCTCCATGGCGCAGCGTGCGGAATGTGCCGCCGATCTGGTCAAAGCTGAGCGAGTGGCACGATTGGCATGAATCTTCCATCTCGACCGGCTTGAACCGCGTGCCGGTGGAATCGGACTGGTGGCAATCCTTGCAATCCAGCGCTTCGGTTCCAGCGAACTGGCCCGGCATGCGGCGGACCATCTGGGCGATGCCGTTGGTTCTGGACAAATGCTGGCCGTGGGTGAACTTCAACCCGTTGTTTTCTTGCAATGCAGGCGACCAGGTGGTGCGCGTGAACACAGGTTTGGCCCCGTTCATACCGCTGATGATCATCGGCTTGAACTGGGGGTGGGCCGTCCCGAAATCGGCGGCATCGGCGATCTTCGTATCGGGCAAGCGACCTTTCATCCCGTTGTGGCAATCGGCGCAGAACTGCTGCTGCGTCGCAGGCATAGCGCCTTCGCCCTCATGTTCGGTGTGACAATCGACACATCTGCCCGCCGGGCGGTTAAAAGCGGTGGCAACAGCGCGTTGCAGCGCCGCCATGCCGCCCGGTTCGCCGCGCGCTTTCAACAGGCGCGATTTGTCGGCGATGTGATCGTGCGCGTCTTTGGTATGGCACGTCAGGCAGGCGTTATCGGTCACGGCGACGAAGGCCTCGGTGTGGCAGGCTTGGCAATCGCTGCCGAGGTTTTTGTGCGCAAGGCTCAATGGCCCCGATGACCACGTCTGATCGGCATGAAAGCTATCGGGACGGCGCGCTTTTTCCTGCATCGCCAGCGGCTTGTACGTTACATAGCTGTAAATCGGGAAGGCCAGGAACGCGATCAGGACAAGGACCGCAAAGCTCCACGCCGACATCCGTTTGCCCGGCAGCAGGCCTTTGAGCGTGTAGGCGGTGGTAATGTCCTTGTCTTCGGCAGAATCGGACACCGCTTCCACCCGGCGCACGGTGAAGGTGGGCAGGCCGGTTTCACTATCGCGCGAAACCGTGATGCGGTGGCCGCCAAAGCCCAGTTCGGCGCCGACCACCGGATCAAGCGTGGCCTGGGTGGCGGACCTGCCGTTCACGTCGAATGCCAGTTCGCCCACCGAGGCGATGGTCAGGCTGCCATCGGCGGCCTGTTTGACCCGGGCGTGGCGCGGATCAACCGCAAGGTCGGGCAGGTGAACGGCCGATGATGCATCGCGGCCAATGATCAACTCGGCACCCTCGATGGTCGAGGGACGCACGATCTCTTCGCCACTGGATTTGAGGGCGATCTGGCGGACAAGAAAGCTCATTGATCGCTCACCAGTAGAAAAAGACGCTGACGATATGGGCGGAGAGCGCCGCAATCAGCGCAAAAGTGACGGGCACGTGGACATAAAGCCAAACCTGCAACCATGATTTGAGTTTCAAGTGGCGTCGCATCCGCTCCAGCATCGCTTCCTTGCGGGTGAGCAGCGCATCGACCTTGTCGAACGGATCATCGGCCACGCGCGGCTTTGATGTGCGCAAGCGGCGCAATTCGGTGGCGGCGTGGCGGGTGGCACAGTTCGGGTATTCGCCGGTAATGCGGTTCCGGAACGATCCGGCGAAGGCATCTTCTTCAAGGCTGAGATTGACCAGCGCAGCGCTTTGCGGATCCAGCGTTTGCGCGGCATCGTGGATCTGCCGGTCCAATGACCGGATCGCTTCGATCATCTGCTTTTCGGTAATCGCGCCTTCATCGTCGTAGCGGTTGGCCGAAAGCGCACGCGGCGCGGTGGCATAGATCCAGATGCCGAATATGCCCGAACCGATCACGACCAGCATCAGCGCCCATGCCAGCGTGTGGACGTTCAGGCCGAAGTGAAAGCCGGAATGCAGCGTGCCGATCACGGTCAGGCACAGGCCGAGGTAGACATGCGCGCTGGTCCAGGCTTTCAGGCTCCACCGGCCCGGCGTGATCGCGCGTTTGCGCATGCCCAGCATGGTCAACCACAAGATCAGCAACGCGCCGATCGTGCCCAGCGTATAGCCCAGCCAGCTTGAACCGAAGTGCTGCCCCGGGAGCGGTACGAAGATATAGAGCGCCATCAGGCCAAGCGCGATGGCGGCGGAAAGCTTGCCCCAGAACCCGTTGTTGTGGCGCAGGAAGCCTTCGTGCGTGCTGGTGCGCGCGCGGCTGGCACCGGTGCGCTTTTTGGGTGCGATGCTGGCCATAGCCTCAGGCCCCTTCGTTTTCGAGGCGCGAGACGGTCAGAAACTCGTCCGGCGATACGCGGATGGCAGCGCCGGTAGGGCAGGCGCGCACACAGCTTGGCCCGCCTTCGATGCCGGCGCACATATCGCACTTGATCGCTTTCTTGCGGTCCAGCAGCTCGTCCACCGCCGGATCGCCGGTATATTTGGTGTTCTTTTTCGACCACTTATAGGGCGGCTCGCCCGGTCCCGGCCCCGATCCGAAGAACAGCCAGTTGAGCAGCGATGGCTTTTTGGGTGGCACTTTGTCCATGCGGATCACGCCATAGGGGCAATTGCGCTGGCAATTGCCGCAGCCGATGCAGGTATCGTTGATGAACACTTCGCCGTCCGGCCCGCGCTTGATCGCGTTGGGCGGGCAATCGGCCATGCAGTGCGGATGTTCGCAGTGACGGCACGATGTGGGCACGTGCAGGTGCGCAAAGCTCTTGCCGGCCTCGCGGTCCAGCCGCGAAAGCCCGTCATGGCTGTCGGCGCAGGCCTTTTCGCAATTGTCGCAACCCACGCAGAGCCGTTCATCGATCAGCAGAACGTCGGTCGCCTCGCCAAGCCCTTGGCTAACGAGGAACTTGGCCTGTTCGGAATAAAGATCGACGATGCCGGAGAATCCGTCTTTCTTCGATTCGATAAAGGCGTTGGTCGCGCGGCGCACTTCCATGTCCTTGCGCGCGCGTTCGAGCAGCGCGGGCTTGGCCGCCAGCACGCGCCCGAAGGCCTCACCATCGATCTTGATCACTTCGCTCTTGATCGCGGCGCGCACCGTGGCGGTGCGGCGGCCGCCATCGATCAGCGCCATTTCACCAACATAGGACCCGGCGGGAAGATAGGACAGGAACACAGGCTTTCCGCCGACTTCCTTTTCCACGATCATCGATCCGACGCGGATCACGTAGATGTCCTTGTCCTCGTCACCTTCCTTGATCACCGCATCGCCTGCGCGGACCGACATGATCTTGGCGGTTTCCACCACTTCGGCCACATCGGCGCTGGTCAGCCCCGATCCGAACATCTGCAGGATCTGGCGTTCGGTCGAGATACGCTCGATCGCGCGCCTTGCGGTGGGCACCTGGCTTTGCAGCTTCAGCGCGGCGTTGCGGCTGATCTCGACGCAGACGGTGTCCTCCGCCGCGACAATCGTCGCCCCGCGCCGCCTTCCGGAAATCAGGCCCACTTCGCCAAAGATCGTGCCCGCAGGAATCGGGATGACTTTGGATGGATCATTCGGATCAATCCGCACGTGGACCGATCCCGAAGCAATCGCGAACAGCGATGAACCCGGATCATTGCGTTCAAACACCACATCGCCCGCGCCATAACCCCGCGCTTCGGAATCGAGCATGAATTCGCGCAACTGCAAGGTCGTCATCCCTTGCAGGATGCTGACGTTCTTTTGCAGGAATTCGAGCCATTCGTTGACCGAACGCTTGCCCGGAAGCCCCGCGAACTTGGCCTCCAGCAGCGGTTCGTCAGCCGGTTTCAGGCTGGTATTGCCATTGATGAATTCGACCACGTCGTGGCCCTGATTCATGCAATGCTTGATTAGCGGATAGCCCGCCAGCGCGCCGATCACGAAAATGCCCGGCGCGGTTGATTCAAACTGCGGCGATAGCGTCGGGAAGGCGAGGCGGTCGGCACTGGCAAATTCGATGCCGCACCCTTCGACAAAGGTGCGCGGCGGCGCAGATCCGATACGCGCGATGATCCGGTCACAGCGGATGCGCTCTTCACCATCGCGGGTGGACAGCGTGACCCAGCCGGGTTCAACCGCTTTGGTTTCGGTCTCGTACCGGATCGTCAGCTTGCCCGCTGCGTCATCTTCGACCAACGCCTTGGCGTTGGGTTCCTTGGCAGTGGCAAAGCTTTCGCGCACGTTGGTCGATTTCGGGCTGCGGTTCAGCACGGTGACGGTGTTGCCCTGCGCCGGATCTTCCACCAGCCCGCGCGCATTCTCGATCCCGGCATCGCCTGTGCCCACCACGATGATATGCTGGTCCAGCACCGCATAGGGATCATCCAGCTGATAGGTCACGTGCGGCAAATCGCCGCCGGGGCAGCGCATCAGGTTGGGGTTGCCCTGCGTGCCGATGGCCAGCACCACAGTCTCGGCCATGACGGTCTCGCCATTGGTCAATTCAATCGCATAGGGCGGGGCAAAGCGTTGCAGTTCGGTGGTGGTGGTCGATCCGTCGCGCGCGCGGGTGACGATCTTCTGGACCGATCCTTCGATGGCGGGGCCAGTGCCCTTGATCGACTTCACATCGGCATTGAACTTCACATTCACGCCAAGTTCGGCCGTGCGCCGGTTCCACTTTTCGAGAATGTCCTCTTTCTTGCCCGCGTCAAATTCTTGGTCAGACCGCAAGACCAGTTGCGATGGCGTGGCCATCACATGCTTGCCCTTTTGATACTTGAAGATCGTGTCCGATAGGTGATCGGTTTTTTCCAGCAGCACATGGGCAAGGCCAAGCTGTGCCGCACGGCCGGCCGCGCTCATCCCCGCAGGCCCCGAGCCGATAATAGCAACTTTAAAAACTTCGCCCACCGGCATGCGCCCCCCCGCATTGCGCACAAAGACGGCGCGTGTTTCCACGCCTGTCTTTATCCAAAATCCGATTTGCGACCCCTTATGTTGCTGACATTAGCCGAAGCGCCGTGCATTGCCAGTCGCAAAATGCGTGCCGTCTGCCAGAAGGTGCCGCCCGCCGTTCAACCGCTTGCAACGCACCCGCATCGCGCGATATGCGCAGTACCAATGACGGCGCGGCCAAACGCGCCCGACAGGAGTTTTCAATGACCGAGCCCCAGCCTCCGCTTCCTTCACCAGCGGACAAGCGCGACGAAGCGCAAGCAGGCTCGCGCTTTGGCAAGGTTGCGCTGGCCGCCGCCGCGCTGATCGCCTTGGGGGCAGGCGGCGTTGCGATGATGCGCGGGCCGGAAGCCCCGCCGCCCGCCGCTGTCCCGCCGCCGGCGACACCCGACCAGCAGCCCTCGGTTGATGATGTGATCGCCAAGCTGGAAAAGAAGCTGGCCGAAAAGCCCGATGACGCCGAAGGCTGGCGCATGCTCGGCTGGTCCTATTTCCAGACCGAGCGTTTTGCCGAAGCGGCCACGGCCTTGAAGCAGGCAACTAAGCTTGATCCCGAACACGCCGAAACATGGTCGTTCCTTGGCGAAGCCCTTGTCCTTGCCAGCAAGGAAGAGGGCAAGATGCCGCGCGATGCCAAGGCCGCGTTCGACAAGGCAATCAAGCTGGACCCCAAGGATGCGCGCGCACGCTATTTCCAGGCCGTTGCGCTCGATCTTTCGGGGCGGCCGCGTCAGGCGATCAACGCGTGGTTCAAGCTGCTCGAAGATACCCCGTCCGATGCGCCCTATGCCGAAGATATCCGCGAAGTGATTCGCAACGTCGGCGAAAAGCGCAAGATCGATGTGGAAAAGCGTCTCGCCGAAGCGAAATTCGCAAGCCCGGCCAACGGCACTGTCACCGATGGTCCGCAAAAAGCCGCCGCCGGCATTCCCGGCCCCAGCGCCGAACAGATGAAAGCCGCTGCGGGCATGCCCAAAGGGCAGCAGGAAGCGATGATTCGCGGCATGGTCGACGGGCTGGAGGCAAAGCTGTTGGCCAACCCTGCCAACGCCGATGGCTGGATCATGCTGATGCGCAGCCGCGTACAGTTGGGGGAGCCGAAGAAGGCCGCGCAAGCCTTGGAAAAGGGGTTGGCCGCGTTCCGCAATGATAGCGCCGCTGCCCGCAAATTGCGCGAAGCCGCGTCGAGTCTCGGCATCGCCGGTGCCTGATTCGCGCCATGCCAGTTGTGCGAGCTTACTTGAAATGGCTAAGTATTAACCACAGGTACTGTTTTTGAACTGTATAAATCACGGTTGATTCATATCGGGACAGCTTGGATTCACCGGAAAAATTGTCCCGATCTGAATCATTTAGGCCCGAACCTGATTCATTACCGGGCTTATGCGTGGTTAATGCCAGGCTTTCATGTGCTTGCGTTTACAAGAAATTAACCTTTCATGTTCATTCATCCTATGGTTAATGGCGATGAACTCGGATTGATGCCGGGTTAATTGCCAAAGGGAAATGGCAAGTAAGGGGCGGTTGAATGCGCGTACTCCTGATCGAAGACGAACCGACTACCGCCAAGGCGATTGAGCTTATGCTCACGACCGAGGGGTTCAATGTCTACTCCACCGATCTTGGCGAAGAAGGCCTCGATCTGGGTAAGCTCTATGATTACGACATCATCCTGCTCGACCTGAACCTGCCGGATATGCACGGCTATGATGTGCTCAAGAAGTTGCGCGTCGCCAAAGTGCAAACGCCTGTTCTGATCCTTTCGGGCATTTCCGAAATGGATAGCAAGGTCCGCTCGTTCGGCTTCGGTGCCGATGATTACGTGACCAAGCCTTTCCACCGCGAAGAACTGATCGCCCGCATCCATGCGGTTGTGCGCCGCTCGAAGGGCCATTCGCAATCGGTCATCCGCACCGGCAAGCTTTCGGTTAACCTCGATGCCAAGACCGTCGAAGTCGATAGCGCCCGCGTCCACCTGACCGGTAAGGAATACGCGATGCTGGAACTGCTCTCGCTGCGCAAGGGCACGACGCTGACCAAGGAAATGTTCCTCAACCACCTTTATGGCGGCATGGACGAACCCGAACTCAAGATTATCGATGTTTTCATCTGCAAGCTGCGCAAGAAACTGGCGCATGCCTGTGGCGGTGAAAACTACATCGAAACCGTCTGGGGCCGTGGCTATGTGCTGCGCGATCCTGACGATATGGAAGCCACCGAAGCGGCTTGATCTTCTAACGCCCCGAACCATCCCCGAAACGGCCTGCCCTGCGTGGCGGGCCGTTTTGCGTTGTGGCGCACCGTTTTGTGCCAAACCATTGACCCGCGCCTGCCCGCCTGCCATCCGCCCCCAAAATCACCGAGGCTTTGATGACAGCGCACAAATCTGGCGATCCGACCACGCTCAACCGGCTCTATGGCCGCGCCAAGGGCAAGCCTTTGCGGCAGGGCCAGCAGGGCTTGGTGGAAACGCTCCTGCCGAAGATCGCCATGCCCGCCGAAGGGCCGATTACGGCGGAAGCCCTGTTCGGCGAACCCCGCCCTTTGCACTTCGAAATCGGCTTTGGCGGGGGCGAACATATGGCGTTTCGCGCCGATATGCTGCCCGATCACGGCTTTATCGGGGCCGAACCGTTTTTGAATGGTGTCGCGCAGGCGTTAACCCATGTGGCCGGCGATAATGGTGCCCACGCCCCGCTGGGCAATGTGCGCATCCATCATGGCGATGCGCTGGAAGTGCTGGCGCGCATTCCCGATGGCGCGCTTTCGTTCCTCTATCTGCTCCATCCCGATCCCTGGCCCAAGGCCCGCCATGCCAAGCGCCGGATGATGAACGATGGCCCGATCGATATGTTCGCGGCCAAATTGCGCCCCGGCGGCGAATTCCGCTTTGGCACCGATCATGACATCTATCTGCGCCACGCGCTGATGGTCATGCGCCGCCACAAACACCAGTTCGAATGGCTGGCCAAGGATTGCGCCGATTTCCAGAATCGCCCCGGCGGCTGGCCCGAAACGCGCTATGAACACAAGGCACGCACGGTCTATAATCACGAAGTCTGGTATTTCCGCTATCGCAAACGCTGATCCATCGTTCCGGCGCAAGATAGAGGCGTTTCATGGCCTCAAACTAATTCTTCTGTTTTGGTAGAGATTGTTTGCGGCTAATCCCCCGACAACTGGGAAGGACTCGCGATGGATTTTCTCGCCGGTATCGATTTTGCCGCGCTGCTGCCGTTCATCGCGGTCGGCTTTGCCGCGCAGATGATCGATGGCGCGCTGGGCATGGCGTTCGGGGTGATCTCCAACACCCTGATGGTCGGTGTGCTCGGTATTCCGCCCGCCCTTGCCTCGCAACGTGTTCATATCGTTGAATGTTTTACCACGGCAACGTCGGGCATCAGTCACCTTTTGCACGGCAATATCGATAAGAAGCTGTTCTTCCGGCTGCTGATCCCGGGTGTGACCGGCGGTGTGCTTGGCGCTTATGTCCTGTCGTCGCTCGATGCCTCGGTGGTAAAGCCGTGGGTGCTGATCTATCTGGCCGGGATCGGCATTTACCTGCTGGTGCGCGGGATATTGTATCCGCCCAAGATCAGGGACGCCAACTGGGTCGCCCCGCTCGGGCTGGTCGGCGGCTTTCTCGATGCAGCGGGCGGTGGCGGCTGGGGGCCTGTGGTCACCTCGAACCTGCTGATCCAGGGTGCCGATCCGCGCAAAGTCGTGGGCACGGTAAACTCGGTCGAATTCTTCCTGACCTTGACCGTGTCGGCGACGTTCGTGTGGCAACTGGGCTTTGCCGATCTGGCCGGGGCAACGCTGGGCTTTTTGATCGGCGGGATTGCTGCGGCACCATTCGGTGCCTGGGCGGCCAAGCATATCCCTGCCAAGGCCATGCTGATCATGGTTGGCGTGGTGCTTACCCTGACCAGCCTTTATGGCGCCTATAGCGCCTTCGCCTGATGGTTCCCGATGGATATGGTTACCAAGAATTAACCTACATCTGACACGATGTCCCATGCCGACCGGACGGGTTCTGCCGGTATAAGGGGGCACGAACATGGCACGTTACGATGCAAGCGGACTGACCATTGCGGAGCTGCGCGAATTCGCCAGCTTTGCGCCATGTGAACAGCGCTACATCCGCCGCAGTCTGGATATCGCACTGGGCAGGGGTGATGCGGTAAAGCGCTGGGCACGCGATGACGATGAAGCCGCCTCGATCCGCGCGCAACTCGTCGCCTATCGCGATCTTGAAAAAGTGCGCAAACTGCTGCCAAGTGTGGATGGGCTCGACAATTTGCAGCCCTTCATGGCGCGAATTATGCACCAGACCGCCTTCGATCTCGCCCAAGGCCGGCTGGAAGGCTTTTCCGCCTACCGCTTCCTGTATGAACGCTTGTTCGGCGCCGAGGTTCGCCCGTGGCTGCCCTCTGCATTCTGTGGTGCTGCGGCCTTGCCGCTGATCCGGCCTGACAAACGCCGTGTCTTGCTGCAATCGATCAGCGAATCTGCCGCTACGGCACACGGCTGGTCCACCCGCCAACCCTCGTTCTATCCCGAATTTGTTGAAGCAGAAGCCGCCTGACGCCGCCAGCCAGCATATAGATGATGGTATTGGCGGCATATTTTTGATCCAGATCAGTTGACGGCGGCGCACTTTTGGCCAAACCGAGCCGCACAAAGCGGAGGATTCGAATGGCCGACAATACCCGGATAGAACATGCCGACGTCATTATCGTAGGCGCAGGCCACGGCGGTGCGCAGGCGGCTATCGCTTTGCGGCAGAACGGTTTTGAAGGGCGTGTGCTGGTGATCGGGCGCGAACCCGAAATCCCTTACGAACGCCCGCCGCTGTCCAAGGAATATCTGGCGCGCGAAAAGACGTTCGAACGCATCTGCATCCGTCCCGAACAGTTCTGGGTGGATAAGGCGATTGAAATGCGGCTTTCGTCAGAAGTCGTCAGCATTGATCCGGCAGCACATACCGTCACCTTGGGCGATGGCGCGCAAGTCCACTATGGCAAGTTGATCTGGGCCACCGGCGGTGACCCGCGTCGCCTGTCATGCATGGGTGCAGACCTTGCCGGTGTTCACGCCGTGCGCACCAAGGAAGACGCAGATCGCCTGATGCGCGAACTCGATGCAGGAGCCAAGCGCGCTGTCGTGATCGGTGGCGGCTATATCGGCCTCGAAGCCGCAGCCGTGCTGACCAAGTTCGATGTCCACGTTACACTGCTCGAAGCCCTGCCACGTGTGCTGGCGCGCGTTGCGGGCGAATCGCTTTCGGAATTCTACCAGGCCGAACACCGTGCCCACGGCGTCGATCTTCGCACCGGCGCTTCGATGGATTGCATCGTCGGCGATGGCACCAAAGTCACCGGCGTGCGCATGGCCGATGGCGCGGTGCTTCCCGCCGATATCGTGATCGTTGGCATCGGTATCATCCCCTGCATCGGCCCGCTGATTCTCGCGGGCGCAGCGGGCGGCAATGGCGTCGATGTGGACGAATTCTGCCGCACGTCACTGCCCGATGTCTATGCAATTGGCGATTGCGCGGCCCATGCCAACGATTTTGCCGATGGTGCGGTGATCCGTCTTGAATCGGTCCAGAACGCCAATGATATGGCGACCACCGCCGCCAAAGACATCTGCGGCGCGCCTGTGCCCTACAAGGCCACGCCGTGGTTCTGGTCAAACCAGTATGACTTGCGCCTGCAAACCGTCGGCCTTTCGACTGGCCACGATAACGCGGTGCTGCGCGGCGATCCGGCCACCCGCTCGTTCTCGGTGGTGTACCTCAAGGGCGGCAAAGTCATCGCGCTTGATTGCGTGAACATGGTCAAGGACTATGTGCAGGGCAAGAAACTCGTCGAAGCGCGCGCCCATATCGCACCCGATGTGCTGGCCGATGCAGCCGTGCCGCTGAAGGAAATGCTGGCTTAAGCCGCAAACACCACCCCTAACCTCCTCCTCTGAAGAGGAGGGGGCTTTAGCAAACCATCTCCCCTTCCTCTTTAGAGGAGGGGGCCGGGGGGCGGTGCAAGCCCAGCCTCTCCAAAGCCCAAACCGCAGCATCCGCCACCGCCGGATCGGCATCATCGCGCAATGCCAGTACGAACGGCAGCAATGCCGCATCGCCGCTGTTGCCTGCTGCATAAAGGCAATTGCGCACCATCCGGTCGCGCCCGATCCGCTTGATCGGTGATCCCGAAAAGACCTTGCGGAAGGCGGCATCGTCCAGCGCCAGCAGGTCAGCCAGCCGGGGCGTCGTCAATTCCGCGCGCGGCAGGAACGCGCGGTTGGCCTGTGCGCTGGCGGCAAAGCTGTTCCACGGGCAGGCGGCAAGGCAATCGTCGCAGCCATAGATGCGGTTGCCCATCGCAGCGCGCAATTCCTCTGCCACCGGGCCTTTGTGCTCGATCGTCAGGTACGAAATGCAGCGCCTGGCATCCAATTGGTACGGCGCGGGGAAAGCATCTGTCGGGCAGGCCGTCTGGCAGGCAGTGCAGGAACCGCAGCGGTCCTCATGGGGTACATCGGGAGCAAACTCTATCGTGGTATAGATCGCGCCCAGAAACAGCCACGAACCGTGCGTGCGGCTGACAAGGTTGGTATGCTTGCCCTGCCAGCCGATCCCCGCCAACTGGCCCAGCGGCTTTTCCATCACCGGCGCGGTATCGACAAAAACCTTCACCTCTTCGCCCGGAGCCTGCGCCACCAGCCAGCGTGCCAGCGCCTTGAGATTGCGCTTCACCACATCGTGATAATCGCCGCCTTGGGCATAGACCGATATGCGCCCGTGATCGCCGTGCCCGGCCAAAGCGCGCGGATCATGCGCCGGAGCATAGCTCATGCCCAGCGCGATCACGCTGCGCGCTTGCGGCCACAGCGATTGCGGCCCGCGCCGGTGATGCAGCCGCGCCTCCATCCACTCCATCGATCCGTGGTGCCCATCGCCCAGCCACTGCACCAGCCGCGCGCCCAGTTGCGGATTGTCCTCAGCAGGCGCGATGCCGCAGGCCGCAAAGCCAAGCCGCGCCGCCTCGTCTTTCAGCCGCTCCTGCAAAAGCGTTGTCGCGCCGTTAACCAAACTTGCTGCCCTGCCCGTTCATTGCTTATCGTTACGCCTATGAACCATGAAAATCGATTTAGGGGAATGGCCTGTGTCCGGAAACGACATTGAGGCCGCAAGTGTAGAACTCGCCATCGAGGCGCGCGGACTGGTCAAGCGCTTCGATGGCTTCACCGCCGTCGATGGCGTCGATATCGCGGTGCCCAAAGGATCGATCTACGGCATTCTGGGGCCAAACGGCGCGGGCAAGACCACGACGCTGCGCATGCTGCTCGGCATTATCGATCCCGACGCCGGTTATCGCAGGGTGCTCGGCTGCGAACGCCCCACCGAAGTGGCACGGCGCATCGGCTACCTGCCCGAAGAGCGCGGGCTCTACCCCGCGATGAAAGCCTACGAGGCCATCGCCTTCCTCGCGGCCTTGCGCGGGGTGCCACTGAAGGAAGGCCGCCGCCTGGGCCGCGAAATGCTGGAGGAGCATGGCCTTGGCTATGCGGCTGACCGGCAGATCCGGCAGATGTCCAAAGGCATGGCGCAGCAAGTGCAATTGCTCGGCACGCTGGTCCACCAGCCCGATCTGGTCGTGTTTGACGAGCCGTTCTCCGGCCTCGACGCGCTCAATCAGGGCAAGCTTGAACGGATGATCCGGGCCTTGGCCGCGCGCGGCACCACCGTGATCTTCTCTACCCACGTCATCGCCCATGCCGAACGATTGTGCGATTCTGTGGCGATCATCGCGGGCGGCAAAGTGCCCTTCGCCGGGCCGGTCGATGTGGCACGTGACCGTCTGCGCCCGCAAGTGCGGCTCGAAACCCGCGTGATCGACGGGCCGTGGCGCGCAGCCTTGCCCGCCGAGGCGCGGCACGAAGGCGCATTCTGGTACTTCACCCTGCCCGAATCGGGGATCGAACCGCTGCTGCGCGCGCTGATCGAGGGCAATGCCGGCATCCTCAGCCTCTCGATCGAGCGTGCCGGCCTGCACGATGCCTTCGTGGCGATTGCCGGTGAGGCTGCGGCCAAGGCGCTGGAAGAAGGCAAAGGTGACGTACAATGACCAATTGGCGGGAAAAACTGCGCGCGGCATGGGTGATCGCGCGGCGCGATTTTGTCGCGGTGATCTGGTCCAAGACCTTCATCTTCTTCCTGATCGGGCCGCTGTTCCCCGTGCTGGTCGGCGGCCTTGCCGGGAACATCGGCGATAAAGTGCAGCAAAGCGCGGATCGCCCCAGCATCGGTGTGGCAATCGCCAGTGGCGATGTGAACCGCCTGCTGCGCGCGCGCGATGATCTGGACGGGCGGCTGGCAGGGTCGATGCCCGAAATCGTGGTGCTGAAACGCCTTGAGCCGGGCGAGGAGTTCAATCCGCGCGCCGCGCTCTCCAGCAGTGACCGTCAGGTGACGGCGGTGCTGAGCGGCACGCTGGCCGCGCCCACGCTGTCCGGCCCGCCAGAGCGGTTGCGGCAATGGTCCGGGCTCGTGTCCAATCTCGCCGCCAATGCACAGGCAGACAAGGCGCTGGTCTATCCGCAAGTCACGATGGACG
>CAZSTP010000044.1:15729-17160 GCA_964609325.1 uncultured Novosphingobium sp. | reverse complement strand
ATGGCAGCAACCCGACCGCGCAAGCGCTGACCCAGATGTATCAATCGGCCCGCAGCGCCATTCTGGATTGCGTGACACGCTTCAATGGCCCCAAGCTGATGGAAATCCGGCAGGACTTCACCGAAATCCGCGAGGCCATGCTGCGCAGTATTGCGGCCTGATACCAGCACCGCGCTTATCCAGTATTTCAATGCACTTTCGTGGCGATGCACAACGCGCAATAAAGATGTCCCTTTTTGGGCGAGTCAGAAATCTAAACCTTACAAAAAGTATATTTGCGGTATTGGTTAACCAATAACTTGGTTTAGATTCGCTGAATTCCGATAAATTGACTTGCAGATTCATTTAATTCTTCAATAGAATCAATGAATTTTCAACTATGTCAGTCAATCTCCCGACCTATGCCAAGGTAAAATCGTTAACGCGCGCAGGCCGGACTACCGGCATGGCCTGCACGCGAAGTGGGGCATAGATGATGGCAGTGTATCTTCAGGGCTTTGACCAAAGCGGTACTTTCTCAAGCGCAGTAACCGCACAGGTGCCGGCATGAGCAACCCGCCCGTCAACACCGTCCCCGGTGTGCAGCGTGTTTTCGAGGACACCGCCCTCACTTTTTCGACCGCCAACAGCAATCTTATCAGCGTATCTGATGATGTGTCGACTACGCTGACCGTTTCGATCACTGCGACCAATGGCAGGTTCACTTTATCGCGCGTGACAGGCCTGACCTTCAGTGCCGGTTCGAACGGCACTGCGACGATGACGTTTTCGGGCACGACAGCCA
Organism: uncultured Novosphingobium sp.; assembly: GCA_964609325.1. Taxonomy (GTDB): domain Bacteria; phylum Pseudomonadota; class Alphaproteobacteria; order Sphingomonadales; family Sphingomonadaceae; genus Novosphingobium. Next base: position 16,376 of record CAZSTP010000044.1, on the reverse strand, counting down.
ACTTGAACGCGGCATTGGCCGGGGCAAGATACAACAGCAATCTGAACTTTAATGGTGCCGGATCGGTCGTCATTGCGACCACCGATCAGGATAGTCCCGCCCTGACGGATACCGACACCATCGCCGTTACCGTCAGACCGTTAAACGACGCTCCGGTGGCAATTGCTGGCACGTCAAGTCTCTTGCTGAACGGCACAAAAGTCTTCTCGCTTGCCGATTTCCCGTTCACGGATGTTGAAGGGAATAGCCTTGTCGGCATAGTCGTCAGGGGTGTTCCGGCCAATGGAAGCCTTACGTTTGATGCAGACGGTGTCGGGGGCAATGCCGCGACGGCCGTCTCCATCGACCAATCCATTTCGGCTGCCGACATTGCCGCAGGCAAGCTGGTGTTTACCGCAGGCGCCAGCGGAAATACCGCCTCTTTCAATTACAGAATTCAGGATGATGGCGGCACTGCAAACGGCGGCGCTGATACCTCAGGTACGGTCGCGCGGACGCTCGTCACCGTCAACATCCCGCCGGTCGTGAACGCGGGACCGAACGTCGCAGTCCCTTCCGGAACGGCCACAGCGCTTACCGGCCTGTCCGTTTCGGATGACAATGCCACGCTGACCGCGACGTTCACTGTGGCAAATGGAGCGCTGACC
>CAZSTP010000044.1:11710-15629 GCA_964609325.1 uncultured Novosphingobium sp. | reverse complement strand
GGATGACAATGCCACGCTGACCGCGACGTTCACTGTGGCAAATGGAGCGCTGACCTTGCGCACGGATGTGACGGACGGATTGACAGCCAGCTCGATTGTCAGTGGTGCGAATGGTTCCAATACGATCATCGTGCGCGGCACATCGGCAGCGATCAATGCCACGCTTTCCGCGCCGAACGGGCTTACCTATACCGGCGACGAGGCTGATACGCTTACCCTGAGGGTGAGTGATGCCATCAACACTACGGCACAATCGCCAAGCTATTCCCAGCTATACGGGGACGGCGTTCATTCAGCCGCAATTGCCGATGTGACCGGCGACGGTTTGGCCGACATCATCACCGCATCTGCTTCTGGCGGTGCCATCACTGTGGGGATCCAGACCTCCACAGGCGGTTTCAACCCGGTTAACGTATTCACCGGCCAAAGCGGGAATGCGGTGGATGCCATCGTTACCAGCACGAATTCCGGCACGGATTCCTCGCCAGATCTTCTGGTGGCCAGTTTGGCTGACGCCGTCACGTCGTTAATCAACACGGGCACGGGAGCGTTTGCCCAAAACCAAGTGATCAGCATCCCGCGACCCAATGCGATTGTAGCGGGCGACTTCAATTCTGACGGTTTTGCAGATTTCGCCACGGCCAATCGGAATGGAACTGTTTCCGTAGCGCTTCATAACGGCACGAGCCTCTATTTGGCACCAACGAGCTACGCGACAAGTGGATATGATCAGGTCAACTGGGATATTGTCTCCGCTGATTTCGACGAGGATGGCGACCTTGATCTGTTGATTTCAAGCGGCGGCGTTGTTACTTCCAGCGGAGGCGGAATATACCTGATGCGCGGGAACGGCAACGGGACCTTCGCAGCAGCGAGCGCAGTCGCCGCCGTCAGCGGCGCAAGCCAGATTGCAACTGCAGATTTCAACAATGATGGTAACATTGACTTCGCCGTGGCGTCCTATGGCACCGGCAACGTGCGAGTATTCTTGGGAACAGGCGCAGGGGCGTTTGCAAACGGGGTGAGCTATAGCGCCGTTTTTGGAGCGAGCGGGCTGGTTGCGGGCGATTTCAATGGCGATGGCATCGTAGACCTTGCTGTCGGCGGGTTACAGAACTCGCTGTACCGCTTCCTTCTCGGGTCTGGAGACGGGACCTTCACACCGGGCAACACGCTCACGGGTACTATTTTCTCAGGAGCCGCTGGCGACATAGACGGCGATGGTGATCTGGATATTGCCGCCGCAGCTTGGCCTGCCCCTCTTGTCCTGAGCATGAACCGGTCCCCCGCAGGCGTAGCCACCGACCAAGCCCAAATCACCATCGCCCCGGCTGACCTGTTCGACGTCACTTCGCCCACTGATACGGACAACGCCTCCGATACCGTCGCCGAAAATACCATCGTCGGTGCGGTGGTCGGGATCACTGCGTTCGCCTCCGACGCGGATGCGGCGAACAATACGGTCACTTACAGCCTCATCAACGATGCGGGCGGGCGCTTTGCGATTAACCCGACGACCGGTGTTGTGACTGTGGCCGGGGCGCTTGATTACGAGAGCGGGGCCAGTCATGATATCACGGTCGGGGCGACCAGTTCCGATGGGTCGACGTCTGACGCGGTGTTCACGATCACGGTTGGGGATGTGAACGAAGCGCCGTCGATCACCTCGGACGGCGCAGGGGCGACGGCGGCGATCAGCATTGCCGAGAACACTTCCGCCGTCACCGACGTGGATGCCGGCGATGGCGATGCGGGCAGTGTGCTGACGTATGAAATCGTTGGCGGGGCTGACGCGGCGGCCTTTGCCATCGATGCCGCGACAGGCGCGCTATCGCTGCTGGCTCCGGCCAACTTCGAGGCACCGGCGGACGTTGGCGGAGACAACGTTTACGAGGTGATCATCGGGGTCAGTGACGGTCTGTTGTCCGACACCCAGACGCTGGACGTGACGATCACCGACGCGATCGATCCCCCGCAGACCGTCACTCTGACGCTCGACAGCGATAGCTATACCGCTGCGACGAATGAAGATTACGTGATCGACGGGCTGGAAGGGGACGACACGATCACCACCGGCAGCGGCAATGACACTGTCCATGGCAATTTGGGGTCTGACACGATCTCTACCGGCGATGGCGATGATACCATCACGTATGACGGCCTTGAAGACAGCGCAGATATCATCGACGGCGGCGCGGGGAGCAATGACCGGATCATCGCTCTGAACGACAACACCGTGATCAGGCTGCGATCATTTACCGGAATCGAAACGATCAGCGCCAACGGCAAAGCGGGCGTAACGATTTCGGGCAGCGGGCAGGCCGATACACTGGATTTTTCGAGTGTAAACATTGTCGGAATCACGACGTTTAATGCAGGGTCTGGCAATGACCACCTGACCGGCACTGACGGAGCCGACACGATTATTGGCGCAGGTGGCTTTGATACCCTGATCGGCGGCGGGGGCGACGATGTGTTCCAGATGTCGGTCGGCAGCGGGATTGACACCATCGATGGCGGCACAGGCTATGATACGCTTTTGGCGACATCGGCAAGCACCGTGTTCTACTGGGGCTCGTTCAGCAATGTCGAGGCGATCAACGGCAACGGTTTTGCAGGGGCACGCATCGTTGGCTTCGACAATGCCGAGACAATGGACGTTTCGGGCCTGGAACTGTCCGGCATCGAGGTGATCGATGGCGGCAGGGGCAATGATACGATTACCGGCACGGCGCAAAGCGACACGATCTTCGGCAATGCAGGAGACGATACGATCAACGCTGGCGGGGGTGATGATACGATCCTGTTCCGGGGGTTGACGCTTGATACGGTTGATGGCGGCAGCGGCACCGATACGCTGCGGGCAACCGGCGCAAGCTCGTCCATTCGCTGGGATCTGGTTAGCAATGTCGAGGCGGTGGATGGCGCAGGCTTTGCCGGGGTTACGCTGGTGGGTTCAACATTGGCGGACACTTTGGACGTTTCGGGCGTGACGCTTACGGATGTCGCGGTGATTGATGGTGGTGGCGGCAACGATACGATTACCGGAACGGCGCAAGGCGATACGATCTTCGGCAACTTCGGTGACGATACGATCAACGCTGGCGGGGGTGATGATACGATCCTGTTCCGGGGACTGACGCTTGATACGGTTGATGGCGGCAGCGGCACTGATACGCTGCGGGCAACCGCCAGAGGCGCGATAATTCGCTGGGATCTGGTCAGCAATGTCGAGGTTGTGGACGGCGCGGGCTTTACCGGGATTACGCTGGCCGGTTCGGCAGCGGCGGACGCCCTGGACGTTTCGGGCGTGACGCTTACGGATGTTGCGCTGATTGATGGCGGTGCGGGGAATGATACGATCACCGGCACGGCGCAAGGTGACACGATCTTCGGCAATGCAGGAGACGATACGATCAACGCTGGCGGGGGTGATGATACGATCCTGTTCCGGGGACTGACGCTTGATACGGTTGATGGCGGCAGCGGCACTGATACGCTGCGGGCAACCGCCAGAGGCGCGATAATTCGCTGGGATCTGGTCAGCAATGTCGAGGTTGTGGACGGCGCGGGCTTTACCGGGATTACGCTGGCCGGTTCGGCAGCGGCGGACGCCCTGGACGTTTCGGGCGTGACGCTTACGGATGTTGCGCTGATTGATGGCGGTGCGGGGAATGATACGATCACCGGCACGGCGCAAGGTGACACGATCTTCGGCAATGCAGGAGACGATACGATCAACGCTGGCGGGGGTGATGATACGATCCTGTTCCGGGGGTTGACGCTTGATACGGTTGATGGCGGCAGCGGCACTGATACGCTGCGGGCGACCGCCAATGGTGCTTCTATCCGCTGGGATCTGACCAGCAATGTCGAGGTTGTGGACGGTACAGGCTTTACAGGCGTTGCGCTGACCGGT
>CAZSTP010000044.1:0-11610 GCA_964609325.1 uncultured Novosphingobium sp. | reverse complement strand
CAGCAATGTCGAGGTTGTGGACGGTACAGGCTTTACAGGCGTTGCGCTGACCGGTTCGGCGGCGGCGGACACCCTGGACGTTTCAGGCGTGACCCTTACCAACATCGCGCTGATCGATGCAGGCGCGGGGAATGATACCGTGACCGGTTCTGCGGGAGCCGACGTGCTGCTGGCCACCGCCGGTAAGGACAGCCTGACGGGCGGCGGCGGGGCAGACACGTTCCGGTTCAACGCGCTTGGCGATAGCCGGACAGGGCTTTTGTGGGATTCCATCACCGACTTTGCGGGAGGGGAAGACAAGATCGATCTTTCGCGGATCGATGCTGTGTTAACTTCGCCCGGCGATCAGGCGTTCACTTTCATCGGCACAGGCGGGTTCGGCAAGATCGCCGGTCAACTGCGCTATGACAATGGCACGACCGATTATACGCGCGTCCTTGGCGACGTGAACGGCGATGGAATAGCGGATTTCGAAATCCGTCTGGATTGGATCGGGGCAAACCCGCACATCCTTTCAGCCGCAGACTTCATCCTTTAGAGCCAGATGAAAACCCGGAAAGCCCTTTTACCGGCTTTCCGGGTTCTTTGTTTTCCCGCGTTGGTGGGGGTCGAACAACGCGGGAAAAACAAGGGACGGGTCAGGCGCTGTTGCAGCTGGCGATCAGGGCTGCACCCAGTTCATCAAGGCCGAGTTCCTTTTCGGCTGCGCCAAGAGCAATGGCGGCGGCGGGCGCTTCGGCGACCATCGCGGTATTGGGATCCTGCACGAAGGTTTTGCACCCTTGATCGCGCATCAGCTTGAGGCCTTTGGCACCATCAGCGCCCATGCCCGTGAGCACCGCAGCCGTTGCGGGAACCGAACCGCGTGCGATTGATCCGAACAGAAGGTTGGCAGCGGGGCGCATGCCGTCCACCGGATCGCGATCGATCAGGCGCAGCTTGGCAGGGCTGCCCGGTTCAATCACCGCATGAAGATCGGGATCAAAGGCGATGTGAATGGTGCCCGGCGTCAAAGGCGTGCCATCCTTGGCCGCCTTGACCGCGCACTTCAGTTCGCCGTCCATGCGCTTGATAAAGGTTTCCACCACCGCAGGCTCCGCGTTCAGCGTGATCACCGTGGGCGGGCACTTTTCGGGGAAGTAGGAAAGGATCGTGGTTAACGCATCGATCCCGCCCATCGAGGCCGAAAGCGCAACGACATAGCCGTTCCATTCAAAGTTGGCCTCGGCCGCTTTGTGTTCACGCGGGGCCTTGCGATCCTTGACGTTGCTGTTGGCGGCTGCGAGCACGATCTTGCCGAGCTTGCCCACGGTCTTGCTGAACTGTTCGGGCGTTGCCTTGAGCGGCTTGGGGAAACATTCGACCGCGCCCAGCTCATAGGCGCGCAGCGATGTTTCGGTGCCGGCCTGGGTAAGGCTTGACAGCATGACCACCGGCAGGGGCGCGGTGCCCATGATTTCTTCCAGAAATTCAATGCCGCTCATCCCCGGCATTTCCACATCAAGCGTGACCACATTGGGGCGCAGCGCAATGATCTGGTCACGCGCTTCGGCTGCATTTGCCGCAGCGCCGACAACGGTCACATTCTTCGCTTGATCGAGAATATCGGAGAACAATGCCCGCATGGCTGCGGAATCATCGACGACCAGAACTCGTGCTTCATGCATTGTGACAAAAATCCCTAATCCGAACGCTTTAACGCGCTTGAGAGCTTTGTTTTACGCGCGAAGGGAAAAGCAATTCATGTGCTTCACCTTACGTATCTCACCCTAGCTGTGCCGAAAGTCTGCCTTTGCCCCTCGTGGCCTATCTGATGGCTAACACATGCCGAATCCGGATTCGTTCCAGGTCGGTCTTATCCATGCGGAGGGCACTCGTCCGATGTCGTCAATTTCATTGCCAGCCCGGTGCGACCGCGCCGCCACCGAAGCCTTGTTGCCCGAAATGATCGCGGCGCTGGGTTCGGGGCCGCTGCATATTGATGCGCGAGAATGCCAGCAAGTTGGCCAGGCCATGCTGCAACTCCTTGTAAGTGCTCGTCAAACCGGGGAAGGCGCAGTGATCCTGGCATCGGACGCCCTGCGCGAGACGGCGGCGCTGGCCGGCCTTTCCGAAGAGCTGTTTGCAGGGGCTGACGCATGACCGCCGAGGAAATCCAGGCAATCTTCTTTGCAGAATGCGAAGAATCGCTGGCCGCTGCCGAGCAAGGCCTTGCCGCATGCAAGGAAGGCACGCAGGACGACGATACGGTTAACGCGGTGTTTCGCGGGGTCCATTCGATCAAGGGTGGCGCGGGCGCATTTGGCTATAGCGCGCTGCAAGCCTTTACCCACACCTTTGAAACGCTGCTTTCCGACGTGCGCGATGGTACGGTTGCGATTACCGAACCGCTGATCGATCTGATGCTGATCGCGCTGGATACCCTGAGCGATCACGTGACCGCCGCGCGCGATGGCACCGAACCGCCAGAGGACGCCGCGCTTCAGGCCGAACTGACCGCCGCGATGGCGGCGAATGCCGGGGCAGCCGCGCCAACGCCCGAACCGGTGGCTGCTCCTGTTGCTGATCCGGCACCGATGGAAGCCAGGACCATCGAGCCGGACGATGACGATCTTGATCTGGATTTCGATCTGGACGCGTTGCTGGACGATATCTCGGGCGAGATCAAAGAGCCTGAAGCCGCTGCCGAAATGCCGCGCTGGGAAGTGCGGGTGCGCGCCCACAGCGCAGCCATGCGCAATGGCAGCGAACCCTTGCTGATGCTGCGCGAAATGGCCGAGCTGGGCGGCAAGTGTACGAGTTGCGATGTGTCAGCGATCCCGCCGCTCGATTCGTTTGATCCGGGTACTGGCTATCTGGGCTGGGTGTTCAACTTCCCGGTGGACGTGAGCGAAAGCGCCGTCCGCGATATCTTCGATTTTGTGGGTGATGATTGCACGCTGGCGTTTGGTGAAAATGCCCAGATGCCGCCGATCCGCTTTCCGGTGCCGGTGGCTGCCGCAACCCCTGCTGCACCGGCAGTGGCAAGCACGGCACCGGCAGCGGCAGCGCCCGCAGCCCCCGACCAGCAAAGTGCCGCGCCGATACCGCCAGCAGATGACGCACAGGCAACCCGGGCGCAGAACGCCCCGCCTGCCCCCCCGGCGCCCGGCCAATCGATCCGCATCGAATTGTTCAAGCTGGACAAGCTGATCGATGCCGTGGGCGAACTGGTGATTGCCCAGGCGATGATGGCGCAACGGCTTTCGAGCGATGGTTTGAGCGCATCGGATGAAATGACGCTGATCGAGGGCCTGACGCGCGACATCCAGGAATCGGCGATGGCGATCCGCGCCCAGCCGATCGGCTCCGTCTTCAGCCGCGTGCCGCGCATCTTGCGCGAACTGGCATCATCCACCGGCAAGCATGTGCGGCTTGAGGTTTCGGGCGAAAGCACCGAGCTGGACAAGACCGTGATCGAACGCCTGGGCGAGCCGCTCACGCACTTGATCCGCAACGCCGTCGATCATGGTATCGAACCGGCAGACGAACGCATCGCTGCGGGCAAACCTGCCGAGGGCACGCTGACGCTTTCGGCAGAGCATCGTTCGGGCCGCATCCTGATCCGCATCGGCGATGACGGCAAGGGCATCGACCGTGACCGCGTATTTGCCAAGGCCGTTGAAAAGGGCCTGATCGCGCCCGATACGGTGATGACCAAGGAGGAGATCGACCTGCTGATCTTCGCGCCGGGCTTCTCTACCGCCGCAGCCATTACCAACGTTTCCGGTCGCGGGGTTGGAATGGATGTGGTGCGCCAGAATGTGAAAGATCTGGGCGGGCGTATTACCATCGAATCCGAGCCGGGTTCGGGCACGATCTTTACCCTCACGCTGCCGCTGACGCTGGCCATTTCCGATGGCATGGTGGTGAATGTGGGCGACCAGACGCTGGTCGTGCCGCTGGCGAACGTGGTCGAAAGCCTGCGGCCTGAACCGCACGAAGTGCAGGGCCTTGGCGCGAACCGGTGCATGATCAACGTGCGCGGGCGGTTCATTCCGGTCATCCCGCTCAGTGCCTCGGTCGGCGCGATCGGCGCGGCCACCCATCCGCAAGATGGCGTGCTGATCGTGGTGGAAACCGAAAGCGCGGGCCGTGCAGCCCTGCTGGTCGATGCGATCTGCGACCAGCGCCAGGTGGTGATCAAGAGCCTTGATACGCATTACCGTTCGGTCGAGGGCGTGGCCGGGGCAACGATCCTTGGCGATGGCCGGGTGGCGCTGATTGTCGATGTAGACAGTCTGGTTTCGCGCAGCCTTGCTTCGGCACAAGCCGCATCCGGCCCATTGGCAGAAGCCGCATGAGCCTGATGGAAGCACTCGACGCGTCAATGCCCGGGGTAAGCCCCGGCATCTATGACGAAAAGGACTTCATCGCGATCAGCGAAATCGCGCATGCCGAGGCGGGCATTGTCCTGCCTGCGGGCAAAGCGATGCTGGTCTATTCGCGCCTCGCTCCGCTGGTGCGCAATAGCGGCTGCGCCACGTTCGGCGCTTATGTGATGCGCATCCGCGAGGACGCCGCCGAACGTTCGAAAACGATCTGCGCGCTGACCACCAATCACACGTTCTTCTATCGCGAAGCCCATCACTTCGAACATTTCGCCAGCGATGTGCGGCCCGGCTTTGTCGACCGTCTGCGCGGTGGCGGCAAAGTGCGCCTGTGGTCTGCCGGATCGTCCAGCGGCGAGGAAACATGGTCCCTGCTGATGACCTTCCTTGGGCCGGACAAGGCCGAAGGGGCTGATATTGCGCGCCGCGACGTGCGCCTGCTGGCCAGCGATATTGCCACACACGCGCTGGCCAAGGCGCGCGCGGCAACCTATCGCACCGAAGACCTGAAGCCCGTGCCTGATGCCTTGCGCCGCAACTGGACGCAAAGTGCAGGCGAGGACACGACGATTGCGCCCGAAGTGCAACAGATGGCGCGGTTCCGCACGCTGAACCTGCTGGGAGACTGGCCGATGCAGGGGCAGTTTGACGTGATCTTCTGCCGCAACGTCATGATCTATTTCGACAATCCCACCAAAGAGCGCCTCGTCGCGCGCTTTGCCGAAAAACTCGTCCCCGGCGGATGGCTCTATATCGGCCATTCCGAACGCGTGACCGGTCCGGCGATGGAGCATCTGTCGACCATGGGCCCCACCATTTATCGCAAGAGGTCTGCATGAGCATTCGCGTCGTCATCGTCGAGGATTCGCCCACCATGCGCGCAATCTTGATGAACCGGCTTAGCAAAGAGCCGGACATCGAGGTGGTTGCCGCTGCGGCCAATGCAGCAGAAGGCCGCCAGATGATCCGCGAGCTGGACCCGGATGTGGTTACGCTCGACATTGAAATGCCCGGCATGAACGGCCTCGATTTTCTGGCCAAGATCATGGAATTGCGTCCGACGCCGGTGATCATCGTTTCGGGTTCCACGCAAGCAGGCAACGAGATGTCGGCCCGTGCGCTCGCACTGGGTGCGGTTGATTGTTATGCCAAGACCGGCGGCGGGGTTGGTCTGGAGGACGCAGGGCGGCTTGCCCAGATGATCCGTCAGGCATCGAAAGTGGAATTCACCACGCGCGCGCCAGCCGTGCGCAAAGTGGCGCAGGAAGCGCGCGGATCGCTGATCGAACGCCCTGCCCTGATCGCGATTGGATCGTCCACAGGCGGCGTGGAAGCCCTGCAGACCGTGCTGGGCAGCTTCCCCGCCGATTGCCCGCCGACCGTGATCGTGCAGCACATCAACGCGCGCTTTGCGCCGGCGGTGGCGCGCACGCTTGACCAATCGTGCCCGCCCAAGATCCTGATTGCCGAACCGGACCTGCCGTTGAAGCAGGGCCACGTTTATCTGGCACCGGGCGACGAGCGCCACTTATCTATCGGTGGATCAAGCACATTCCATTGCAAGCTGCGCCCGGGCGAGCCTGTTTCCGGGCACCAGCCCAGCGTTGACGTTCTGTTTGCATCGGTGGCCGAAGTGGCGGGCGCGCGGGCCGTGGGTATCTTGTTGACCGGCATGGGCGCAGACGGCGCGCAAGGCTTGCTCGCCATGGCGCGCAAGGGCGCGCACACCATTGCGCAGGACGAGGCCACTTGCACCGTGTTTGGCATGCCGCGCGCGGCGATCAATCTGGGCGCGGCCAATGTGGTTGCGCCATTGGGTTCCATCGCCCGCCACTTGTTCAGCAAGGCGGCCTGATATGAGTTACGAACAACCCATATCCACATCGCCGCCGATCGAGCGCGTGACCGTGATGCAAGGACAGGCGCTGGCCAGTGCAGGCCAGTCGCTCGAGTATTCGACCGTGCTGGGATCGTGCGTGGCCACCTGCCTGTTCGATCCTGAATCGCGTGTTGGCGGGATGAACCACTTCCTCCTGTCAGAGCCGCCCGCCAATACTCCGGGAGCCAAGATCGACGAGCATTACGGCGTCTATCTGATGGAACTGCTGGTCAACGAGATGCTCTCGAAAGGGGCGCGCAAGCAAAACTTGCGGGCACACCTTTATGGCGGGGCCAACGTCAACCGCAACATGATGAAGATCGGCTCGATGAACGCCGAATTCGCCCGTGAATTCCTCAGGCGCGAAGGCATCATGCTGCTGCGCGAGGATCTTGGCGGCACGCAAGCCCGCCGTGTCGATTTCCGCCCGGCATCGGGCCAGGTCCGCCTCCGCACGGTGGAAGACCGGTTCGCACCGCCAGTTAAACCCACCGCAACCCCTGTCGTCACCCGCGGCGACGTCGAACTGTTCTGATCGGAAAAGCGAGTTCCACTATGAGCAAGTCCACCCGAATTCTCACCGTAGACGACAGCCCGTCCATGCGGGCTCTCCTCAACCACGCCCTTGCCGGGCAAGGCTTCGACGTATCGCAGGCAGAGGACGGCATTGCCGCGCTCGACTGGCTGGCGATGAACGAGGTTGATGTGGTGATCACCGATATCAACATGCCGCGCCTTGACGGCTTTGGCCTGATCGAGCGTTTGCGTGAAGGCAGCCGCCATCGCGACCGCCCGATCCTCGTGCTGACCACCGAAAGCTCGGACGAGAAAAAAGCGCGCGCGCGGGCTGCCGGTGCCACCGGCTGGATCGTCAAGCCGTTTGACCCCGAAAAGCTGGTGGCTGCTGTCCGCCGGGTTTCGCACTGATGTCCCCCAGTCTTTCAGGAGCTTCCAGCATGTTGCGCGAACTCATCACGTTCGAAGTCGAAGGCCAGGTCTTCGGGCTCGACATCATGGCGATCCGCGAAATCCGCGCATGGTCGCCCACCACACGCCTGCCGCGTGTGCCAAGCTATGTGGCCGGCGTGGTCAACTTGCGCGGCACCGTGCTGCCGGTGATTGATCTGGCGGCCCGCCTTGGCTGGCGCGCAACCGAGCCGACCCCGCGCCACGCGATCATCGTGACCCAGCAGGGTGCCCAGATCAGCGGCTGGATTGTCGATTCGGTCAGCGATATCGTGACCCTTGCCAATGATGCGCTGCAACCCCCGCCGCCCACCTCGGCAGGTGATACGGTTGTGCCGTTCCTCGAAGGCCTTGCGGCCATCGAAGACCGCATGGTGATGGTGCTGAATCTTGCGGCCTTGTCAGACGGTGCCGAAATCGCTGAAGCCGCCTGAACAGCCGGAAGGGAGTCGCCCCATGGCGCAAGCAACGCACCGCCAGATTGCTGTCGTGCTCGAAGAGCTGGCCGAAGAGGTCGAAGCGCTCGGCGCGTCGCTGTGCATCGATATGGACATCGCCATGCGCCACATGGACAAGCTGCAAGCGATAGACCTTATCGCCCAGAAGCAACGCTCGCTGGGAAGCCTGCTGGTGGCAGAACGCCCCGCCGAAGAAATCGAACGCATCGCAATTGACGTGCTGCGCGACCGGATGCGGTTGTCGGGGTAGGAGTTGGAGCGCTTTTTTGCAGCCGCGCTTTTGAATACAAAAGTTCACACCCCCTAGACTTCCCCGCCATCACCGCGCAATGACACGGCACTATGTGGCAGCTCTATCAATTCCCTCTTTGCCCGTTCAGCCGGAAGGTGCGGCTTCTCTTGAGCGAGAAGGGCGTGGCTTACGATCTGGTGCGCGAAAACCCGTGGGAGCGGCGTGAGGGGTTCGGCATTATCAGCCCGGCCTATCGCACGCCTGCGATCCAGAACCCGGAGCGCGGGATCAGTCTGGCAGACAGCCGGGCGATCTGCGAATACTTTGAAGAGACGGTCGACAAGACGCCGATGATCAACGGCACGGCGGCCAATCGCGCGGAAATCCGCCGCCTTGTCGCGCTGTTTGACGAAAACTTCTACGCCGATGTGACCACGCCGTTTCTGGACGAGCGCATGAAGAAGCGGCTGGTCTATCGCACGCCGCCCGATAGCAAGCGTTTGCGCGATGCGATCCGTTTGGCGGACGAGCACCTGTATTACATCGATTTTCTGATCGATAACCGCCCGTGGCTGGCAGGAGCGCAGATGAGCCTTGCCGATCTTGCAGCGGCGGCGCAAATCTCGGTTGCCGATTATCTGGGCGGGATCGACTGGTCGAATCACGAACAGGCGCGCGGCTGGTATTCGGTGTTCAAAAGCCGCCCCAGCTTTCGCCCGTTGCTGGCCGAGCGGATGGACGTGATCCAGCCGCCGGCGCACTATTCGGACGTGAACGCCTGAATTTCAGGAATCGATACGCAGGTCAGCCGCGCGGCGGAACAGTTCCAGCACCACCGGATCGCTTTCCGTGGCACGGATCGCGGCTTCGAAATGGATCGTGCGCACAGGGCGCGGCAGCACTTCGACGAGGGTGCCCGATGCCAGAAGGGGCCGCACCATCGGTTCGGGCAGGACAGCCGCGCCGCCACCACCGCTGACGATATCGACCAGAGTGCGCACATTGTTGCAGGTGCTGATCGAGCGCGGAGTGATCGCGCCTTGCGCCAGCGTTTCGAGCATAACGCCATGCAGCGGCGAATGGCTGGGGATCGACCATACCGGCAGGTTTTGCGCAAAGCCCCCTGCCCGCGCCGTTTCCTGCCCTGCCACCCAGACAAGGCTGACCGCGCCCAGCCCTGCCGTGCGGATGCCGGGGCTGGCGACCGGCCCTGCAAGGAAGGCCATATCGATCATGCCGCCCAGCAATTGCTGGAGCATGCGCGCGGTCAGATCGAGTTCGATTTCAAGCGTGACGCCGGGCAGATCACGCTCAACCTCGTGGACATAGGCAGGCAGGCACGAGGCCGCCGCAATCTCGCCAGTACCGATGCGCACGGTGCCCGTGGCGCCTTCAAAGCCCGATGCGGTGAGCAGCGCTTTTTCAAAGCCTGCCCAAAGCGGCTCGCACTCTTTCACCAGCCGCCGCCCTCGCGCGGTGAGCACCATGTTGCGCCCTTCGCGGCGGAATATGGCGATGCCCAGTTGCTCCTCGATTTCACGCACGCGGGCGGATATGGCAGGTTGCGTGGTGTTCAAGCGTTCGGCCGCGCCGCGAAAGGTGCCGAGGCGCGCGATCCACAACAGGGTTTCGAGGTGGTAGATGGCAATGCGCTTCATATAATCAGAGTCTGTTATCAATTCAGATAAAAAACAATCGCTCTTTTCAATCCGTCGGCTGTGCTAATGTCCCTTGAAGAACGCAGGAGAGATTTCCCGATGTCCAAGAAGCTTTATGCCGATGCCGCAGCGGCGCTTGAAGGTTTGTTGCGCGATGATCTGCTGATTGCCTGTGGCGGCTTTGGCCTGAGCGGCGTTCCCGAACGGCTGCTGGATGCGGTGCGCGAAAGCGGGGTAAAGGGCCTGACCTTTGCCAGCAACAACGCCGGGATTGATAACGAAGGCATCGGCAAGCTGCTGCGCACGCGCCAGGTGCGCAAGATGATTTCCAGCTATGTGGGTGAGAACAAGGAATTTGAACGGCAGTATCTGTCGGGCGAACTGGAAGTGGAATTCTCCCCGCAAGGCACTTTGGCCGAGCGTATGCGCGCAGGCGGCGCCGGCATTCCCGGGTTCTATACCAAGACCGGTGTCGGCACGCTGGTGGCGCAAGGCAAGGAAACCAAGGTTTTCAACGGGCAGGAATACTTGCTGGAGCAAGGCATTTTTGCCGATCTTTCGCTGATCAAGGCGTGGAAGGCCGATGACAGCGGGAACGTGGTATTCCGCAAGACCGCGCGCAATTTCAACGTGCCAGCCGCCACGTGCGGCAAGGTTTGCGTGGTCGAGGTTGAGGAGCTGGTGCCTGCGGGCAGCCTTGATCCCGACAGCATCCACCTGCCCGGTGTCTATGTGCAGCGGATCATCGTGGGTGCGCCCTATGACAAGAAAATAGAGTTCCGCACCGTGCGCAAGCGCGAGGACGCCTGAACGATGCGCGCGCTGCCGCTCATGGTGGTGCTGGCGCTTCTGGCCACGCAGCTTGGCGGTTGCGCGGCGAAGGGCCGTGGCACGCGTGCGCGCATGGTTGAGGCCGCTGCTCCCGTGGCAACGGTAACGGAAGCAGCGCCGTTGATGCCGGACCCGGTCATGGAAGTGGGGCCTGATGTGATGGCTGATCCCCGCACTCCGGGCCAGCTGCCCATGCCCTATTCCGCGCGCTTGGCCCGCGATGACGCCGGGTACAGCGCGCTGACCGAATATGTGCTGGCGGTAATCGGCGATGGCAAACCCTTGCCGGGCCGCAGTTCAGCCCTGATTGACCAGCCCAGTCTGGCCCGCGTGCCGCGCATGAAGCTCTGCGCCGATCAGCGGCCTGCGCTGATCCTTGATCTGGATCACGGCGGCAAACCCTTTGATCTGGGCGACGCGCCGACGCCCGAAGCGGGATTGGCCGAGCAATTGCGCGTGATCCGTGGGCGCGGCGTGGCCGTGGTGTGGCTGGCGACGCTTCCCGAAAGCGCCGAGCGCGATGTGCTGACAATGGTCAAGGCGACCGGCCTTGATCCGCTGGGTCTGGACCGCGCGTTGCTGTTGCGGCGGGGCGAAGTGCGCAAGCAGCAAATCCTCAACCGCGCCGACGAGGATTGGTGCGTCCTGGCGATAGGCGGCGATAACCGCAGCGATTTTGACGAAGTGTTTGATTATCTGCGCAATCCGGACGGGCCGGTGGCGCTGGCGCTGGAGCAGTACATCGGGGCCGGATGGTTCGTTGTGCCGCCGCCCATCCGCTGACATCTTGTAGAAAGACCAAAACGATGACCACGCATGACGGACTGAAGGCAGGCTGGAGCCGCGATCAAATGGCCGCCCGCGCCGCGCAGGAATTGCAGGACGGCTTTTACGTCAACCTTGGCATCGGTATCCCGACGCTGGTGGCCAACCATGTGCCTGAAGGCATGACGGTGACGCTGCAATCGGAAAACGGGATGCTGGGCATCGGCCCGTTCCCTTATGAGGGCGAAGAAGACGCCGATCTGATCAACGCGGGCAAGCAAACCATCAGCGAGCTGCCGCAAACCGCCTATTTTGACAGCGCCACCAGCTTTGCCATGATCCGTGGCGGCAAGATCGATCTGACCGTGCTGGGCGCGATGGAAGTGGCCGAAAACGGCGACATCGCCAACTGGATGGTGCCCGGCAAGATGATCAAGGGCATGGGCGGCGC
>CAZSTP010000043.1:0-17497 GCA_964609325.1 uncultured Novosphingobium sp. | reverse complement strand
GAGAAGCTTCCTGAGGCAATCACGGTGGATCAGATATACCGCACGACGCTCTAAGTTTCAGGTAACCGGCGGATCGACTTCGGGCACGGCCCCTACTGGCGCGACCGGCTCGCCCTGCAAGCGCGGGGGCATCGCGTTTTCCGGCACATCATCGATCTGCATGTCGTGCGTGGACACATGTTCAAGGTTGCGCACGCGCACGTGGATGTCGCCGCCGCTCAGCGTCAATTCGTTGAAGCTGGGCGGGGTAGAGCGCACGCGTTGCGACAAGGTGCCCGCGCCGATCATCCGCACCGGGCCGTTGGGTGTGGGGTGGATCAGATCGAACGGATCGTGGACATGGCCCGACAGGACCGCGCAGACGTTGCGGCTGGCCAGCGCGGCCAAAGCGCGGTTGCCGCCCCGGGTCAGCGCCTTGCCGCGTGTCCCGGCCTCAACCAGCGGATGATGGCACGCCACCACTGCGCGCGTGCCGGGTGGCAGAGCGTCAATCGCAGCCAGTGTCTGGTCCAGAGCGGCCTTGCCAACGGTGCCTTTCGACCAATTGAGCCGCCATTGCGCGCGCGCTGTGGTTTTCAGCGGAATGATCGCCATGCCGGGCAGATCAAGCTCGCGTTCGAGCAGCGACTTGATCGCGTGGAACCGGCGATAGGGATCGAAAAAGCGTTCGATCAGGTTGAAATAGGGTAGATCGTGATTGCCCACTTCGACCGTCACCGGCACGCCGAGTGACTGGATCCACTGCACCGCCGCAGCATATTCGCGATGCCGCGCGCGCATCGTCAGATCGCCCGTGATCGATACGGCATCGGGCTTTTCGGTTGCGATGCATTGCGCCACCCAATCGAGCGCGCGGCGATCTTCAAGGCCGAAATGGATATCGCTGATGTGGAACAAGCGGGTCATGACGGGAGGGGTGATTGCCGCTCAAGCATTCCGGGTCAATCCCTGCCGGGTTCTGTGGCAATAAAGTCCACCGGGAACACGATGCGGGTGAACCTTTCGCATGGCGCTCCCTGACGCCGTTCGCCATCAATCATCAAGGCGATGGGGCTGTCGCTGATACATTCGACTATAGCGAAATGGCCAAGATCATCATGGGGCCCAAGGCGGAAATCCCGCTTGACCAGCATCGCAAAGCCTTGCGCGGCAAAGTCGGCAAAGTCGGAGAAGTCATATCCTTCAACCTGCAAACCATCCTCTTCCGGTGCCACCCGCAGCGCGCGATAGCCATCGGCTTTGGCGCTACTGGCGATAGTCACGCCTGCGCCCTCGCGTGTTTCGCGCAGGGCTTTGGAAAACGTTTCGGCGACTGCGCCCAAATCGAAGTCGCGCACGCTTTCGCGCACATCGGCCCACATCGCGCCGGGACCGGCCAGAACCTCGACCAACGCAGTGCCTTGCGATGTCCGGACAGCAGGGCGGGGGAGGCGGTCAAACGTGCCAGCGCCAACACGGGCGATGACATCTTGCGCAGTAACATAACCATGCAGCGCTTTGGACAGCAGGTTCATTGTGCCGCCTGGAAGCACCAGAATTGCGCCATCCCAGCCTTCGGCCTTGGTGGCCGCAGCATTGATTGTGCCATCACCGGCAAACACCGCCAAAGTCTTCACGCCTGCCGCGTCGAGGGCCATGCCTGTGGGCAAATCCTCGTCGGGAAAGCGAATAAGGCGCATGGGCTTACAACCGCAGGCGCTGAGCAAAGCCGCAAGGGCCTCAACGGCAGCATCGCTGTTGCTGCCGCTTGCGGCATTGGTGATTAGCCAGAGGGGGGAAAGGTCCATCGCAGCGGCTAAACCCGCAGGCTAGGCGATTGTTCCTAAACCCTGTCGGTCAGGATCAGATAGGCTGAAAAGCTGTTGAGCACCGAATAGACAACATAGGCGATGGGGCCGCTCACCACCCCGTCGGCGGCGAACATCAGTGCGGCAAACAGCAGCATGAATTCGACGATCATCGTGAAGCGGCCGCCCAATGCGTGGTAAAACCACGGCATTTTTCCAAGCAGGGGATGGCCGCTGTCCATGACGGCGCGGTGGAGGGCAAAGTTGCCGATGCCCAAAAGGAAAGTGATCACAAGTGCCATTGGCGCCCACGATATGGCTTTGTCGGGCAAATGTCACATGTGCAGTTCGTAGACCGGAAATTGCTGTTCGTCCGGTGCGGGCGGCGCTCGTCGGACGCTACGGAAAGCTGGTCGAGGCGGGGGCGAATGCGAGCACTGCTGCGCGTAGAGAAAATGCATGCGGTGGCCAACCAGTCCCCATCGACCCCCGACGCCAAGCTGGCGCGGTCATCGCAACACTCTTTTGCCGGATGAGCTCCGGCCCTTTTTTGAAGGATGACGCCATGATCCGCAATTCCCTGATTTCCGCCAGCCTGTTTGGTCTTGCCCTGACCGCCAGCCAACCCGCTTTTGCCGAAACCCGCCTTGTCGGTTACGCCGATCTCGATCTGACGACGCAGGTGGGTAATGCCAAGCTCGATGAGCGGCTGAAGCGTGCTGCCAAGAAAGTATGCGGCTTGGACGGCCGAATCAGCCCGCTGCGCGAAGCGGCGGCCAACCAGCAGTGCTTTGACAAGGCGTTTGCCGACGCGCGCCGCGCCAAAGCGAAGGTCCAGCAGACCGCACTGGCTGCGCGCTAATCCACCGATTTCAGGTTGCCCGGCGGACTTAGTCCCCCGTCCGGGTAGAACTCATGGGGTCGTCGGGTGGCCGATGACCCCTGCTTTTTAGCCGACGTCCTGAAGTTTGAGCGGGGCTTTGCCGGCTTCGAGTTCGCCGCGATCGCGCCACATCAGGTCTTCGGGCGAAAGCGGGCGGCCATCTTGTCCGCGAATGCCGATGGCGGCGATGGGCAAACCGTCGCGCGCATCGCAGAGCACCGGATTGGCGGGTACGCCAAGTTGCCACTTTTCGCCCCACTGGCGCAGCGCGAGCATGGCGGGCAGCAGATCGAGGCCCTTGGGTGTCAGCCGATATTCGATGCGGCGGCGATCATCGGCGCAATGCTCGCGCTTCAAGATGCCCACTTCGACCAGGCGCGAAAGGCGGTTGGACAGGATGTTGCGGGCAATGCCGAGGGCTTCGAGGAAATCTTCGAAGTGGCGCACGCCGTTGAAGGCGGCGCGCAGGATCATGAATGACCAGCGTTCACCCATCGCTTCGAGGGCGAGGGGCAGGCCGCATTGGGCGATTTCATGCAAGGGTTCGCGGAGCTTTTCCATGGTTTAGTTGATGTAACACATGCGCAGAAACTTTATAAGTTTTTAGTTGCAACTCAAAACTGACCATTATAGGTAGCGAATCGCAACGGAATTGGCATCCTCTCCAAGCATAGCGCTTTTCCGGTGCCCCAATGGACCACATTCAGGGGAAACCACATGAATTCAGAGAATTATCGCGGTACTGCCCGCAAGCTTCTGCCCGCTTTCGTTGCCCTGATTGCCACGACGGCCAGCTTTGCATTGACAGCAGCGCCAGCGCGCGCGGCCACAAACGGCCCGTTCTATTCCGCCACGCTCAGCCGCCCGATGGACGGTGCGCAAAAGGTGATCCAGAAGGGCGTATTGTGGAAGTGCGAGGGCGCTGCATGCGCCGCCCCGCGTGACACTTCGCGCCCCGTCATGGTTTGCGCGCGGCTGGTGCAAAAGGTCGGCCCGGTCACGCGCTTTGCTACGCCGCAAGGGGAACTTAACCCCGAAGACCTTGCCCGTTGCAACCAGTCTGCCGCCGATTGATCCAAACTCCAGCGCGCGCCGGAGGTACACCCTCTCTGGCCCGCCAACCTGCATGGACCGCGAACAGCATGACTGTTCGCGGCCTCTTTTTGTGCGTAGCATAGCGCTTATGCGTATTCTTGCTGCCCTGTCGCTTCTGGCCCTCTCTCCTGCTGTTCAAGCGCAAACCCCCGTTGCCCCGACGCCGGACCTGCCGCGTCTGGGCGAGGACCACCGCGCTACGCTACGTTGCGCAGCGGCTTTTGCGATTGTTGCAACGGTGCAGGCCGGTAGTGATGCGGTGGCAGGCTGGCCACCGCTGAGCGTGCGCGGCAAACGCTTCTTTGCCGATGCAGGCGTGACAGTGATGCGCGAGGCCGGACTTGATCGCGCTGCGGTGCGTGATCTGATCGCCGCTGAAGTGCGGGCGCTCCAGACCGCAGCCGATCCCGATGCCGCGCTGGCCGCGCTGGCACAGCCTTGCACGACGCGGCTCGATGCCGCCGTTCCGCCGCTTGTCATCCCCGCCTTGGGGCAATGTGCCGCGATCATGACGCTGGCTTATGACGAGATTTATGCCCGCGAAGGTTTGAGTGCGCCGGCGCGTGATCTGAAAACGCTGGCATCGGTGCTATCGGCGCGGGAGCGTGAGGCCTTGATTGCATCGGGCAAAACCGGCGGTGAGGCAGACCGCGCTTTGGCCGAAACGCGCGAGGCTATGGCCGCAGAAGCCGGCGATGGCCAAGGCGGCATCGACAAATACGAAGTGGCCCATTGCTACACCCTCGCCAAGCCCGACGAGAAAACACACTATTAAGTGTAGCGGCATTGAGCGGGGCGCGGCGGCCCCCCATATTCGCGGCAAAGGAGATTTTCGAATGCCTGACAAACTCAATTTGTCCGAAGCCGAATGGCGTGAACGCCTGACGCCCGAGCAATATCACATTCTGCGCCAGGGCGGCACCGAGCGCGCTTTTACCGGCGCTTATGAAAAGAACAAAGCGGCGGGCGATTACACATGCGCCGGATGCGGTGCGCCCTTGTTCACATCCGACACCAAATATGACAGCGGATCGGGCTGGCCCAGCTTTTTTGCACCGCTGGAACCCGATGTGGTCGACGAGCACCGTGATACCGCCCACGGCATGGTCCGCACCGAAGTGCGTTGCGCACGCTGTGACGGACATCTGGGCCACGTGTTCCCCGATGGTCCTGCGCCCACCGGCTTGCGCTATTGCATGAACAGCGCCTCGCTGGATTTCATTCCGAAGGATTGAGGTGAAAAGACTGCGCGCGCCATCGCGAATTAACGGTTAACCCTGCGTTACGATTGCCCTATGCATAGGGCCGCAGAGTGTTCGGGCGGTCATGGTTGACCGTGCCCGTGCCAAGATGAGGGAAGCGGTACAAGACTGATGGCCAGACGGGACATTCCCCGCCGCTCTGACGGCGGCCGGTCTTCTCCGCAACCTGCACAGCCCTCGGCGTTCCGCCGTTGGATAGGGCGGCTGTTCGTGTGGGGCATCGGATTCACGCTGCTTGGCGCGATTGCGCTGGGCGTGGCGGTGGCGGTGACGGTGCGTTCGCTGCCGGGCTATCAGGAGCTGAAGTCCAGCCAGACCGGCCAGATGATCGTGGTGCGCGCAGCAGACGGTTCGGAGATAGTCACGCTTGGGCCAAGCTATGGCAAATGGGTGCCTTACGAGCGTATCCCGCAAGCCATGAAAGATGCGATGATCTCGGTCGAGGATCGTCGTTTCCGCAGCCACTGGGGCGTTGATCCGATCGGCATCGTGCGCTCGGTTATGGTGCGCGTGGAAAAAGGCGCGTGGCGGCAGGGCGGATCGACGATCACGCAGCAATTGGCGCGCAACATCTTTTTGAACAACAACAAGACCTTCGGGCGCAAATCGCGCGAATGGATTCTGGCGCTGGCGCTGGAGCAGAAGTTTTCCAAGGATCAGGTGCTCGAACTCTACCTGAACAAGGTCTATTTCGGCGGTGGTGCTTATGGCATCGATTCAGCAGCGCGGAAGTTTTTCGGCCATCCGGGGGAGGAGATCACTCTTCCCGAAGCGGCGATCATTGCCGGGCTGGTCAAGGCGCCGTCGCGCTATTCGCCCACAGCAGATGCCAATGCGGCGATTGGCCGCGCGGGCGTGGTGTTGCAAACCATGGTCAGTAATGGCGTGATCTCTGCCGATGAAGCCGCCGGGATCAACCTGAAAAAGGTCAAGATGGTTGAAGACCGCGCCGCCCAGAATTCGGCGCGCTATTTCACCGATTGGGCACTGCCGCAGCTTGATCTGATCCTGCCGGAAAATGACCAGCCGATTGAAGTGTGGACCACGCTCGATCCGGTGATGCAGCGCGCAGCCACTGCTGCAATTGCAGGTTTTGCGCCCAGGGGCGCACAGGGCGCGCTCGTTTCGATGGACCGCGATGGCGCGGTGCTGGCGATGGTGGGCGGCACGGATTATGTCGGTTCGAACTATAACCGCGCGGTCAACGCGGTGCGCCAGCCGGGTTCGGCGTGGAAGCTGTTTGTCTATCTGACGGCGTTGGAGGGGGGCTATACCCCCGATGATCGCGTGGTGGACGAACCGGTGACGATTGAAGGCTGGACCCCGCGCAACGATGGCGGGCGCTATGCCGGGGAAATCGATCTGCGCACCGCCTTTGCCTATTCCAAGAACACGGTGGCGGCCCAGTTGGGCAACGAGGTGGGCTTTGGCCAGGTGGCCAACATGGCACGGCGCTTGGGCATCACCACCCCGATCAACACCTTGCCATCGATGGTGCTGGGATCATCGGATGTGCGCGTAATCGATATGGTCCGCGCCTTTGCCGTGGTTCAGGCCAAAGGCATGTCGGTTGCGCCGTTCGGCATCCGTAAGGTGACGACGACCGATGGCGAACTGCTGTACAGCTATCGCGCTGAGACCCCCCAGCAATTGGTACCCAATTATGTGGCCGCCGGGATGACCGATCTGATGCAGACCGCGGTGAACATCGGCACCGGGCGCGCGGCGCAGATCGGCAGGCCGGTTGCGGGCAAGACCGGCACGACATCGTCGAACAAGGACGGCTGGTTCCTCGGTTTTTCCAGCGGGATCACCACGGGCGTGTGGATGGGCCGCGATGATGCCAAAGCGGTTCCGGGCCTTCAGGGCGGTGCCGCGCCCGCGCGCGCTTTTGCCGCCTATATGAAGGTGGCCACGGCCAAGCGCCCGGTCGAAAAGTTCGATACCGAGCTGAAATTACCGCAATGGCAGCTTGAGCCCGATGACGAAGCCATGCTCGGCAATCCCGATGAATACTTCTATGTTGATGAGCAGGGCAATCTGGTGGACCCGTCGCGCCGTGCGCCTGCGCCGGATGCGGCGGTAGAGACGTTTGACGATTCCAATGTCACGCCCGAAGATGCGCCCGGCGAAGTCCCCCGCGCAGCCAACGACGATTTCCTGAACCGCGCCACCGGACGCCAGCGACCGCCTCCACCGCCGCAATAGGGCGGCTTGGCGTGAGATCGGTCCGGGCGCAGAACCTTTTGCGATTCAGCGCGTTATGTCTCCAATCGGGAACGCTTTTCCCAAGGAGACAGGATATGGGTTTACTGAAATGGGCCGCCGTTGGCGCGGCCGGTTATGCGATCTATCGCGCATCGCAAAACAGGGATGCCGAGAGTCCGCATACGGCCTTTGCCGATGGCGAGGCCACCGATCACAACTTTTCGCAAGTCCGGTCTGCGGGTGTTGAAGGCATGCGATCCGATCCCAAACATTGGGACCGCACGGATCAGGCATCCGACGAAAGCTTTCCGGCGAGCGACCCGCCAGGGACGTACTGAGCGGCTCTAGAGTCAGGCGGGCTCCAGCAGCAGGCTGGCGGCGGCGGTATTGCTGATCGGGATGTGGTAATTGCGGCTGACTTGCGTGAGCGGGACATCGCCCATGGCCCCGCGCGCGGCAATCCAGTTGAGGATTTCGACGCCTTGCGTACCGGCCAGTTCCGCCACCTGTTCGGCGGTGTGGCCGGTGAGCGCATCGGGGTTTGCCGCGAGGTTATCGAGGCAGAATAGATCGTAATCGGGGTTCATGAACCCGGCGCGCGGGCCGTCCAACTGGTGGGAAAGCCCGCCGGTGCCGCAAACGAGGATGCGTTCATCGCCGCCCCATGATTGCAGCGCGCGATGGACCGCGCGGCCCAGCGCAAGGCAACGTTTGGGGCTGGGCAAGGGATATTGCACCGTGTTGATGGCGATGGGGATGAGCTTCATCGGCCAGGCCTCGACACCGGGATAGACCAGTTCGAACGGGATCGACACGGCATGATCGACCAGCATCTGCTGGCAGGTGGTGATATCGAATTCATCGCGCACGAGGCTGTCGATCACATGCCATGACAAGGCGGGATGGCCGGTGAAGCTCTTGTAGACCGGCAGGCCCCAGCCCTCATCGGCATTGTCATAGGATGGCGCTGCGCCGACCGCGAAAGTGGGCATCTTGTCGAGGAAGAAGTTGAGGCCGTGATCGTTGGAAAAGACCACCGCGACATCGGGTTTTGCCTGTGCCAGCCATTCGCTGATGGGCGGAAAGCCATCGAAAAACGGCTTCCAATAGGGCGTGTTCTGATCACCACGCACCATCGCGCCGCCGATGCCGGGGACGTGGCTGGTGAAATAGCCGCCGATGATATTGCCCATCATGCGTTCTCCTGTTGGGGAATTTTGTCTGCCCATGTCAGCAACATGGCCTTGAACTGATCGACCGACATGCCGGTTTGCAGCGCGCCCAGATCCTGCACGCCAAGGCCGAAGATGCCGGCCAGTTTGGCGAGGTAATAGACGTTGCCGCCAGCATCGAGCATGGCCAGCACATTGCGGTCGGCCACGGCCCGGCGCTGTTCGGGCGTCAGGTGGAAGCGTGCGCAATAGGCCCCTTCATCGGCGAGGAAGGCATCGCGGCAGGCTTTTTCGTTGAACGAAAAGCACATGGCATTGAGCGCATAGCCGCGTGCGGCAAGGGTGCCATCGAACAGGGGAATGGCGTGGCGGATCGCGTTGTCCGCCTTGGCCGAATCAGGTGTCATCTCCGCATCTCCTGCGCCGGACTTTGCTGCTCCGGCATGGGGGAAATCATATGCAACACATACGATTTTGCCTTGACCCAGATCAAAGTTCGGGCGGCAGAAGTTAGCGCCCGCTTAGGTAACGTAACGGACTGTCCGGCATCGTGGTTAACCGGTAACTTGCGGGCATGCCCTTATCCAATGCCGAACGCCAACGCCGCTATCGCCAACGCCTGAAGGCGCGGGCATCGGGCGAGGCTGTGGTGGATCAGGCGCGGATTGCGGTGGAGCGGGCGGTCCAGGCGCTATGGGCCTATCACGAGCGGCCCTCGCCCACAGGCATAGCGTGGAGCGAGATCGACGGGTGCCGTACTTTGGGCGAGTATCGTTCCGAGTTGGAACGATCACCCCGCAACCTGTTGCAGGTGTGCCGCGCGTTTTTGCCGGGGTTTGAAGGCCTTACGCTTGATGAAGCGCGGGCCGTGGCCGATGTGATCGAGATTGCCGATGCCTTGCGTCTGGCACCGGCGGGCCGGATTTCCCTGCCGGAAGCTGCTTAGAAACCGGCTTCGATAGCGACGCGGATGGCATCGGCGCTGGTCTTTACATCCAGCCCTTTGAGCACGGCAGAGCGGTGCATCTTGACGGTGCGTTCGCTGAGCGAGAGTTCATAAGCGATCTGCTTGTTCAGCTTGCCCGAGGCCATGAGCACGAGGATTTCCTTCTGGCGGCGGCTGAGGCGTTCGACGCGTTCGGCTGCGCCATTGCGGCGGACATCATTGGCATGGGCCTGATCGGCGGCCATTTCGACTTGCGAGCCGAGGTAATATTCCACCTCGCCCGCAGAATCGAAGATGGGGGCGACCATCACCGCGTTGCGGAACGGGGTGCCGTCCTTCTTGTAGTTCAGGATTTCGACCATCACCGGCTGGTGCCGCCAGATGCCTTCGCGCAGGATCAGCGCCTTTTCAGGCTCGGTCCCTTCGCCGCGCAGAAAGCGGCAGTTGCGACCGATGATCTCCTCACGCGGGTAGCCGGTGAGTTCAACGAACGCGTCATTGCAGGCAATGATCGGGTTGTCCGGCAAACGCGGGTTGCTGATGACGGCTGCCGTCGGGCTGGAATTGATCATTTCGGCTATGGACATGCACCTTGTATATGCCTGTTTCCCCCGCATTCCAAGCCGTGCCCTTTGGTCCGTGTTGTTCCGGATGGGGGTGGCGCGCATTCGGTCAATATTGCAGCAACATTGCCTGCCGGAGTCCTTGGCCGATGAACGTACTCTCTCCCTCCCTCGCTGCCTCCTCCGGCATGGCTGACGTTGTTGGTGAAGATGGCAAGATCATCGTGCCAGATGAGGTGCAGGAAGCGATCCGCACGCTGCTGCGCTGGTCGGGTGACGAGCCTGAGCGCGAGGGTCTGATCGATACGCCCAAGCGCGTGGCGCGGGCCTGGCGGGAGTATTGCAGCGGCTATGCCAGCGAACCCGGCGCGCACCTTTCGCGCACATTCGAGGAAGTGGGCGGCTATGACGAGGTTGTGCTGCTGCGCGACATTCCGTTCCAGAGCCATTGCGAACATCACATGGCCCCGATCACGGGCACGGCATCGATTGCCTATCTGCCCAAGGACCGCGTGGTCGGCATTTCCAAGCTGGCGCGCGTGCTGCACGGCTATGCCCAGCGCCTGCAAGTGCAAGAGCGGCTGACCGCCGAAGTGGCGAACTGCATCTGGGAGCATTTGCAGCCGCAGGGCGTGGCCGTGGTGATAGAGGCGCAGCACGGCTGCATGACCGGTCGCGGGGTGAAGACGCACGGCGTGGGCATGGTGACCAGCCGCATGCTCGGGTGCTTCCTCAACGATCCCAGCAGCCGCAAGGAAGTTTTGTCGTTGATGGGACGTGGTTGAGCCACGGGACCCTGTGACAATGCGTGTTGCAATCGTTGGTGCCGGCCTGGCCGGACTTTCCTGTGCGGACCGGCTTAAACGCGCCGGCCACACGGTTTCATTGTTTGATAAAGGACGCGGTCCCGGGGGCCGGATGTCTACCAAGCGCCTGACCACGCCTCTGGGCGAGACCCAGGTCGATCACGGTGCGCAGTACTTTACGGTGCGCGATCCGGCTTTCATGGCACAAGTGGCGCGCTGGTCTGCCTGCGGTGTGGCCGCGCCGTGGCCTGCTGCCGGAACGGGGGCGTGGGTTGGCGTGCCAGGGATGAGCGCTGTTGTGCGTGACCTTGCCGACCATCATGACGTGACCTTCGGCTGGCACGTTCGCGGGCTGGTGAAGCGGGACGGGTTTTGGCATCTGTCGGGCGAAAGCGCCGACGGTGAGCGGGCCGATGCCGGACCGTTCGATACGGTTGTGGTCTCTCTTCCGCCCGAGCAGGCCGCTGCGATTGTTGCGCTGCATGACCTTTCGTTGGCGTCAACCGCATTGGGCGCGCGATCACAGCCATGCTGGACCGGCATGTTCGTGTTTGACGCAAAACTTCCGACCGGACGCGATACCGTGCGCGACGCCGGATCGATCAGCTGGGCGGCGCGTGATTCGGCCAAGCCGGGGCGCAAGGGGCCGGAAACGTGGGTGGTTCAGGCCAACCCCAACTGGTCGAGCGCGCACATTGAAGAAACCCCCGACATGGTGGCGGTGGAATTGCTATCGGCATTAAGCGGTGCGCTTTCTATCAAGATGCCCGAGCCGGTGACGGCGATTGCCCATCGCTGGCGCTATGCGATGTCGACCGGCAGCAATCTGGGCGCGCTGTGGAGTCCGCAATCGCAGATCGGCATTTGCGGTGACTGGTTGCTGGGTCCGCGCGTCGAGAACGCTTGGCTTTCAGGCAAGACACTGGCCACCCAGATCATGGCAGCGGTCAAGCAGGCTGCGGCCTGAATACTCTCGACAACCGGTTAGGGCCGGGTAAGGGAGGTGGCATGAGCGATCAGGACACCCCCTCGAGCCAACCCCCGATCCGGGGTAACTTTCTACCCGAAGATCAGGCCCCGTGGCAGGGCTGGTGGAAATGGTCCGGCACAGACCCGTTCGAAGACGCGAGCGGTCCGTTCTTTGTGAAACGGGACGAGCGCGGTATCGTGACCGGATTTTTGCCGGACGCCAAGAACATCAATGGCCATGGCACGGTCCATGGCGGCGCGCTGATGACCTTTGCCGACTATACCCTGTTCATGGTGGCCGGAACCGGCGGCGATGAAGTCTACGGGGTGACGGTGACGATGAATTCCGAGTTCATCAACGCAGCCCCTCCGGGCCGGTTGCTGACCGGGCGTGGTGAATGCACCCGCGCCGGACGCAGCCTGATCTTTGTGCGCGGCACGATCTTTTCGGGCGATGAAGCCGTGATGAGCTTTTCCGGCACGATCAAGCGGGTGAAGGGCACGTCCGCGCATTGATGGCACGTTTGATAGCCGAACAAAAAAGGGCCGCCCCGGATGGAGCGGCCCTTTTTCTGCAGGGTATCGGCCTGAGGTTTAGCGCAGGCGGACCGGCATGTAAGTGGCGGGCTGGCCACGGCGCTGGATGCGCAGCAGCACGGCTTCGCGGCCCTCGGTCTTGGCCGTGCGCACGATCTTTTCCAGATCGGCAAGGCTGGTGACAGCGACGTAATTGGCCGAGAGCACGATGTCTCCGCGCTGCAAACCCTTGGCGGCGGCATCGGATGATCCATCAACCGCCGTGATGACCACGCCCTTGGCATCTTCACCTGCACCCAGTTGCCGCGCGATTTGCGGGGTCAGCGGGATGGCGACAAGGCCGAGCGAGGTTTGCACAACGCTTGGGCCTTGCTGCGGCTTGGCAGCAAATGTGTCGTCGTCCTGCTTGGCATCAGGGTCAAAGCTCTGGTTGGCGAGTTCCTCTTCGCTCGGGCGCTTGCCGACGACGGTTTGCACGGTCATGCGCTGACCATTGCGGAGCAGTTCGATCGGAATACGCTTGCCCGGCGTGGTATTGGCCACGATGAACGACAGCGTCTGGTCGGGCGAAACGTCCTTGCCATCAACCTTTACCACCACGTCACCGGCCTGAATACCGGCCTTGGCGGCGGCTTGGGCCGGTTCTACGGCCTGGATGAATTCGCCCCGGTTCTTGGGCAGGCCCAGCGATGCGGCAAGGTCTTCGGACAGGGGCTGGATGCGCACGCCGAGATAGCCCCGATCAATTGCTTGGCCTGCGCGCAGCTTGTCGACGATCGGTGCTGCAACTTCTGCCGGGATGGCAAAGCCGATGCCGACCGAGCCGCCGGTGGGCGAGAAGATGGCGTTGTTGATGCCGATCACGTTGCCCGCCATATCGAACATAGGTCCGCCCGAGTTGCCCCGGTTGATCGAAGCATCGGTTTGCAGATAGCGGTCATAGGCAGAGCCTGAACCGGTGTTACGATAGACCGCCGAGACGATCCCTTGTGTTACCGTGCCGCCCAGTCCGAACGGGTTGCCGATAGCGATCACCCAATCGCCGACGCGGGCTTTGCGCGAATCGCCGAACTTCACGAACGGGAAGGGCTTGGGCGCGCTGATTTTCAGCACGGCAAGATCCGATGCGGCATCCTTGCCGATCAGCTTGGCGGGGTATTCGGTGCCATCGGGCGTGGTGACGGTGATCGATTCGACCTCGCCCTGTCCGTCAGCCGTGATCACGTGATTGTTGGTGACGACATAGCCATCGGCCGAGATGATGAAGCCCGAACCCAGCGACTGCGCCTCACGCGTTTGCGGAGCGCCGCCCTGTCCGCCGCCGAACAGATCGCCGAACGGCGTTCCGGCGAACGGATTGTTGTTCTGCACTTTCACGCGCTGGCGGGTGGAGATGTTGACCACGGCCGGCTGAAGCTGCTGCGTGAGATCGGCAAAGCTCAGCGGCGCGCCGGGACGCGGCACCATGGTGCGCATCTCTGCCTGATCGTTTTGCGCAACTTGCGCGCCAGCGGGAAGGCCTGTCATCAAAGTCAGCGCGCTGCCAGCCAGAAGCAGCGCTGAAGTTACACCGTAAGCATATCGCACGTGGCTGATCCTCTTTGTCTACAAGGAAGTCCGATGCGGGCATCCTTGACGTCGTCAGTGCCTATTTCACGCCGTTCCGCCTGAACGGATTTTGAATGACGGCGTTCAGGTTCGTTCATCCGGGCCACAAACCCAAGGCGATTACCTGCCCCGGAATTGCTTGAGGTACTCGTTATCCGGTGAAAGGATGATCGATGTGCTCGAATCCTTTTGCCGGAACGTGGCATCGTAGCTTTGCATGGCGCGGTAGAAATCGTAAAATGCCGGGTCCTTGTTAAAGGCATCGGCATAGGTCTTGGCCGCAGTCGCCTCAGCCGTGGCGCGGATGATCTGCGCGGTTTTCTGCCCCTGCGCGCGCAAGGTGGCGGCTTCCTGCTGGCGCGCGGTGGCCATGCGGGTGAAGGCGGATTCCAAAGGGCTGCCTTCGGGAAGATCGGCGCGCTTGATCCGCACATCGATGATCTGTGCGCCATATTCGCGCGCTTCACGATCAAGCCCGGCGCGGATTTGCTCCATCGCCTTGCCCCTGTCGGCGGTCAGCAGCGAATTGAAGCTGCGCTTGCCCAGTTCCTGCCGCAGCGCCGAATTGAGGATCGGCTGGAGCTGTTCGGTGACGCGCGCGGTCGTCCCGGCGGTTTGCACCATGCGCACCGGATCGATGATGCGGAAGCGCGCAAAGGCGTCCACTTCAAGGCGGCGCTGATCGGCCGAGAGCACTTGCTGGCGCTCCATATCGAGATCGAGGATGCGGCGGTCAATCTCTACAACCTGTTCCATGAACGGGATGCGCCAGACCACGCCCGCGCCGGTTTGGCCGAATTCGACATCGGGGCGGAAGCGGTTGATCACGCGATCGGGTTGGCCCAAACGGACCACCACGGCCTGCGTCTTTTCATCCACGACCTTGAGGCAGCTTCCCGCGGCGACAAGCGCGACGGCGGCGGCGATGATTGGCACCTTGTGGTCATTCCACAGCGTTTGCAGGAAGGTCATGTCAGTTGCCTCCTTCCACCGGCTTGGGCTGTGTCCGCTTCATTTCGGGCAAGGGCAGGTAGGACTGCACATTGTTCGATTCGAGGATGACCTTGTCGGTCTGGCTCAACACGCGCTCCATTGTTTCGTAGTACATGCGGCGGCGCGTGACTTCAGGCGCCAGCCGGTACTGTTCATAGACCTTGTCGAACGCGGTCGCCTCACCGCCTGCACGGGCGGTGAGCTGTTCGGCCCAGGCTTGCGCGCGGTTGATCTCGCTTTGCGCGTCCTGTTGCGCTGCCAGCACTTCCTTGAACGCATCGACCACTTTGGTCGGCGGATCGGTTTTCTTGATATCAACGCCCTGGATCGACACGCCCGAACGATAGGCATCAAGCACGCGCTGCATGCGGTCGCGCACGTTCTGTTCGATCTGCTGGCGGCCTGAACCCATCGCATCGTTGAGGTTCACCTCGGCGATGGACTGGCGCATCGCGGCCTCGGCCACTTCGCGCACGGTCTGGTCGGGTTCGGCCAGCTGGAACGTGTACTGCTTGAGGTCCTTGATGTTCCAGCGGACGAGATAGGTGAGGTCGAGCAGGTTCTGGTCGCCTGTCAGCATCAGCTTTTCGCCATCGCCTTCGGGGATCGATTCGCGGCGGATCGAGGTGACGTCAGTTACGCTGACTTGCTGGATCGGCCACGGCAAGGTGAGCGCCATGCCGGAATCGAGCGTGCGTGAATAAGAGCCGAAGGTGGTGACGATGCCTTTTTCCTGCGGGGCAATGCGGTGCACCATCGATGTGGCCAGCCAGATTGCGGCGACAATCGCCACGCCGACGGGTGCCCACGATTTGCCATCGGGCCGCTGCGGCAGGCGCGGCATGGTGGGGCCACGGCCTCCGCCGCCACCTCCGCCGCCTTTGCGGGCGCGGAAAATGTCTTCGATATTGGGGCCGCGTCTGGGGCCATCGCCCGATTGCGGTGGCAGCCACGGGTTGCGCGGGCCTTCGGTAGGCGCATCACCTGGGGGTGCGGACCCTTCATCGCCCGATGCTGGCGGTTCTCCGCCTCCTGATCCCCAGGGGCTTTTCTTACCCGCCATGAAAAGTCCCCGTTCCCGGCCCAATCGCGCGATCCATCCAACGTGTTCGTTCATGTTACCCGTTATAGGAAGCAATTGCGTTAAAAACAGTGTCCATTCCCCAAAATTCATCTGCTAGGAGGCTGGCGACAGTTTAGCTTAGGATTTGATGTGAACATTACTGAAGAAGCTTTGGCGCAAGCACTGGCAGCCGCAGCAGGAGACAGGCTGCAAACCTGCAAGCTGGCAGATGGCGTGGCGACGATCATGCTGGAAGTGGGCGGGCTCGAACGGTTGGATCGTGACAAGCTGGAAATGGCGGTGCGCGATGCGGCGCGGCAGGCAGGCGTAGCCGAAGTTCGGCTTGGCATGACAGCGGAACGCAAGGCGCGGGTGATCGTTGCGGTGGGATCGGGCAAAGGCGGCGTGGGCAAATCGACACTATCGGCCAATCTTGCCGTGGCGATGGCGCGGCTGGGGCGCAAGGTCGGGCTGGTTGATGCCGATATCTATGGCCCATCGCAGCCGCGCCTGCTCTCTACCGAAGGCCGCCGCCCGGAAGCCGAGGGCAACAAGATGATCCCGATACCAAGCCCTTATGGCGTGCCGATGCTGTCGATGGGGCACCTTGTCCAACCCGGCCAAGCCATTGCGTGGCGCGGGCCGATGGCGGGCAATGCGCTGAACCAGTTGATCGATGCGCATTGGGGTGAGACGGAAATCATCGTTGTCGATCTCCCGCCCGGCACCGGTGACGTACAACTCACCATGCTTTCGAAGCACAAGCCCGCAGGCGCGGTGATCGTTTCCACCCCGCAGGATCTGGCGCTGATGGATGCCACGCGCGCGATCGGCCTGTTCGAACAGGGGCAGGTTCCCTTGATCGGCATGGTCGAGAACATGGCGGGCTATATCTGCCCGCATTGTGGCGAGGCGAGCGATCCGTTCGGCCATGGCGGGGCCGAGGCTGCGGCCAAGACGATGGGGCTGCCGTTCCTGGGCCGCGTGCCGCTGGATCTGGCAATCCGGCAGGAAAGCGATGCCGGCAACCCGCCCGCCTCGGGCGATACGCCGCAGGCCGAGGCGTTCTTGTCCATCGCGCGCGGCGTGCTCGCGTGGCTGGATGCCCAACGCTGATGCGGCTGACGCGGCGCGGGATGCTGGTGGGCGCAGGGGCGGGCGGCGCGCTGCTCATCGCCTTTCCGCTTGTCCCCCGCCGCCATGGCGTACCGCTGCTGGCGGGCAAGGACGAAACCGTCGTCGATGCCTTCTTGAAGGTGGGCAAAGTCCGCTCGGCAAGCGGCAAGACCGATTGCGTGCTGACCGTGGCGGTGCCTTTCTGCGAAATGGGGCAGGGCATCACCACGCTGGTGGCGCAGATCATCGCGGATGAGGCGGGCGCTGACTGGAACAAGGTTGCGGTCGAGGCCGCGCCGATCAGCGCAGCTTATGCCGATGCGGTGCTTTCGGCGCATTGGGCGCCGTTGTGGATGCCGGTGTTCGCATCGCTGGGGGATGATCCGGCGGGCATCCTGCCGCGCCTCCATGCCGAACGTGAACCGCTGATGATTACCGCCGATGGCACGGCGCTGGCCGCTTTTGAAACGCCCTTGCGTGAAGCGGGCG
>CAZSTP010000042.1:0-17794 GCA_964609325.1 uncultured Novosphingobium sp. | reverse complement strand
GCAGGGGCAACCAGCCCCTGCGGCGGACCTTTCGGCCCGATATGTTCGCCATTCTTGCGCCTCGATGGTGCCAATTATGAGTTTACGGCCTAACGCCCTTGTGCGCATAGCGAGAGCATGATGCCGCTGCTGAACCAGACCGCTTTGTTGCTGATCGGATTACTCCTTGCCGTGTGGACGGTGGGGGCATGCTGGTTTGTGCTGCAAGCACGCGGGCGCGCCCGCCGGGCCGAAGCGGTGCAGCGGCAGGCGCGGCGCTTGGCGCGGCTGATCGACGAATCGCCAGCCTTGCCGCTGCTGGTCCGCGCCGATGGACGGATCGAAGGGCCTTCGCGGCTTGCGGGGTGGTTTGGTCTGGATGCTTTGCCCGAATATCTCTCGGAACTGGACGGGGCTGATCGGGGGCTTGGCGCGGGCGAGCTTGCCGAATTGGGTGAAGCGGTACGGCGGGCGCAGAAGACGGCGACGCCGTTTCGCATGGCGTTGACGCCACGTGGCGGCGCGCGCAGTCTGGCCGCGCACGGTCATCTGGCCGATCCGCAAGTCTCGCCCGGCGGCGCGGCGCTGGTGTGGTTCTTCGACTTTTCCGATAGCGCGGCGGAACTGGTGCAGCTTCGTGCCGAGACGAGCAGCGCCAAGGCCGACTTTGCCGGACTTTCGGGGCTGATTGAGGCAGCGCCCCTGCCGATGTGGTTCCGCGGGCCGGATTTCAAACTGCGATTGGTCAACAGCGCTTACGTCAAAGCGGTAGGGGCCGCGAATGCCGAGGCTGTGATCGCACAGGGCACCGAACTGATCGAGCCGGTCGACGGGCTTTCTGCAGCGCAAGTGGCGCAGCAGGCCCATGCGCGCAAAGTGCCGGTCGAGCGATCAATGCTGGCCACGATCAAGGGCCAGCGCCGGGCGTTGCGGGTTACCGACTTGCCTTTGGGTGATGAAGGCGTGGCCGGATACGCGGTTGATATCGAGGAAATGGAGGAGATCACCCGTCAGTTCCGCCGTTTCCGTGAAGCGCAGCGCGAGATGCTCGACACGCTGTCTGCCGGAATCGCGCAGTTTGACGAGAAGCGCAATCTGGTGTTCGCCAACCAGCCCTTCCTGCGCATTTTTGCGGTGCCGCACGCGTGGGTGATCGATACGCCGCCGTTTGACCGCGTGATTGACCGGATGCGCGATGGCGGGCGCCTGCCCGAAGTGCGCGATTTCCCCGAATGGCGGCGCGAACGGCAGGGCTGGTTTCTGTCGCGCGAACCGGTTGAGGAATCGTGGCACTTGTCGGACGGGACGCATCTGCGCGTGATTGCGCAGCCGATGCCCGATGGCGGCATGTTGATGATCTTTGAAGATCGCACCGAGCAGTTGCAGCTTTCAGCCACGCGCGACACCTTGCTGCGGACCCGCACCGCCACATTTGACAACCTGTTTGAATCGCTTGCCGTATTTGCGCCTGATGCCAAATTGCAGTTGTGGAACCGCCGGTTTGCGGCTGACTGGGGCTTGGACGAGGCCTTCCTTGCCACCCATCCGCGCGCCGATGTGCTGCTCAACCAGATTGCATCGCAGCTGAAACGTCCGGCGCAAGTGGGCACGATTGCGCAAGTCATTCAAGGCGCGACGCTGGAGCGCAAGCAGCGCAGCGGGCGGTTGACGCTGGCCGACGGGCGGCATCTGGCGATTGCGGGCGTGCCGCTGCCCGATGGCAACGGCATGCTGACTGTGCTCGACATTACCGACAGCCAGAAGGCCGAACTCGCGCTGCGCGAACGCAATGCTGCGCTGGTTGAGGCGGACGCGGTGAAGACGCGGTTCATCGCCAATATGAGCTATGAATTCCGCACGCCTTTGACATCAATCGGCGGGTTTGCCGAACTGTTGCAAAGCGGGCTTGCCGGACAATTGACCGAGCAGCAAAGCGAATATGTCGATGCGATCCTTGCATCGGTGGAACGGCTTGGCGAGCAGATCGAGAACGTGCTCGATCTTTCGCAAAGCGAGGCGGGCACGCTGCCGCTGGCGCAAGATCGCGTCGAGATGTTTCCGCTGCTGACCGAAGTGGTGCAGGAACGTGCCGAGCGGTTGAGCGCGGCGAAGCTGACGCTCGACCTGCGCGGGGATAAATCGGCGGGCATGGTGACAGGCGATGCGCGGCGTTTGCGGCGCGCTTTCGGCCAGTTGATCGATAATGCCATTGCGGCAACGCCAGAAGGGGGGCGCATTCTGGTGGAGGCATCGCGCAAGCCGGGCGCGCGGTTGCAAGTGGTGGTGTCTGACAACGGCTGCGGCATGGAGCCCGAGGTTCTGGCCCGCGCGCTGGACGGCTTGCGCGTGAGTGCCGATGGGCGCGCGGTCGAGCGGCGTCAGGGCTTGGGTCTACCCTTGGTGCGCCAACTGGTCGAGGCGCATGGCGGCACGCTGGAATTAATGTCCGAACCGGGCCTTGGCACTGCCGCGATTGTCGTGCTGCCGTGATATTCGAGCTTCCCGATCTGGCCGCTTCGCAAATCCTGGCAGCGCGGATTGCGGCGGATTTGCGCGCGGGCGATGTGGTGGCGCTGACGGGCGGGCTGGGGGCGGGCAAGACCACCCTGGCCCGCGCGATCATCGCCGCACTGGGTCATCAGGGCGAAGTGCCGAGCCCGAGTTTTGCGATTATCGAGGTCTATGATCCGCCGTCGGTGCGCTTGCCCTTGGTCCATGCCGACTTTTACCGGTTGGAGCATCCGTCCGAGGCTGACGAGATCGGTCTGGACGATTACCGGCAAGGCGCGGCGCTGCTGGCGGAATGGCCCGAGAACGCTGGTGGCTTTGCGCACGAGGCGGGTTGTTTGTCAGTCGCGCTTGAATCCACTGAAAACGGGCGCAGGGCCATTGTGCGGGCGGGCCGCGATTGGCTAGAGCGGGGATCATGGATCTGACTATTCCTTTGGGCACCGAAGCTTTCCTCAACAAGGCAGGCTGGATCGGCGCGACGATCGAGCCTTTGCCGGGCGATGCATCGTTCCGCCGCTATTTCCGCATTCGCCGCTCCAGCGGCACGGCGATGCTGATGTATGCCCCGCCGCCCAATGAAGACCCCGAACCGTTTCTGCGCTCGGCCAAATGGCTGGAAGGCAACGGGTTGCGCGCGCCGATCATTCTGGCCGAGCAAGCCGCAGACGGCTTTGTGCTGCTGGAAGACTTCGGCGAAGTGCGGATGCGCGAGTATCTGGATGCATGGCCGCAGGACGAGGAAGAGATTTACCGGGTCGCGATTGATGCGCTGATCCAGTTGCGCAAATTGCCGCCGGGGCCGTTTACCAACTATACGCTGGCCGAATACCAGCGCGAGGCGCGGCTCTTTACCGAATGGTATGTGCCCGCGCGCGAGATTGCCGTTGATAGCCGCAGTTGGGGCGCGGCGTGGGACGAGGTTCTGGCCCCGTTGCTGGGGCGGCAGCGTCCCGGCGTTACGGTGCTGCGCGATTACCATGCTGAAAACGTGATGCTGCTGGGCGGCTTGGAAAAGCAGGGTCTGCTCGATTTTCAGGACGCGCTGGTGGGCCATGCGGCCTATGATCTGGTTTCGCTGCTGCAAGATGCGCGGCGCGATGTTTCGCCCGAACTTGAGGCGAAGATGCTGGACTACTACCTTGCCCGAACGGGTGAGGGTGAGGATTTCCGCGCCGATTACGCCCGGCTTGGCGCGCAACGTAATGCCAAGATCGTGGGCATTTTCGTGCGGCTGTGGAAGCGTGACGGCAAGCCGCGTTACCTTGATTACATACCCCGCGTGTGGGCGGCGATGGAGCGTGATTTGGCACATCCCGCGCTGGCTCCGGTGGCCGCATGGTTCGATGCCAATATCCCGGCGAATGTGCGCGCCAATCTGGGCGGTACATTCACGCTATGAGCAAGCCGCTGGCGAGCGACGTGGCAATGGTGCTTTCGGCAGGGCTGGGCAAACGCATGCGCCCGCTGACGGCAACGCGGCCCAAGCCATTGGTGCAAGTGGCGGGCAAACCGCTGATCGACCATTGCCTTGATAAGCTGCAAGATGCAGGCGTGGCGCGGGCGGTGGTGAATGTCCACTATCTGGCCGATGCGCTGGAGGCCTATCTTGCGCGCCGCGAAACGCCGGAAATTGCGATCTCGGACGAGCGCTCGGAACTGCTGGAAACCGGTGGCGGAATGGTCAAGGCCTTGCCGCTGATCGGCAGCGATCCGTTCTTTGCCCTGAACAGCGACAACATCTGGCTCGACGGGCCGCGCAATGTGTTCCAGCATCTGTCCGACAACTGGGATGCCGAGCGGATGGACGCGCTGCTGCTGCTGGTGCCGCATGCCCGAGCGTTCAATTATCGCGGCAAGGGCGATTTTCACATGGACCCGCTGGGCGCGATTTCGCGCCGCCGGACCGGGCGGATTGCGCCTTTCATCTATAGCGGCATCCAGATCGTATCGCACCGCCTGTTGCGCGATGCGCCCGATGGTGCGTTCTCCACATCGAAGCTGTGGGACCGGGCGATCGAGGAAGGCCGTCTGTTCGGCACATCGCACCTTGGCCTGTGGTACGAAGTGGGTGAGCCCGACATGATTGCGCCGACCGAAATCGCGCTGCGTCAGGATTGATATGACAGAAGGGGCCTCCCGCCCGCGCGTGTGGTCCATCGCGGCGCACCGTGGTTTCGCCGATGCTTTGGTGGCGGGGCTGATCCCGAGATATCGCGAGGACCGCTTCGGCCTTGCCCGGTTGACCCTGCTTCTGCCGAGCCAGCGCGCGATCCGCACCGTGACCGAGGCGTTCATCCGCGCGAGCGGGCAGGGCCTGTTGCTGCCGCGCATGGCGGTGGTGGGCGACCTTGATCTTGACGAGACACTGGGGCCGCTGCTCGACCCGATTGGTGCAGGGCTGGATATTCCCGAAGCGGTCGATCCGGTCTGGCGATTGCTGCGCCTTGCCCGCATTCTGGGGCAGGTGTTGGGCGATGAAGCGCCGGGTGAAGCGGCATTATTGCGGCAGGCGCGCGGGCTGGCACAGGGCATGGACCGGTTGCTGGTGGAGGGCATCCATCCGGCGCAATTGCTGGATGAGACGGTTGTCGGGATCGCTTCGGATCTCTCGGATCATTGGATCGAGAATACGCGCATTTTCGCATCGGTCTTCACGATCTGGCAGAAAGAGCTGGATGACCTTGGCCGGATCGACGCGCCCGAACGCCGCAACCGTCTGCTCGAACATGCGGCGCAGACATGGCGAACCCGTCCGCCTGCGCATCCGGTCATTGCCGCAGGCGTCACCTCTGCCTCGCCCGCCGTGGCGAAGTTGCTGCGGGTGGTTGCCGATATGCCCGATGGCGGGGTGATCCTGCCCGATCTCGATCTGGCGCTGGATGCCGATGTGTGGGACGCGCTGGGCAGCGCAGGCGGACCCGATGGCGCGGTGTTTGATCGCGGTGATGTGGTCACGCATCCGCAATACCATCTGAAGCTGTTGTTGAACCGCATGGGCATTGCACGCGGCGAAGTGCAGCCATGGCACCGCGCGGGCCTTTCACCCGCTCCGCCCGAGCGGAGCCGCGCGATCTCCAACCTGTTCCTGCCGCCAGAGGCCAGCGCCGCATGGGTTTCGCTTGAGGCGAAGGACCGTCGGCTTTCGGGCGTGCGGGCGATGCAATCTGCACAGCCTGAAGAAGAGGCGCAGGCCATCGCGGTGCTGGTGCGTGAGGCCTTGGCCGAACCGGAACGGCGCGTGGCGGTGATCACGCCCGACCGCAGCCTGGCCGCGCGGGTTGTTGCGCATCTGGGCCGGTGGAACATCGTGGCTGATGACACGGCGGGCAGGCCTTTGCCGCAGACTGCCGCGGGGCGCCTTTTCCTGCAATTGGCCGAACTTGTGGCGGAACGCGTTTCGCCGGTTGCGCTGGTGGCATTGCTCGGTCATCCGCTGGTCCAGGCAGGTGAGAGGCGTCCAGCGTGGTTGGAGCGCGTGCGCCAGCTTGATCTGGTGCTGCGCGGGCCAAGGCCGGGGCCGGGATTGCCCGCCACGCGGCAGGCGGTTGAGAACCATGAAAAGCGTTTCCCGGGGCTGACCGAGTGGTGGTCAGGCGTGGAGGACTTGCTGTTCCCGCTGGTCGCGCTGGAAGGCACGATCGCGCTTGATGCAGCGCTGGTGGCGCTTACGGAAGCGGGCGAGGCACTGTGCGGAACAGGCCTTTGGGCGCTTGCTGACGGGCGGTGTCTGGCACAATTTGTCGAGCGCTGGCGCGAGGCGGCAGGCGCTGAACCTTCGCAGCTTGATTGCACTGACCTTCCTGCTCTGTTGCGCGATGCGATGGACGAGATTTCGGTACGTCCGCCCTATGGCGGGCATCCGCGCCTTGCGATTTACGGCCTGCTGGAAGCGCGGATGAGCCGCGCCGATCTGGTGATCTGCGGCGGGTTGACCGAGGGCACATGGCCGGGCAATCCCGCGCCCGACCCGCTGCTTGCTCCGCCGATACTTCGCGCACTGGGCATTCCCGGTGCGGATTTCCGCATC
This sequence comes from uncultured Novosphingobium sp., assembly GCA_964609325.1. Taxonomy (GTDB): domain Bacteria; phylum Pseudomonadota; class Alphaproteobacteria; order Sphingomonadales; family Sphingomonadaceae; genus Novosphingobium. The sequence continues at coordinate 11,277 of CAZSTP010000042.1, read as the reverse complement.
GGCCTTGCCGCGCACGATCTGGCCGCCGCTTTGGGCGCACCTGAAGTTGTGTTGAGCTTTGCCCATCGCGATGCCACCGGGCCGGTGATCCCTTCGCGGTTCCTGCTGCGTATTCAGGCGATGCTGGGCGATCAATTGCGTTTGGAAACCCGCGCCGTTGAATTGGCGCAAGCGCTAGGCACTGCTGACCCTGCGCCTGCTTATCCGCGACCAGAGCCGATGCCGAGCGCTGACCAGCGCCGCGTGCCCATTGCCGTGACCGCGCTCGACCGGCTGCGCGGCGATCCTTACCAGTTCTATGCTTCGGCCATTCTGGCCTTGCGCAGTCTTGATCCGATTGATGCCGATCCGACGCCTGCGTGGAAAGGTACGGCGGTGCATGATGTGCTCAAGGCCTGGCACGAAGCGGGCGGCATTCCGGGCGAACTGGTGCCGCTGGCCGAGCGCATGTTCGACGATATGAGCGCGCATCCTTTCATGCGCACGATGTGGAGGCCGCGCCTGATTAATGCGCTTCACTGGATTGAAGAGGAGACTGACCGGCTTGCGGGCGAGGGCCGCGAGGTGCTTTGCGTTGAGCAGAAAGGCGAAATTGTCGTCGATGGCATCCGCATTCACGGGCGGGCAGATCGCATCGACAAACTGGCCGATGGCACGCTTGCTGTGGTCGATTACAAGACCGGAACGCCGCCTTCGGGCAAGATGGTGGAGCAAGGTTATGCGCTGCAACTCGGCCTGCTGGGTCTGATCGCACAAGGCGGCGGTATTGCAGGTGTGGCGGGCGAACCGGCGCGCTTTGAATACTGGTCTTTGGGGCGGACCAAGACGGGACCTTTCGGTTACATGGAAACACCTGTGCTGGAAGGCAAAAAAAGATCGGGCATTCCGTTGGAGGATTTCCTTCCCGAGACGGAACGCTACTTGCGCGAAGCCATTGCGCGCTGGTTGCTGGGCAATGAACCGTTCACCGCGCGGCTCAATCCCGATCTTCCGGGCTATTCGGATTACGATCAATTGATGCGGCTTGATGAATGGCAAGGGCGTGAGCGCGCCAATGCAGAGGATGCATCATGAGCAAAGTCTATCCGCTCATGGACAATCAGGCCCATGCGGTTGATCCGCAGCGCACGGTTTGGCTTTCGGCTTCGGCAGGTACGGGCAAAACCCAGGTGCTTTCAGCGCGCGTGCTGCGGTTGCTGCTGCAAGATGGCGTAGAGCCTGAGCAATTGCTGTGCCTGACCTTCACCAAAGCAGGCGCCGCCGAAATGGCGACCCGCGTGAACGAAGTGCTGGCGGGCTGGGTGCGGATGGACGATGCCCGTCTCGCTGCAGACTTGTTGGCCATTGGTGCGCCGATCGGTCCCGAAACCGTCGCGCGGGCGCGCAGCCGCTTTGCCGCCGTGCTCGATTGCCCCGGTGGCGGTTTGCGGATCGAGACGATCCACGCCTTCTGCCAGTGGTTGCTGGCATCGTTCCCGGTCGAGGCCGGTTTGCGCCCCGGCACCCGCGCGATGGAGGACCGTGATCGCGCGCTGCTGGTGCGTCAGGTGCTGGCCGATATGCTGGTTGAGGCCGAGGCGCGCGGAGATGATGCTCTGCTTGAAGCGCTGGCTGCGCTGTCCTTGCGGATGAGCGAGGATCAGGTCACGGCGTTTCTGTTGCGTAGTGCGGGCGCGCGCGATCTGTGGTGGGGGGCAGGATCGTGGATTCCGCCGCTGCGTCCGCGTATCAACGCCGTGCTGGGGCTGGATGAGGACGATGGGCAGCACAGCCTTGCCGCGATCTGTGCCGATGATGCGTTTGATGTGCGGGCTTTGCGGTCTTGTCTTGAGGTGCAACTCGATTGGGGCACGGCGACCAGCGCCAAGATGGCTGAGCCGATTGGCCGGTGGTTGGCAGCATCGCCTGAGGACCGCGCACGCGATCTGGAGGAGATGGCAGGCGCGCTTTTGAACGATAAGGGCGAGCCGAAGTGGCTGAAGAACCTTGCCAAAGTCGATGGCTCTTATGGCGAGGCGGCGCAGCGGGTGATCGTCTCGATAGAAGACGCGCGGGCGTTGCGGGCCAAGCTTGATCTGGCGGCTTTGCTCGATACCGCGCTGACGGTCGGGCGGCGCTTTGCCTTGGCGTGGGACGAGGCCAAGACCCGCGAAGGGTTCATCGATTTTGACGACCAGATCCGCGCCGCAGCCGATTTGCTGACCAAACGGACAACGGCGGACTGGATCCGCTTCAAGTTGGACCGCCGGTTCGACCATATCCTTGTCGACGAAGCGCAAGATACCAATGCCTCGCAGTGGGAAATCGTGCTCGAAGGGCTGGTGTCCGACTTTTTCACCGGTGAGGGCCAGCGCGGGCCTAAGATGCGCACGCTGTTTGTGGTGGGCGATTACAAGCAGGCGATCTTCGGGTTTCAGGGGACGAGCCCCGAGAATTTTGCGCGCGCCAGTGGCAAGGTCAAAAGCCAGTTGGCGCAAGTGGCCGATGTGTTGCGCGATCCGGAACGCAAGTTGCTCGAACTGGGGCTTGGCCAATCGTTCCGCACGGCCAATCCGATCCTCGATTTCGTGGATGGCGCGATTGCGCGGATCGGATGGGACCGTTTCGGGTTGAGCCAACCGCCCGAGCCGCATCGCGGGCTCGATATTCGGGGCACCGTTGGCTTGTGGCGCGTGGTTGGCGACGAGGGCAAGGACGAGGACGTTGCCGAAGACGGAGACGAGGGCGAGAACAACTGGCTCTCGCGCCCTGACCGTGAACTGGCCGACCGCATCGCGCGGCAAGTGCGCGCGTGGATCGATGTGGGCTTCCCGCTGGCCAAGGGCGGGCCAAGGCTTGCCAATGCGGGCGATGTGATGGTGCTTGTGCGCAAGCGCAAGGAGCTTGCCGGATTGATTGTTGCGCGTTTGCACGCGCGCGGGGTTCCGGTGGCGGGGGTGGACCGGTTGCGTCTGGGCGCACCGCTGGCGGTGAAGGACCTGGTGGCGGCCTTGCGCTTTGCCGCGCAACCGCTGGACGATCTCAATCTGGCGGGCTTGCTGGTGTCGCCACTGATCGGGTGGACGCAGGAAGAACTGCTCGAACATGCCTATCGCCCGCATGGCGAACGGTTGTGGAGCTGGCTGCGGCGCAATGAAGGCCCTGCGACCTTTGCCGCGATGGAGCGGTTGCGCAGCCTGTTGGCGCGGGCGGATTATGATCCGCCGCAAGTGCTGCTGCACTGGTTGCTGGTGGGGCCGTGGGACGGGCGGCGCAAGCTGATCGCGCGGTTGGGGCGCGAGGCGAACGATCCGATTGATGAATTGCTCAACGCCGCGATGGCCTATTCGAGCGCGAATGTGCCGAGCCTTGTCGGCTTTTTGCAGTGGTTCGATGCGGGCGAGGGCGAGTTGAAGCGCGAGGCGGGCAAGAGCGAAGGTCTGGTGCGGGTGATGACCGTGCACGGATCGAAGGGCTTGCAGGCACCCATCGTGATTCTGGCCGATGCCGCCGATGATCCCGATTCCTCGCCGCCGCGCGGGCTGGAACTGGTCGAGGACGTTGTCGGCGCGCGTCGCAGTGTGCCGCTGCCCCCGTTGCGCAAGGAAGAAAAAGCGCCTGTGGTGCTTGAGGCCGAGGCGACGGCCAAGCTGGCCGAGCGCGAAGAGCATTGGCGCTTGTTGTACGTAGCGATGACTCGCGCTGAAGAGGCGCTGTTCATAGCCGGTGCCAAAGGCAAGAAGAAGCCAAAGGGCGGTGGCGAACTGCCCGAGGATAGCTGGTTTGCCCAGCTTGAACCGCTGTTCGGCGATGCTGATTGGGAACCGTGCGCCTTATGGGGCGGGCGCAAGACCATCGGTGCGCCGCTGCCTTTTGCCACAAAAACCGCACCTGCGGTGGCACCGGCGCGGATGGCTCTGCCCGAGGTTCTGCTGACGCCGGTGGGCGCAGAACCGCGCCCGCCACGACCTTTGGCTCCATCATCGCTGGGTGAGGATGACGCGCCTGATCCGCCCGCGCCATCGGGTGCGGGGGCCATGCTGGCCGCACGGCGCGGGACGTTGCTCCACCGTTTGATCGAGCGTTTGCCCGAGGTTCCCGCCGAATCCCGTTTGGCCGCTGGCCGCACATGGCTCGCGCGGGCAGGGGGTGAGTTTGGCGCAGGTGAGCGTGAGGCGATGGTGAAATCGGCCTTGGCCGTGCTCGAACATCCCGATTGGGCCGATGTGTTCGGGCCGGATTCGCTGGCCGAAGTGCCGCTGGCGGCTGTGGTGGGCGGGCGCGTGGTGAGCGGGACGGTGGACCGGTTGGTGATTGGCGGCGAGCGCATCCGCATCATCGATTTCAAGACAGCGCGGCGGCCTCCCGCAAGCTTTGCCGAAATACCGGCGGCTTATGTGCGGCAGATGGCGGCCTATGCTGCGGCGCTTGAGGCGATCCATCCCGGCGTGCCGGTTGAGGCAGCTTTGCTTTATACCCACACGCCGCAATTGTTCGTTGTGCCAACCGAAGTGATCGAAGCGCAAAAGTTGCGCCTTACCGGACAGCAGGAATCCTTTTCCGCCTGATCGGTTGCGCTGCGGCCCGCTGGCCCTACTTTAGACACACATAGACAGGAGTTCATTCGATGCCGACCAAAGCCGTAACCGACGCCAGCTTCGCCGCAGATGTGCTGGGCAGCAGCAAGCCCGTGCTCGTGGATTTTTGGGCAGATTGGTGCGGCCCTTGCAAGATGATCGCGCCCGCACTTGAAGAAATCTCCAACGAACTGGCCGATAGCGTCGAGATCGTCAAAGTCGACATCATGGAAAACACCGATACCGCCAGCCAGTTTGGCGTGCAGTCGATCCCGCTGATGATCCTGTTCAAGGATGGCAAGCCGGTCGCCCAGAAACTGGGCGCTGCGCCCAAGACCCAGTTGAAGAGCTGGCTGGAAAGCGTGCTTTAAGGAACACTATCCTCCCTGATTTTCCGAAGGACAATCGGGGAGGGGGACCGCCCGCATGGCGGGTGGTGGAGGGGCAAAGAACCCCTCCGTCAGCCTTCGGCTGCCACCTCCCCTTTTGCGCTTTGCGAAAAAGGGGAGGAAATAGGGACTTATCCCATCTTCGCCAATCGTTCGGCCATGGCATCGAACAGGGCCGGGCTTGATGCGCCGATCAGGCCGGGCTCAAGGTGGCGATTGACGCGATAGGGTGTGCCATCGGGGCGCGCGGCTTTTCCGCCGGATTCGTTGAGGAACAGCACGCCTGCGGCGTGATCCCAGGCCAGCGTTTTTTCAAACAACGATACATCGTTGGTACCAAGCCCGATGCGCGGGTATTGTTCTGCCGCGCAACGCGGGATATCCACCAGCGTGTAGTGCGGGGCGATGTGTTCCAGCAGGGCTTCGCGTTTGGCCGGATCGACGAACACCAGTGAGATCGCGGCGATAGGCTTTTCTTCTCCACTGGCGCGCGCCGTGAAGCGCGCCCCGTTCAGCCAGGCCCCTTGTCCGCGATGCGCAGTACACAGGCGGCCAGACAGTGGATCATAAATCCAGCCCGCAACCGTTTCCCCCTTTTCCGCCAGAGCGAGCAGGATGCCAAACGGTGGTTTGCCGACCGCGTAATTGTTGGTGCCATCCAGCGGATCGATGATCCAGCACAGCTTGTCTGACAGACGCTCAAAAATCGCAGGATCGGCGTGTGCCGCTTCTTCGCCGACAATCGCCGCTTCGGGCAGGATTTTGGCCAGACCTTCGGCGAGCATCACTTCGCTTTCGGTATCGGCGATAGTTACCACATCATCGGCGGCCTTGTCTGTCACATCGCCAATGCTGAGCTTCTGGTAATGCTTGAGCAGCGTCTTTTCAGCCGTATCGCGCATCAGCGCGGCGACAGCAGTATCGAGGGTGCGGGTCATGGCAATCCTTAGGTGAGCGGAATCATGACCTGGCTGGAATAGCCCGGCCGCTGTTGCAGGCGCGTGTACCAATCGAAAAGATGCGGCAGTTCCGGGCGGCTGATAGGGATGGTGTAATAGGTGTGCACATAAACACCCATAGGAATATCCGCGATGCCAAAGCGTTCCCCGGAAAGCCAACTGCGATGGCCAAGTTCTGCGTCCAGCATCGCCATCATGTCCGATGCCAAGGCAGCAGACTTTGCAACGCTTGGATCATCGCCCCGTTTGCCTTGGCGAACACAGCCCAGAAAGGCATCTCGTTGCGCGTCGGCGAAATGGAACTGCCAGTCCATCCATTTGTCGCCAACTGCGCGGACTTGCGGATCATCACTGCGAAAAAGCGGCGCGTATCGCTCTGCCAGATAGCGCAAGATCGCGTTGGATTCCCACAAGGAGAAATCCCCGTCCTGAATAGTTGGCACCATCCGGTTCGGGTTCAAGGCAATATATTGTTCCGTATAGCCAAACTGGCCGCCAATGTCTTTGCGCACGAACGCCAGGTCCATCTCGATCAACGCCCAGGCAATCTTCTTGACGTTGTGGGAGTTAAGCCGACCCCAGAGCGTGATCATGTGCTAACCCTAACTCCGGTAATCGGCGTTGATCGAGATGTACCCGTGCGTCAGGTCGCAGGTCCAGACCGTTGCGCTGCCATCGCCAAGTCCGAGATCGACCTCCAGTGAAATTTCACGCCCTTTGAGGTGCGCCGCTACCGGCGCTTCGTCATAATCGGCGAGGGGCTGGCCATCGCGCGCGGCCCATATGCCGCCAAAGCCGATGGACAGACGGTCACGATCCGCCGGTTCGCCCGCTTTGCCCACCGCCATGACGACGCGGCCCCAGTTGGCGTCCTCGCCCGCGATGGCGGTTTTGACCAAGGGGGAGTTGGCGATCGCGAGGCCCACTTTGCGCGCGCTCTCGCCTGAGACTGCGCCCGAAACGCTGACCGCAATGAACTTTTGCGCGCCTTCGCCATCCTTGACCACAAGGTGCGCGAGCTGGCGGCAGATATCGGCAAGGGCGGCGGCAAAGGCGTCTGCGCCGGGGCTGTCGACCCCGGTCAAAGGTGCATTGCCCGCTGCGCCGGTGGCAAAGGCCAGCACGGTATCGCTTGTCGAGGTATCGCTATCGACCGTTATGCACGAGAATGTGCGCTGGTTAGCGGCTGAAAGACATTCTTGCAGGAACGCAGGATCAACCGCGGCATCGGTGAAGATATAGCCCAGCATCGTGGCCATATCGGGCGCGATCATGCCGCTGCCTTTGATGATCGCGCTGAAGTTGACGCGTGTGTCACCGATCATGGCCGAGGCGGTGGCGCCTTTGGTAAAGGTGTCGGTCGTGCCGATGGTGCGCGCGGCGTCCTCCCATGAACAGGGCGCTGCTTGCAGGGCGGCCTCAACCCCGGCGCGGGCCTTGTCCTTGGGCAAGGGCACGCCGATCACGCCGGTGGACGAGACGAAAACCTGCTCTTTGCCGCAGCCGAGATGGGCAGAAACCTGCTCCATGATCTGTTCCACCGCTTCGCGCCCGCGATAGCCGGTAAACGCGTTGGAATTGCCCGCATTCACCACCAGCGCACGGGCATAGCCTTGAGCAATGTTCTGGCGGCCCAGTTCCACTTCCGAGGAACAACACACATTGCGGGTAAAAACGCCTGCAACCGCAGTGCCTTGGGCCAGTTCAACATAGGTCAGATCGCACCGGCCCCAGTCTTTATAGCCGGCACGGACCACGTGTGGGGTGGCTCCGGCAATTGCGGGAAGCGCGGGGAACGGCGAGGCGAGCGGAGATACGGCGTCAGACATGGAAATGCGCCTAGCGCGCCATGCAGTGCGGTTCAACCGTGACGACGCGCGCAGAATATGCGATTTCAACATAGACGAACCGCACCGGAATGCCTATCTGGCACGGTGATGCGTATTTTGCTCGCTCTTCTGGCCATCCTTTCGGGCCTTTCTCTGCCCGAGGTGGCCTTTGCCGCATCGCGCACAGAGATAGCGAATGCAGGCGTGGCTGGCGCTGGAACGGCTTCGGCCGAACGCCGACAACAGCGTTGTATCGAACGCGGCGGTGCAATCCCGCAAAGGCGCAGCAGCGCCCCGCGCAAAACGGTCTGGCTCCCCGCACCCGCCTTTGTGCGTGCCTGCGGCATCGAATTGACCGACCGCGCGCGCGAATAGCGCGTGTCTTAGCCGCACTTTAATCTGGCAGCTTTATGCCCTCGCCGGTGCCCGATTGGCGCGCTGGTTACTATTCCTTCTGATTCAACAGGATTGTTCCGCCCATGTTCGGTTCCATCGCCAAGGCGCTTTTTGGTTCATCAAACGACCGTTACGTTAAATCGCTCGACAAGATCGTGCGCCAGATTGCCGCTTTCGAGCCCGCGATGCAGGCGCTATCCGATGAAGAGCTGGCCGCGCAAACGCCCAAGTTCCGCCAGATGCTGGCCGAAGGGACCGCGCTCGACGATCTTCTGCCCGAAGCGTTTGCCACCGTGCGCGAGGCTTCGGTCCGCACGCTGGGCCTGCGCCACTTCGATGTGCAGATGATCGGCGGCATCGTGCTGCACCGGGGCGAAATTGCCGAAATGCGCACGGGCGAGGGCAAGACACTGGTTGCAACGCTGGCGGTCTATCTCAATGCGCTTGAAGGCAAGGGCGTCCACGTGGTGACCGTGAACGATTACCTTGCCCGCCGCGACGCCGAGACGATGGGCGTGCTGTACGGCTTCCTCGGCTTGAGCGTGGGCGTGATAGTTCCCAACATGAACGAGGAACGCCGCCGCGAGGCTTATGAAAGCGACATTACCTACGCGACCAACAACGAGCTCGGCTTCGATTATCTGCGCGATAACATGAAGCATTCGCGCGATCAGATGGTCCACAAACCGTTCAATTTCGCGATTGTCGATGAAGTCGATTCGATCCTTATCGATGAAGCGCGCACCCCGCTGATCATTTCGGGGCCGACTGACGACAAGAGCGATCTCTATCTCTCGGTCGATGCCGTGGTGAAGACGATCCAGCCCGATCTTTACGAGGCTGACGAGAAAACCAAGAACATCTCGTTGACCGAAGACGGCGTCGAGTGGGTCGAGCGTGCGCTGGAAGCGGCGGGATTGCTGGAAGGTTCGAATCTTTACGATGTCGAGAACACGATGGTCGTCCATCATCTCGATCAGGCGCTCAAAGCCAATGTGATGTTCAAGCGCGATATCGATTATATCGTGAAGGACGACAAGATCGTCATCATCGATGAATTCACCGGTCGCATGATGGATGGCCGCCGCTGGTCCAACGGATTGCATCAGGCGGTGGAAGCCAAGGAAGGCGTGAACATCGAGCCTGAAAACCAGACGATGGCCTCGATCACGTTCCAGAACTACTTCCGCATGTATCCCAAGATTTCGGGCATGACCGGCACCGCTGCCACCGAAGCGCCCGAATTCTTCGACATCTACAAGATGAACGTCGTCTCGATCCCCACCAATGTGCCGGTCCAGCGCATTGATGAGGAAGACGAATTCTACAAGAACACGATGGACAAGTTCCAGGCCATCGCCAAGCTGATCCGTGAAAAGTACGAGATCGGCCAGCCGGTACTGGTGGGCACGGTCTCTATCGAAAAGTCCGAATTGCTCTCGGAATTCCTGACCAAGGAAGGCGTCACGCACAATGTGCTGAACGCCCGTTTCCATGAGATGGAGGCCCATATCGTGGCACAGGCCGGGCGTCTGGGCGCGGTGACCATCGCGACGAACATGGCGGGGCGCGGCACCGACATCCAGCTTGGCGGCAATGTCGAGTTCCGCATCGAGGATGAATTGCGCGATGTGCCCGAAGGACCGGAGCGTGACGCCGGCATTGCCAGGATCCGCGCCGAAGTGGCCGAGGACAAGCGCAAGGTTCTGGAAGCAGGCGGGCTCTGCGTGATCGGCACCGAGCGCCACGAAAGCCGGCGTATCGATAACCAGTTGCGCGGGCGTTCAGGCCGTCAGGGCGATCCGGGCATGAGCAAGTTCTACCTCTGCCTTGAGGACGATCTGCTGCGCATTTTCGGCCCGGACACGCTGTTTTCCAAGATGATGAACTCCAACCTCGCCGATGGTGAGGCGATTGGCTCAAAGTGGCTGTCCAAGGCCATCGAGACCGCGCAGAAGAAGGTTGAAGCGCGCAATTACGATATCCGCAAGCAGGTCGTCGAATACGATGACGTGATGAACGACCAGCGCAAGGTCATTTACGAACAGCGCGCCGATATCATGGATGCCGAAGCGGTCGCCGATGTCGTCACCGATATGCGCAACGATACTGTCAATGCGCTGGTCGCTGATGCCTGCCCGCCGGGGTCGTATCCCGAGCAGTGGAATGTCGAAGGCCTCAAAGCACGCGTTGCCGATGTGCTGGGCCTGTCCATCCCGATGGAAGCGTGGATGGATGAAGAGGCGATCGAGCCTGATGTGATCGAAGAGCGTATCCAGGCCTTGGCCGATGCCCATATGGACACGAAGATCACCGAGGTCGATGCCGCGGCCTGGCGGAGCCTGGAGAAGTCGATCCTGCTCGAACGGCTTGACCACCACTGGAAGGAGCATCTGGCCACGCTTGATGCGCTGCGTCAGGTCGTCTTCCTGCGCGCCTATGCGCAAAAGACGCCGATCAACGAGTACAAGCAGGAAGCCTTCGGCCTGTTCGAAAAGATGCTCGACGCGATCCGCGAGGACGTGACGCGCATCCTGATGACCAGCGAAATCCGCATGCGTCCGGCAGACGAATTCCAGTTGCCTGAATTGCCGGACTTCCTCACCAGCCATATCGATCCGTTCACCGGCGAGAACGACGCCATTCCGGCCCAGACAGCCATGTTTGGCGCGCTGCCACCGCAAGCCGGCGGCTCGCTCACGCTGGGTGAGCCGGTCGGCGATCCTTATGCAGGGCAGGGCATCAGCCGCAACGCGCCATGCCCTTGCGGTTCGGGCCAGAAGTACAAGCACTGCCACGGGATCGCCTCCTGATCCAAAAGGCGATGCCGGAACGCAACATGTGCGGCGCGGGGAGCGATTCCCGCGCCGTTCCTGTGTCGGTTACGTATCAACACGCAAGCGCGCCGAATATCGCGCCACCGGGCTAGAACCGCTGGTTAACGCGCCGTCCTTCTTATCAGCACCGAAACGGGGCCGGAGACGGACTATGTGGCTTGATCGTGAAATCCAGAACGGCGGACAGCAAGCGCTGCCGGACACAACCCCGACGCAGATATTCGCGGCTTATCGGCGCGGCATTCTGCGGGCGAAGGTTAACGTCCAGCACCTGTCCTGCTCGTTCGCAGCGATTCACTGCATGGACAATC
>CAZSTP010000041.1:15364-19063 GCA_964609325.1 uncultured Novosphingobium sp. | reverse complement strand
ACGATGCGGCCACCGGCCAGCACGTGGACGAAATCGGGCTTCACGTAATCGAGCAGGCGCTGGTAGTGCGTGATCAGCAGCACGGCCTTGTCGGGCTTGCGCATGATCGCGTTGATGCCTTCGCCGCAGATGCGCAGCGCATCGATATCGAGGCCGGAATCGGTTTCATCGAGGATTGCCAGCTTGGGATCGAGGATGCCCATTTGCACCATCTCGGCGCGCTTCTTTTCACCGCCCGAAAAGCCGACGTTTACCGGACGCTTGAGCATGTCCATGTCCATGCGCAGCAGGCCTGCCTTTTCCTTGGCCAGCTTGAGGAATTCGCCACCCGAGAGCGGCGCTTCCCCGCGCACCTTGCGCTGGGCATTGGCCGCTTCACGCAGGAACTGCACGAAGGAAACACCGGGGATTTCAACTGGATACTGGAAGCCAAGGAACAGGCCAGCCGCCGCACGCTCATGCGGTTCAAGCGCGAACAGGTCTTCGCCTGCAAAGCTGACACTGCCGCCGGTCACGTCATAGCCGGGACGCCCGCCCAGCGTATAGCCAAGCGTCGATTTGCCCGCACCGTTCGGCCCCATGATCGCATGGATCTCGCCCGGATTGATGGTGAGCGACAAGCCCTTGAGGATCGGCTTGTCAGCAACAGTGGCGGAAAGGTTTTCAATTTTGAGCATGTTCACCAATCTGTGTCGTGCATGAAGAATTACTTGCGCTTCTATTGCTAATCATCGTGGATTTTTAACAACTCATCCTCTGAACGCCAAATCTGTGGAGCACCATCCACCATCAGGCCGTTTTCTTTTGCTGCCACCGTCAAGTATTCACAACCACTTAGGCTCCACCTTCCCGCCCATATTCCTATCGGCGTACCCGTTGATGGATCGACCATCTTGAAGGATTGACTTTTTTGCTCGCAATTATCTACCTTCAACGCATAAAAAAACATTCCAGCAAAAACTAATACGATAAGCGTTATGATCGAGAGGCAAGTTGCTATTATTCTAAGAACAATACTGTTTCTGCTCATGACGTAAGCCCCAACAGATTCTGCGCCTCTTTTAGCCCCTCCCCTTCAGGGGAGGGGTTGGGGTGGGGGCTTCGCCGATCAGGCAAGCTATCAAGAGCATCCAGAACCATCCGCTGGACGCCTTCGAGGTTCTGCATCACATCGCCGTTCGTCACCCGCACAACCTGAAACCCGAGTGCTTTAAGGCGCTCGGTGCGCCGAGCATCGGCAGCGGGATCAGTGTGTGTATGGCCATCAACTTCGACGATCAGACCCTTCTGTGGGCAAAGGAAATCCGCAATGGCACTGCCAATCACGGATTGCCTGCGAAACTTATAGCCGCCCAATTGTGCGCCTTTGAGCACCTGCCACAGCCGCTTTTCGGGCTCGGTAGGCTGGTTGCGCATGTTGCGGGCGTGCGCATTCAACTCATCGAGGCGCGCGGCCGATAGCCCCCACCCCCGGCCCCTCCCCTGAAGGGGAGGGGAGTTGGTGCGTGCAGATGTATCGCGCGACGACAGTATCACCGGCGGTATCCACCCGTCCGAGGGCGCGAATTGGCGCGCAGTTCTTCGTAGCGGGCTTTCATCGCGGCAACCGTATCGCGCGAGACGCCTTCGGGATCGGCCAGCACTTCTTCGGCGGTATAGCGCACCACTTTGATGCCGACTTCGGTCAGGCTCTTGTCGCGGCGGTGTTCGATTTCGGCGGGCACATCGCCTTCATCGATCAGCACGACCAGCTTCAGCGGCAGACAGGCGAAGTTGGCGATGGCCGAGCCGATGACGGTGAAGCTCTTGGGCTTGTACTGGCCCAGATCTTCCTTGGCCAGCTCATCGGCCAGCGCCACTTGGGCAGGGCTCGGGTTGCGTTTGCGTTCGCGCGCCAGTTCGTGGATCGCATCGAGCCGGGATTCCGCAATGTTCCAGCCACGTCCCTTGCGCTGAAGCTTGGGCGCATCTTCACGCTCACTGGCGGGGCGCAGGGTAAGGGTTTTCTTCAACCGACTGATCCTTCAAGGCTGATGCCGAGCAGCTTTTGCGCTTCGACCGCGAATTCCATCGGCAATTGCTTGAGCACTTCGCGCGCGAAGCCGTTGACGATCAGGGCGACGGCGCTTTCCTGATCGAGGCCGCGCTGCATAGCATAGTAGAGCTGATCGTCGCTGATCTTGCTGGTGGTGGCTTCGTGTTCGATGGTGGCGGTGGGGTTGCGTACTTCGATATAGGGCACGGTATGCGCGCCGCAATCCGCACCCAAAAGCAGGCTGTCGCACTGGGTGAAGTTGCGCACGCCATCGGCGCCCGGTGCCACGCGGACGAGGCCGCGATAGGTGTTGTTCGAACGCCCTGCGCTGATACCCTTGGACACGATAGTCGAGCGGGTGCGCTTGCCGTTGTGGATCATCTTGGTGCCGGTATCGGCCTGCTGGTAATTGTTGGTGACGGCGACCGAGTAGAATTCGCCCACCGAATCATCACCGTTCAGCACGCACGATGGATACTTCCACGTGATGGCAGAGCCGGTTTCGACCTGCGTCCACGAAACCTTGCTGCGTGCGCCCTGGCACAGTGCGCGCTTGGTGACAAAGTTGTAGATGCCGCCAAGGCCCTCGGCATTGCCGGGATACCAGTTCTGCACGGTGGAATACTTGATCTCGGCATCATCCATCGCGACCAGTTCGACCACGGCGGCGTGAAGCTGGTTTTCATCGCGCATCGGCGCGGTGCAGCCTTCGAGATACGAGACGTAGGAGCCTTTATCGGCCACGATCAGGGTGCGTTCGAACTGTCCGGTGTTTTCCGCGTTGATGCGGAAATAGGTGGAAAGCTCCATCGGGCATCGCACGCCTTCGGGGATGTAAACGAAGGTGCCATCGGAAAAGACCGCGCAATTGAGCGTGGCAAAGTAGTTGTCATGCATCGGCACGACACGCCCGAGCCACTTCTTCACCAGATCAGGATATTCGCGGATCGCTTCGGAGATCGAACGGAAGATGACGCCTGCGGCTTCCAATTCCTTGCGGAAGGTGGTGGCGACCGAAACGCTGTCGAACACCGCATCGACCGCAACCTTGCGCGCGCCTTCAACCCCGGCGAGCACTTCCTGCTCGGCCAGCGGAATGCCCAGCTTTTCATAGATGCGCAGGATTTCGGGATCGACCTCGTCCAGACTGCCAAGCTTGGGCTTGGTTTTGGGCGCGGCCCAGTAATAGGCGTCCTGATAATCGATCGGCGGGACGTTCAGCTTGGCCCAATCGGGCGTGGGCATCGTCAGCCAGTGGCGATAGGCCTTCAACCGCCATTCGAGCATCCACTCCGGCTCGTCCTTTTTGGCCGAGATATAGCGGACGGTATCTTCGGACAGGCCTTTGGGGCCATATTCCTGTTCGATATCGGACGACCAGCCGTGTTCGTAATCGGCCACTTTGGCAGCGGCATCATGGGCTGCCTGATCTTTCAGGGCCTGGTCTTTCAGTTGTACGTTTTCAGTCATGCCATAACCTCCGCCACCGGGGCCGCATTTGCGGCAGGACGGGACAATTGGGTGAGCGGGATTCCGGCCAGCGCGCCGCGCAATGCGGCATCAACCGCAGGCCAGTGCGGACGGATCGAGCAGGCTGCTTCCAGCGTGCAATCATGGCGGCCATGTTCGCTGCACGGCGTCAGCGCAATAGGGCCTTCGACCGC
>CAZSTP010000041.1:0-15264 GCA_964609325.1 uncultured Novosphingobium sp. | reverse complement strand
AATCATGGCGGCCATGTTCGCTGCACGGCGTCAGCGCAATAGGGCCTTCGACCGCTTCGACAATATCGGCCAAAGTAATAGCTGCCGCCGGACGCGCGAGCTTCAAGCCGCCACGCGCACCGCGCACCGATTTGAGCAAGCCTGCCGCTGACAATTTGCTGACCAGCTTTTGCACCGTGGGCGCGGGCAGGCCGGTTTCGTCGGCCAATTGCTGGGCCGAGACTCGCGCATGCCCGCAATGGCGCGCGGCGGCGCTCATCGTCACGACGGCATAATCGGCCATGCTGGATAGGCGCATCGTCTGGTTGGTCCCGGAAGGCCCGAAGCTAAATCGGACCGAATCACTCCGGTTACTTAGGCGCGCGATTCGCAAGATACAAGATCCCGTGCATCTGCCCGAGAAACCGACAGGACCGAATGGACAGGTAGGCTGCGCGCAAAGCTGCCTTTAACTGTTATATCGCGCAAGCCGGTTTGCCGTTCTGCGGTCCGATTATAGGCGTCAGTTGCAAAAAAAAGGCGACCGAGACCATTGAAGGTCATCGGCCGCCCTAAAGTCGAGAACTCAGCACATAAAGTGCGCCGAGCCCTTCGGGTCGCATCGTCTAGCTACGCAGTCGGGCCGATGATGAATTGTATGAATTCGACAAAATCGGTTGCATCGCGGCAACATAAGCTGATTATTCGATGACAATTGCTGTCATTTTCGCAAAGTTCGGGCTTGGCCATTGGTGTTCATGCGCGCAATAGACCACAAAACTTCGCGCCGGAGACGACCGCGTTTCCATCGCTGCACACCCGACGCTTAATCTGGACCGCTTCCTGTGACGCCCTTTTCCTTATTGCGCCCCTTGCTTTTCCGTATCCCGGCAGAACCTGCCCATCGGCTTACGATCAAGGCGTTGCGTTTGATGCAAAGCGGAACCCGCGCCGCGCCGACTCCCTCGCTGGCGCAACGGATCGGCGGCATCGTGTTCCCCAACCCGGTCGGCATGGCGCCGGGTTTTGACAAGAATGCCGAAGTGCCCGACGCGATGCTGGGTCTGGGTTTCGGATCGGTAGAGGTGGGCACGGTCACACCGCTGCCGCAAGAGGGCAACCCCCAACCGCGCCTGTTCCGGCTGGTAGAGGACCGCGCGGTGATCAACCGCATGGGGTTCAACAACGAAGGCGCGCAGGCGGTTACCAACCGGTTGGTGCGGCGGCGTGAAACGGGCGAGCACGGGCTGCCCGGCATTGTCGGCGTCAATATCGGGGCCAACAAGGAATCGCCTGATCGCATCGCCGATTATGCGCAGATGACGCGGATCATGGCACCGCTGGCATCCTATCTGACGGTCAATATCTCGTCGCCCAACACCCCGGGTCTGCGCGCCTTGCAGGATGAAGGCGCGCTATCGGCCTTGCTGGATGGCGTATTGGAAGCGCGTGGCAATATGCACGTGCCGGTGTTCCTCAAACTCGCGCCCGATCTTGAGCCTGCCGATATTGACAGCATCTGCCGCATCGCGCTGGAAAAGCAGCTGGCGGCGCTGATCATTTCGAACACCACGATCACGCGCCCGGCGCTGCGTTCGGCCCATGCGGGCGAGGCGGGCGGGCTTTCGGGTGAGCCTTTGCGCGCATTGGCGCTGCAACGCCTGCGTGATTTCCGCAAGGCCAGCGGCGGGGCGATCCCGCTGGTGGGCGTGGGCGGCATTGCGACTGTGGACGATGCGTGGGACCGCATCCGCGCCGGGGCCAGCCTGATCCAGCTTTACAGCGCGCTGGTCTACGAAGGGCCGGGCCTTGCCAGCCGCCTTGTCAAAGGGCTTGAAACAAAGGTGCGCGAGGCGGGCCTATCCTCCATTGCAGAGGCGGTCGGCAGCGAATAGCTTGGGCTGCATGACATATTTGCGCGCGCTTCGCTTTCTTCCCCTTGTTACCGCCCTTTTGGCGAGCGCTTGTGTGCCGCCGCCAAGCGCTTCGGTTCCGGCCCGCACGCCACTGGCCGCCGCTACGGATGGCGTGCGCGATGATAGCGCGGGCCTTGTTTCCGCCGCCGATCCGCGCGCGGCAGAGGCGGGCGCGCAAATGCTCCGGCTTGGCGGCAGCGCGGTGGACGCCTCTATCGCCACGATGCTGGCGCTGACGGTGGTCGAGCCGCAAAGCTCCGGCATTGGCGGGGGCGGGTTTCTGGTGCTGGGCGATGCCGGCGGCAAGGTCGAGACAATCGACGGGCGCGAAACCGCACCGAAAGCCGCCACGCCGCAATGGTTCTTTGTCGATGGCAAACCGCTGTCTTATGGCGATGCGATCCCCGGCGGGCGCAGTGTGGGCGTGCCGGGCAATGTGCGGCTGGCCGCGCTGGCGCACAACAAGCATGGCAAGCTGGCATGGCGCACGCTGTTCCAGCCCGCGATCCGGCTGGCGCGCGAGGGCTATCAGATCACCCCGCGCATGCATGCCTCGCTGACCAATGCGATCCGCACCGGCGCGCTTGATCCCGATGCCCGCGCGCTGTTCTATGGCGCAGATGGCCTGCCGCTGCCGGTGGGCACACTGGTGCGCAATCCCGCCCTGGCCGCCACGTTTGAAACGATTGCCGCGCGCGGAGCTGACAGTTTCTACAAAGGCGAAAACGCGACACTTCTGGCCACCAAAGTGGGCACCGCAGCCCGCAATCCTGCGCCGATGACCACCGCAGACCTTGCCGCTTACAAAGCGGTGGAGCGGCCCGCGGTGTGCGGTCAATACCGCCAGTACCGCATCTGCGGCATGGGTCCGCCCTCATCGGGGGCGACCACGGTTTACGCCATTCTCAAGCAGCTTGAACGCTTTGACATGAAGGCGCTTGGTCCGGCCAGCGCCGAGGCATGGCACCTGATCGCCGAATCCCAGCGCCTCGCCTATGCCGACCGTGAGCAATATGCCGCCGATGCCGATTTCGTGGCGGTGCCGGTCAAGGGGCTGGTTGATCCGTCCTATCTCGCGGCACGTTCGGCGCTGATCTCGGCCAGTGCAACGATGCCCGTGGCCTTGCCCGGCACGCCACCCGGCGCACCGCTCGCCTTTGCACGGCCAGCGCGTCAGGAAGAGCATGGCACCACGCACTTTGTCACGGTGGACCGCTGGGGCAATTCGACCAGCTATACCTCGACCGTCGAAGGTCCCTTCGGATCGGGCCTGATGGTGGGCGGCTATTACCTCAACAACGAGC
Organism: uncultured Novosphingobium sp.; assembly: GCA_964609325.1. Taxonomy (GTDB): domain Bacteria; phylum Pseudomonadota; class Alphaproteobacteria; order Sphingomonadales; family Sphingomonadaceae; genus Novosphingobium. Next base: position 12,065 of record CAZSTP010000041.1, on the reverse strand, counting down.
TGACCGATTTCAACATCGTGCCCGACAAGGACGGCAAGCCCACGGCCAACCGCGTGGAAGGCGGCAAACGCCCGCGCAGTTCGATGGCCCCGACGCTGGTCTATGGCCCCGATGGCAAGCTGCGGCTGGCGGTAGGCGCTGCGGGCGGCACGACGATCCCCGCCCAAGTGGCCAAGGCCATCATCGGCGTGCTCGACTGGAACCTTTCGGCGCGTGACGCCATCGCCCTGCCCACGGTGTTCGCGCCGGGTGGGGAGACGGTGTTTGTGGAAAAGGGCACGGCGCTGGAGGCGATGATCCCGGCGCTTCAGGCCTTGGGCCATGCCAAGATCATGCCGCGCAACCCCTCGTTCAAAGCCAATGCCATCGAACATCTGGACGGCGTCTGGCGCGGGGCGGCCGATCCGCGCAGCGAAGGCGCTGCTGTGGCCCCCTGAACAGTTGCCGTAATGAAACTGCGGCACTAGGTACATTCCCGACAACAAGGAAGCCGGAGCTCCAACCGGCTCCGGGGCGAGGAATGTTGACGTGCAGCTTACCGATTTTGCGGGTTATCCCAATCTTGTTGCGATGTTTCTGGATCGGGCCAAGGTCCGGGGAGACGGTCCGTTCCTGTGGGCCAAGCACGGCGGGCAATGGCATTCGCAAAGCTGGGCCGAGGCTGCGCGCCAAGTGTGTCTGCTGGCCGAAAACCTGCGCGCGCTGGGGCTTGATGCCGGTGACAGGGTAGCGCTCGTATCGGAAAACCGGCCCGAATGGGCAATTGCCGATCTGGCGATCATGGCGGCGGGGCTGGTGACCGTGCCGACCTACATCACCAATACAGAGCGCGACCATCTGCACATTCTGGAGAATTCGGGCGCGCGGGCGGTGATCGTCTCCACGTCCAAGCTTTCGAACGCAGTGTTGCCCGCCGCCCTTGCCGCGCCTTGCGTCGAACATGTGATCGGGATGGAGCCGCTGCGCCAGATGCAGGCGGGCAAGCTGGCGTTCCACGATTGGATGGCGATGACATCCGGCGATGCCGCAGCGGCACGGCGCGCGGTCGATGCGCGCCTGTCCTTAATCGGGCGCAACGATCTGGCCTGCCTGATCTATACCAGCGGCACCGGCGGTTCGCCGCGCGGGGTGCGGCTGCACCACGGTTCGATCCTGTGCAATGTTGATGGCGCAGCGCATATTCTGGCGCAGGATTTCGGCTGGGACGAGGAAGTGTTCCTTTCGTTCCTGCCGCTATCCCACGCTTATGAGCACACCGGCGGGCAATATCTGCCCATCGGCATGGGCGCGCAGATCTACTATTCGGAAGGCCTCGAAAAGCTCGCCTCGAACATCGAGGAAGTGCGCCCGACGATCATGGTCGTCGTGCCGCGCCTGTTCGAAGTGCTGCGCGCGCGCATCATGAAGCAGGTGGAAAAGCAGGGCAAAGTTGCCAATTACCTGATGGGCCGTGCGCTGAACATCGGTACGCGCAAGGCCGCGGGCAAGGCCCGCATTCTCGACCTGCCGATGGGCGCGATCCTCGAACGCACGCTGCGGCCCAAGATCCGCGCGCGCTTTGGCGGGCGGATGAAGGCGATGGTATCGGGCGGAGCGCCGCTGAACCCCGAAGTCGGCGTGTTCTTCGATGCGATGGGGCTGACCATGCTGCAAGGCTATGGCCAGACCGAAGCGGGGCCGGTGATATCGTGCAACCGCCCCAGCGTCGGCCTTGGCATGGACACGGTCGGCCCGCCGATGCGCGGGGTCGAGGTCAAGATTGCCGAGGATGGCGAAATCCTCGTACGCGGCGAACTGGTGATGCACGGCTATTGGCAAAACGATGCCGAAACCGCGCGCGCGATCCCGCAGGACGGCCCCAACGCGGGCTGGCTGCACACCGGCGACATCGGCCACATCGACAAGAAGGGCCGGATCGTCATCACCGACCGCAAGAAGGACATGATCGTCAACGACAAGGGCGACAATGTGTCCCCCCAGAAGATCGAGGGCATGCTGACGCTCCAGCCCGAAATCGCGCAAGCCATGGTGAGCGGCGACAAGCGGCCCTATATCGTCGGGCTGATCGTGCCCGATCCCGAATGGGCGCTGGAATGGGCGCGCGCGCAAGGTGAACAGTTCGATTTCAAGGCGCTGCAAAACCTGCCCGCGTTCCGCAACGCCATCCGCAATGCGGTGGACCGCGTGAACAAGGACGTGTCGGTGATCGAAAAGGTCCGCCAGTTCGCTTTCGCGGACGAGGCCTTTTCCATCGACAACGAGGAAATGACGCCGAGCATGAAAATCCGGCGGCACAAGATCAAGGAACGCTACGGCGCAAGGGTGGACGCGCTTTATAAGGCTTGAGGGAGCAGGCCCACCCCCGACCCCTCCCGTAAACGGGAGGGGGGAAGAAGCGCTGCCATAATCCACTACCGCTTGCGGGAGGGGAGCGAGACATACAGAGCCGAAGGCGAAGTTAGTCGCAGCGGGGTGGGCTTTACGGCTTATCGGGTTAGCACCTACCCGTTGGCCTGCGCCTTTAGCTGATAGAGCAGATCCAGCGCCTCGCGCGGCGAGAGCGCGTCGATATCGAGGCCGTTCAGCCGCTCGCGCAGGGCATCGACTTTTTCCTCGGCGGCTTCGATGGCGGCGGCGAAAAGCGGCAGATCATCGAGTCCTGCGGCAAGGCCTCCGGTGGCCGCGCGGCCTTTTTCCAGCTTTTCCAGGACCGATTTGGCGCGTTTGACCACCGGCGCGGGCACGCCTGCCAGGCGCGCCACGGCAAGGCCATAGGATTTGTCCGCAGGCCCTTCCGCCAGTTCGTGCAAGAGCACCAGATCGCCCTTCCATTCGCGCGCGCGAACGTGATGGAGCGACAGCGAATCGCACGATTCGGACAGCCGCGCGAGTTCATGGTAATGCGTGGCAAACAGGCAGCGGCTGCGGTTGATCGAATGCACCGCCTCGACCACCGCCCACGCCAGCGCAAGGCCATCGTAAGTCGATGTGCCGCGCCCCACTTCGTCTAGAATCACAAAGCTGCGCTCGGTCGCTTGTGACAGGATCGCGGCGGTTTCGACCATCTCGACCATGAAGGTGGAGCGCCCGCGCGCCAGATTGTCCGACGCGCCCACCCGGCTGAACAGACGGTCGACCATGCCGATGGTCGCGGCCTGTGCGGGCACGAACCCGCCCGCTTGCGCCAGCAGCACGATCAGCGCGTTCTGGCGCAGGAACGTGGATTTGCCGCCCATGTTCGGCCCGCCAATCAGCCAGAGGCGGTCGTTCGGGGCCAAGCGGCAATCATTGGCGACAAACCGCTCACCCTTGGCGGACAGCGCCGCTTCCACCACCGGATGCCGCCCTCCCGTGATCTCAAGGCAGGGTTCATCCACCACGCGCGGCAAGGACCAGCCGCCTTCTGCGGCGCGTTCGGCCTGTCCTGCGGCAACATCGATCCGCGCCAGTGCTGCGGCGGTGTTCGCAATGGCGGCCTTGGCGCTGACGGCTTGCGCCACCAGTTCCTCGAAATGCGCTTCTTCTGCGGCGAGCGAATGGCCGCCGCTTTCGGCAATGCGGCTGGCCTCTTCGTGCAGCGCCAGCGCATTGAAACGCACCGCGCCTGCCATCGTCTGGCGATGGGTAAAGCCGGATTCGGGCGCCATCAGCCGGTCAGCATGGCGCGCGGGCACTTCGATGAAATAGCCCAGCACGCCATTGTGGCGGATTTTCAGCGCGGCTACGCCGGTTTCATCGCGGTACTTTGCCTCAAGCGCGGCAATCGCGCGGCGCGAATTGCCCGAAACGCGGCGCAGTTCATCGAGCGCGGCATCATAGCCCTCGGCAATGAACCCGCCTTGCGAGCGTTCGGTCGGCGGTGCGGGGACCAGCGCGCGGGCATAAAGATCGACCAGCGCGCCGTGGCCTGCCAGCGATGGCAAAAGATCATCCAGCGGCGCTGGCCGGTCTGCTCTTGCGCGCAGCATATCATGCAATCGCCGCGCCTCGGCCAAGCCATCGCGCAACTGGCCCAGATCGCGCGGGGAGCCGCGCCCTGCCACAACCCGCCCCAGCGCGCGGCCCACATCGGGCAGCGCGCGCAAGACCCCGCGCAGATCACCGCGCAGCAGTGGATCATCGTGCAGCCAGCTGACCAGTTCCAGCCGCCGGTAAATCGCGCGCGAGCAGGTTAGCGGGGCCGACAGGTCCTCGGCCAGCAGCCGCGCGCCCGCGCCGGTCACGCAGCGGTCAATCGCTTCGACCAGACTGCCCTTGCGCCCGCCGCCGGTACTGCTCAAAATCTCAAGGCTGGCCCGCGTGGCTTCGTCCATCGCCATGTGCGTGCCCGCCTCGCGCGCGACAGGCGGCAACAGCAAAGGCAATGTGCCGCGCCCGACATGGTCGAGATAGCCGATCAAGCCGCCTGCCGCCGCCAACATCGCACGGCTGAACTGGCCAAAGCCGTCGAGCGTGGTCACGCCATGCACGGCCTTGAGCTGCGCCTCACCCTCGTCACTGCCGAACGACCGATTCGGGCGGGGTACGCATCCGGAGGGGGCGTCATCCCATGTTTCGGGCGCGACGATTTCGGTCGCCCCCAACCGCGCCAGGGCCGCGCCCATCTGGTCGGCGCTGCATTCTTCCAGTTCCATCCGCCCGGTCGAAATGTCGCAAGCGGCAATGCCGATCACCCCGCGCACATCACAAACTGCCGCCAGCACATTGGCGCGGCGCGGTTCGAGCAGGGCCTCTTCGGTGAGTGTTCCGGCGGTGACAAAGCGCACGATATCGCGCGCGACCAATGCCTTGGAACCCCCGCGTTTCCTGGCTTCTTCGGGCGTTTCAACTTGTTCGGCAATCGCCACGCGGCATCCGGCACGGATCAGGCGGGCAAGGTAGCCTTCGGCGGCGTGGACCGGCACGCCGCACATCGGGATCGGTGCGCCGCCATGTTCGCCCCGGCTGGTCAGCGCGATGTCGAGCACTTGCGCCGCTGTTCTGGCATCGTCGAAGAACAGCTCGAAAAAGTCGCCCATCCGGTAGAACAACAGGCAGTCGCTCGCCTGCTCTTTCAGAGCAAGATATTGCGCCATCATCGGAGTTGGGGCATTAGGGATCACGCGGTGGTGGCTAGACCAGCTGCGCGTGTTTCTCAAACCATCAAAGCCGGATATCCGCAACTCTGCGCCAAACGGGCTAGAGCCGGTTCCGGTCTTGCGGGTTATGGGTCTGGAGTAAACAGGGTTTGACGCAAGTCCGCGAAAAAGATTGGTTGGCGAGTGTGAAGCACTTGCTGGCACGCGCCGGAGCGCTGCCGTGGCTTTCCGGCCCCGGTATTGCCATGGGCGTGTTGCTGATCTGCCTGCCTTTCGCGCTGGTCGAAGTGCCGCCCCTGATCGATATTCCGGGCCACATGGGTGCCGCCGCGATTGAAGCGGCTGGCCCCGGCAATCCGCTCGAAAAGTATTTCACGTGGAAATGGGTGTTCACGCTGAACATCGGCGGCGGCGTGCTGATGAAAGTGCTCGGCGCGCAGTTCGGCATTCTGGCCGCTGGTTGGTGGAGCACGGTGCTGGCCACGGGTCTGTTTGCAGGCGGCTGTCTGTGGACCATCCGCATGCTGAACCCCAAAGGCGGACATGCGGCGGCATGGTCGCTGATGTTCGTGTTCAGCTTTCCGCTGCTGACGGGTTTCCTCAACTATATCCTGGCCACCGGCCTTGCGTTGACCGCGTTTGGCGCGTCGCTCTGGCTCGAAAAGCGCAATCCGCGCGCGCGGGCGATCATGCTGGTCGTGGCGCAACCCGTTGCGATGCTGTGCCATGCCATCGGCGGCTTGCTGCTGGCCTTGCTGGTCGGCGCATATGCCTTTGGCCGCGCGATGGACGAATTGCCCGCAGGCTGGCGCTGGCGCGACCTTGCCAACCGCGATTGGCTCAAATCACTCGATTGGAAAGCCATTGGCTTGCGTTTGTGGCAATCCTGCTGGCCGCTGCTCGCCACGGTCATCACCATCGCGCTGTGGAAGGTGTTTTCGCCCGAAGCCAAATCGGTGAACATCTGGCGTTGGGACCAGAAGGCATGGTCTTTCGTGCTGACATTGCGCGACCAGTCCAAGCTGCTCGATTTCGGCACTTCGATCATCGCAGGCCTGCTGGTGCTGGTCGGGCCGTTCCTTGGCGCGCGCTGGCGCTGGCGGCAGGGCCTGCCCGCGCTGACCGTGTTCTTGCTGTTCCTTGCGATCCCGAGCGACATCAACGGCTCGTCCTTCGTCGATATCCGCCTGCTGCCGGTGGCCGCGATGCTGGGCCTTGGTCTTCAGGACTGGAGCCGCGCGCGCAAGCCCGATTGGGCCAAGTGGGTGGCCTATAGCGGCATGGCCCTGCTGGCGGTGCGCCTGTCGGTCACCGCGTGGAGCTTTGCCGGATATGCCGATGATTACAAAAAGCAGCTTTCGGCGCTGACCCATGTCGAACCCGGCAGCCGCGTGCTGGCCTTTGTCGAACATACCTGCCTCAACGAATCATGGCGCAATACCCGCCGCGATCACCTTGCCAGCCTTGCCAGCCTTTACCGGCAGGCATGGGTGAATGATAACTGGGCGGTTCCGGGCCTGCACATGGTGGTGCCGCGCTTCCGTCCGGGGCGCAATTTCACCGCCGATCCATCCGAATTCGTGTGGTCGCGCCGCTGCGCCGGCGGATGGCGGCGAACGGTCGATAGCGCGCTGAAGTTCGCGCCGATTGAACGCGTCGATTATGTCTGGCTGATCGATACCGGCCTGCCGCGCAAAGGCGATCCGCGCCTGCAACTGGTATGGCAGGAAAACCGCAGCCTGCTGTTCAAAGTGCGCCGCCTTGCCATGCCCGCGCGGCAGGCCAAAGAGTTGTGAGCAGAACGGCGGCTCGCTGCCGATACACGTTTTTATGAAAGGTGGCTGCGCGCCTTGACCTTACGGCCAAGGTTCGACAGTGGCATACTTCCGATTGCAAGATAGACGGGGAATATGATGTCCGAGGAAAGCAACGTCCGCTTCACCGAGCGCGAGGCGCTTTTCTATCACAACACCATCCGCCCCGGTAAGATCGAGATCATCGCCTCCAAACCGATGGCGACGCAGCGCGATTTGAGCCTGGCCTATTCGCCCGGCGTGGCCGTGCCGGTGCGTGCCATCGCGGAAAATCCCTCTGATGCTTATGAATATACCGCCAAGGGCAACCTTGTGGCGGTCATTTCCAACGGCACCGCTATCCTTGGCCTCGGCAATTTGGGTGCGCTGGCATCCAAGCCGGTGATGGAAGGCAAGGCGGTGCTGTTCAAACGCTTTGCCGATGTCGATTCGATCGACATCGAACTCGACACCGAAGACGCGGACAAGTTCATCGAAGCCGTGGCGCTGATGGAGCCCAGCTTTGGCGGGATCAACCTTGAAGATATCAAGGCGCCGGAATGCTTCATCATCGAACAGGCGCTGAAAGAACGCCTCAAGATTCCAATCATGCACGATGACCAGCATGGCACCGCGATCATCTCTGCCGCTGGTCTGCTCAACGCCTGCTTCCTGACGGGACGCAAGCTGAGCGAGGTCAAGATCGTGGTCAATGGCGCTGGCGCTGCGGCGATTGCCTGTACCGCGCTGATGAAAGCGATGGGCGTTCGCCACGATAACGTGACGATGTGTGACCGTTCGGGCGTGATTTATCGCGGCCGCGAAGGGGGCATGGACCAATGGAAAAGCGCGCACGCGATTGATACCAGCGCGCGCAGCCTGGAAGATGCTCTGGACGGCGCGGATATCTTCCTCGGCCTGTCTGCGGCAGGGGCGCTGAAGCCCGAATGGGTGAGCAAGATGGCCCCGCAGCCGATCATCTTCGCGATGGCCAATCCCGATCCGGAAATCACCCCGCCCGAAGCCAAGGCGGTACGCCCCGATTGTATCGTGGCCACAGGCCGGTCGGATTATCCCAACCAGGTCAACAATGTGTTGGGCTTCCCGTTCATCTTCCGGGGGGCGCTCGATGTGCGCGCCACTGCGATCAACGAGGAAATGAAGATCGCCGCCGCGCGTGCCATCGCTGAACTGGCGCGCGAGCCGGTGCCCGAAGAAGTTGCCGCCGCTTATGGCATCAACCACACCTTCGGGCTCGATTACATCATCCCTGCGCCATTCGATCCGCGCCTGATGGAAGTCGTCTCGTCAGCTGTCGCCAAAGCGGCGATGGATTCAGGCGTGGCGCAAAAGCCGATCGAAGACTTTGACGCCTATCGCAACAGCCTGAAGGCGCGGCTCAACCCGACCACCTCGGTGCTGACCAACGTCTTTGCCACGGCCAAGAACAACCCCAAGCGGGTGGTCTTTGCCGAAGCCGAGAACGAAGTGGTGCTGCGCGCCGCGATCCAGTTCAAGGATTTCGGCTATGGCACGCCGGTGCTGGTCGGCCGCACGCAGGCCGTGCTCGATCTGCTGACCGAACTGGGCGTGAGCAATCCGGAATCCTACGAGATTCACAACTCGTCGGTTTCACCGCTCGTGCCCGAAATGGTCGCCTACCTTTACGAACAGCTCAAGCGTCGCGGCTATATGGAGCGTGACGTGAAGCGCATGGTCAACCATGATCGCAACGTCTTTGCATCCTTGCTGGTGGCGCTGGGCCATGGCGATGCGCTGATCACCGGCATGACCCGCACCTTTGCGCAATCGATGAAGGATGTGCGCCGCGTGCTCGGGCCAAAGCCCGGCCACTTGCCGTTCGGCGTTCATCTGATGGTCGCCAAGAACTACACCGTGTTCCTCGCCGATACGACCGTTAACGAGCGGCCTTCGGCAGAAGAGCTTGCCCACATCGCCAAGGAAACCGCCGCCGTTGCCCGCCGCATGGGCCACGAACCGCGCGTGGCGTTCCTGTCATACTCCACCTTCGGCAATCCTTATGGCCGCTGGCTTGATAGCATTCGCGGCGCGGTGGCCATTCTCGATGCCGAAGATCCCGGCTTTGAATATGAAGGCGAAATGGCACCCGATGCGGCCTTGAATCCCAAGGTCATGGCGAACTATCCGTTCAGCCGCCTGTCCGGCCCTGCCAACGTGCTGATCATGCCGGGTCTGCAATCGGCCAATATCTCGGCCAAGCTGCTGCGCGAACTGGCGGGCAATGCGGTGATCGGCCCGATGCTGATCGGCATGGAAAAGCCCGTCCAGATCGCCGCGATGACATCGATTGCGCCCGATATACTGACGCTGGCCGTGCTGGCAGCAGCCGGGATCGTCGGCTAATTTGTTTTGACGGCCTCGGCAACGAGGCCGTCAACCAGCAGGCGCAGACCTTTGGCATAGCTCGCGTCAAGGTTGAACATTTCCGAGAGATAGTCGGCCATCGCCTTGTTCTCGTGATAGATCGCCCAGCCAAGCGTCAGCGAGAGGACCGCCGCTTGTGCTTCGAGCGCTTCGGTGACGGAAAATCCGAAGGCGACAAGCGGCGCAGCAAGGCTTTGCGCCATGGCTTTATCGGGCCGCGCCAGCGGGCTGGCAATCGCCAGCAAGCGCGCCGCATCGCGGTGCCGGGCCAACACGCGCGCCAATCCGGTTCCGTGCAGTTCAAGCGCAGCCCGCGCGTCGCGGCATTGCTCTATGCCTTCACGCCCACGCGCGTAAATATCCAGCGCCATCATCGCGATAAGGTCTGCCTTGTCGCGCACATGCCAATACAAGGCAGGGGCCTGCACCGATAGGCGCGCGGCCAGCGCCCGCATGGTAATGCCATCCAATCCCACTTCATCGAGCAGCGCGAAGGCTGCCCGCACGATGGAATCGCGGTCGATCGATATGTCGCGATGGCGGCTCATGGCTTTAGTTTGACAATTTAACGCCGTTAAGTAAAGTGGCCGTGCCGTTTGGGAGAACCGCAATGATTCACGTGCGCAATGCCTGGCATGTCGCCTGCTGGGCGATGGACCTTGAAACCGCCAAACCCTTTGCCATCACGATTGCCAACGATCCGCTCGTCATCTTCCGCACGGAAGGCGGAAAGCTGGTGGCGCTTGAGGATCGCTGCGTGCATCGCCTTGCCCCCCTGTCGCTGGGCCGGTGTGAAGGCGAAAGCCTGCGCTGCATGTACCACGGCTTCCGCTTTGCCACCGATGGCGCATGCGTCGAGATTCCCGGGCAGGACAGTATCCCGTCCGCCGCGCGGGTCCGTGCCTATCGCGTCGAAGAGCGCCACAGCTGGATCTGGGTTTGGCTGGGCGATCCGGCAAAGGCTGATCCGGCGCTGATTCCGCAGGCCGTCGGCTTTGATGATCCCGATTACATTCTGGGCCGCGGGCAGCTTGATTATGCCGCCAATGCCCAGTTGATCCATGACAACTTGTGTGATTTCACGCACCTTGCCTTCGTCCATTCGGCAAGCTTCGGCGCGAACGAGGAATGGGCGCGCACGCGGCCCAGAGTCACGCAATTGCCGCGCGGCATCCGCTTCGAACGCTGGGTGCGGGGCCAATCGGGGATGCGCTCTGCCGGTGAGCCGGTCGATGTCTGGTCCAGCTACGAATACCATGTGCCCGGCATTCTGCTCATGCCATCTGCATCCTATGCTGCCGGCACCGCAGACCGTCTTGGCGATGCTCCACCACCACCGGACCTGCCGAGGACCGGCGTCACGTTCACCAGCCAGGCCGTGACGGCATTGACCGATACGACCAGCCGCTACTTCTTCAGTTGGGGTCCGCACCGCGACCAGGGCGACGAGGCCTTGCGCGATATGCTGATGGGCCTTGCCGACATGGCCTTTGCCGAAGACAAGACGATGATCGAAGCCCAGCAGCGCGTGATCGATCTTGATCCGTCGCGCCGCCCGATGCCCGCCACTTTTGACAAGGGCGTGGTTCTGTTCCAACGCCTTGTCGAACGGTTGGCGCGCGATGAAACCGGAAATGATCAGGCCGCTTCGCAGGCGGAATGATTATCGTCCCGCCATCGCCTTGACCCGCGCGAGGTAGGTGCGGCCAATGCGCTGCACCGATCCATCGACCAGTTCCACCGACCACACGCCCAGCCCGTCATGCTTGAGGCCCGCGATGCGGTCTTTCCTGACGATGGTGGAGCGGTGCAGGCGGATGAAGCGGTCAGGATCAAGCCGCGCCTCCAACCCCGCGATGGTGTGCAGCATCATATAGCTGCGCTGGCCGGTGTGGAGCCGCACATAATCGCGTTCGGCATCGATCCGTTCAAGATCGGCGGCGGCCACGCGGATCAGTTCCGAACGGTGCGGCACCCAGAATTCCTCGATCCAGTCGGTCGCGGGCTTTTCCGGCTTGAGCGGCGTTTCCACCGGCCCGCTTTTCCGCGCCTGTGCCCGCTCTACCGCGCGCTCAAGCCGTTCCTGCGCGACGGGTTTGAGGACATAGTCCACCGCATCGCAATCGAACGCCTCGACCGCGAAATCATCGTGCGCGGTAACGAACACCACCGCCGGGCGGCTCGCCTGCCCTGCCAATGCGCGCGCCACGCCAAGGCCATCAACCTCGGGCATGGTCATATCGAGCAGCACCAGATCGGGTGCCAGCGCCTCGATCAACCGCAACGCCGCCGCGCCATCGCTGGCCGTGCCGACCACTTGCAGTGCAGGGATGCGCGAACACAGGATCTGCATGCGCTCCACCGCCAAAGGTTCATCATCAACGATCAACGTACGCATGGTTCGTCCCTCAACACTCTTTGCGCACCAATGGCATGGTCAGCACCGTGGCATATCCCCCAGCGGGTAGCGGGCCGCTTTCGACTTTGGCTTCGCTTTCGCCAAAGCGCGCGGCCAGGCGGCTGCGCACATTGCCAAGCCCGATGCCGGTGCCGCCGCCCACAAAGCCTTCGCCCGGCCCGTCATCGGCCACGGTCAGGATCAGGAAACCGCCTGCCTCGCGCGCCGAAATGCGGATGGTCACGGGACGAATCGTGGTGGAAACCGCATATTTGATCGAATTTTCGACCAGCGGTTGCAGGATCATCCCCGGCACACAGGCCGTTTGCAGATCATCGGGCACATCGAATTCGCACTTCAACCGTTCGGGAAAGCGCACCGCTTCGATAT
>CAZSTP010000040.1:0-19242 GCA_964609325.1 uncultured Novosphingobium sp. | reverse complement strand
CCGCCGACGTGCTGTCGGCGGTCCGCAAGATTGAAGGGAAAGGGAAACTGGAAAGCGCCCGCCGCACGCTTCAGCTGGCGAGCGCCGTGTTCCGCTATGCGGTGGCAACTGCCCGCCTTTCTTCCGACCCAACCCGCGACCTGAGGGGCGCCCTGACGGCCCCCACAGTCACCCATTACGGGGCAATTATAGATCCTGTTCGAGTGGGCGAGCTGCTGCGCGCTATCGACGGTTACGAGGGACAGCCGATCACCAAGCTTGCGATGCAACTGGCCCCACACGTGTTCGTCCGGCCTGGGGAGTTGCGCCATGCGGGATGGGCCGAATTCGATATGGAAGGTGCGCTGTGGATCATTCCGGCAAGCAAGACCAAGATGCGAAAAGACCACCTCGTCCCTCTCTCGCGACAGGCCATAGCGATCTTGGATGACACCCGCACGCTGACGGGTCCTGACGGCTATGTGTTCCCCTCAATCCGCTCGCGCAAGCGACCGATGAGCGACAACACGATCAACGCCGGCTTGCGCCGTCTTGGCTATGCGACCGATGAAATGACCGCGCATGGCTTCCGCGCCATGGCCTCGACCTTGCTCAACGAAAGCGGCAAGTGGCACCCCGATGCGATCGAGCGGGCGCTGGCCCACGGCGATAGCGATAAGGTGCGGGCAGCTTACCATCGTGGCGCCCACTGGAAGGAGCGCGTGGCCATGGCGCAATGGTGGAGCGACTACCTCGATCAGCTCCGTGCAGGCGCGCAAATCCTCCACCCCGAGTTCGGAAAGGCCGCGTCTTAGATGCCAAGGGTCTGGCCAGTCGCAAATCACGATTTGTGGTGCATCGCGGCACTGTAAGATTTTGTTCTTGTTTGTGAATATGGGGAGCTTCCACCGGCCTGATTTTCTTTCTGAAGCGGAAATCACGGTCAAATCACTTTGACACCAACCAAAAATTTGACTTAATTTTTCTAAAATTCAATAGGTTGTGTACTGCGGCCCGCTGCGTACGGTGTGCCGGTCAAGCCGGTTTCAAACTGCGTCCACTTAGCCGGTTATTTAGCGTCTATTCCGTGGGGAGCATTGTCCTGAATTCGCGCGGATTTTGCGCCTCAACGCGGCATTCGAGCAGCCCGATCTTAGCGAAAATCGAAATGCCATTCGCCCACTCTGTGCCACCTTTGTTCGAAAATGGGGACCAAATAGCCATCGTCAAATCGGGTGGAGGGAGAAATTTGTGACATCAAATCTGAGCGTCAGTTTATTGTCGCGACCGAGGGGGTGATCTAGATGATTCGACCGCTGCTTTGGCCGCATCAACGGTGCCTTTAACGTCCCGACCCTGAGGAAAAGAGTGAACCCAACTGCAATCCTGTTACCGCTGTTTTGGCTTGGCGGATGGATAGCGGCGTCCATCTGGTTTCGTCGCGCCAACGGCAAGCCCATCATGCCTCAAAAGCCAACAGATGCGGCATTTTGCGAACACTGGTGCTCCGGCCGGTCGCTCCGAAATGGACTTACTCGCGTCGGTGGTCATGCCCAGTATCTGGGCGGTTCGCGCCAAAGGGATGAGAATGTCCCTTATCAGCCATGCCTGCTTTTGCGGTCTTGCCACCGGCTCTGCTCGTTCCAGCGGGAATGGCAGGGAGCGCATTGTGTCGGTGGCAAGACCTTGTGCCACCAACATCCCCATCAATGGGGCCAGCACATTGCCCCATGCGTTAAAATACATGAGCCCATACACCCCGGAATCGACCTCGAACACACCCGGAAACTGTGTGTCACGCATGGCGACGCGTCCGGTCCAGTAGCGTTCCAGTTAGATCGTTACATCGCGAGTTTCGGACCAGACCCTGTGCAGCCATGCAAGTTGCGATTGGAAGTGCCATTGCCCATCATGAGCTCGGCCACGGCGTGGGATGGATGAAAGGATCAGCCGATTGTGGCGATCCTAAACCATCGGGTTGAGGTCGACCGGCGCCTGCGCAAACGTTCCGCCACCGGGCATGACAACGCCCAGCAGCTCCTCCGGCAAAGGATGTGTGGTAAGGGCAAACGCCATCAAGGGCTAGAATGCGCGTTGGAATGCAGGCTCGATGTCGGTCGGATATGCCGCCGTGCAGAACACTACCCGCTTGGCCATCACGCTGCCTTGCGCCGTCCGCACGCGCCACTGAGTCCCGACCCGTTCCAGAGAAATGGCTTCGCTGTTGCCATGGATCCTTGCACCAAGACGGGCGGCTGTTGCCACCATGCCATTGGAAAACAAATAGTCGCCCGTGAAGAACGCTGAGAGCCGCAGGAATGCGTTGGTTTTGGCGGGATTGAAGTAATCGTATTTGCAAGGTTTCGGGCGGGATCGGGCAAAAAGCTTGCGATTTTGCGCGCCCGCGCTCGTAGGGGCTTCCCTCGAATTGCAGGTGGTGATTCAGTGCGCTGGTCGACACGATGAGGTTTGCCGATGCCGCCGAAAAAGCCAGCGCCGTGTAGTGACGAGCTGTTCCACAGCCAGCTCGACAACATGATCGACATGGGGCACGCGCTGGTGAAGCTGGCTCGGCTGATCGACTGGTCTCGCTTCGATGAAGCGTTTGGCCGGTTCTATCACGAGAAGGGGCGCCCTGGCCTGTCGACGCGGCTGATGGCAGGCTTGCACCTGCTCAAGCACATGGAGGGTCTGTCCGACGAGGCAGTCTGTGCCAGCTGGGTTGAGAACCTGTATTTCCAGTACTTCTGCGGCGAGCAGTACTTCCGCCACAAATTGCCGCTGGACCGGTCGTCGATGACGCGGTGGCGGGGGCGGATAGGTGCTGGCAAGCTTGAACTCTTGCTGGCCGAGACGCTGCGGATTGCGATGGAGACCCGGGCGATGCCACCTCAGGCCTGCGAGCGGGTAACGGTGGATACGACAGTCCAGACCAAGGCGGTTGCCCATCCCACCGGCAGTCATCTGCTGATGCGCGACATCGAGTGGCTGAACCGTTTGGCCAGGAAACACGGGCTCAAGCTGCGGCAGTCATTCCTGCGCGTCGGACGCCAGGCCCGGCGTGATGTCTCGCGGCTGATCCACGGTCGTGGACACAAACAGGCGATGCGCTGGGTTCGACGCTTGCGCACCTTGCTGGGGCGGCTTGATCGCGAAATCGGCCGCAAGATTGCCGGCAATGAAGAACTCAAGGCGGCGTTTGCCGTCGCGCGTGAGCGGGTGGCAAAGATCCTGACCCAGAAGCCGGACAGCACCGATAAACTCTACGTACTGCATGCGCCCGAGGTGGAATGCATCGCCAAGGGCAAGGCGAGAACGCGCTACGAGTTCGGGGTAAAGACCTCCATTGCGGTCACCAACGCGCGCACCGCAGGTGGCCAGTTCATCCTCGGTATGCAAGCTCTGCCCGGTAATCCCTACGACGGCCATACCCTGTCCGGGCAAATCGAGCAGGTCGAGCGCCTGACCGGCATCACCGTCGCGCGGGCCTATGTGGACCGGGGCTACAAGGGGCACAAGCATGGCGGAAAGGCCAAGGTCTACATTGCCCACACCCGCGGCATTGCCTCACCGACGATCAAGCGCGAACTCAGACGCCGGAATGCCATCGAGCCGATCATCGGCCACACCAAATCCGACGGCCTGCTCGAACGCAATCACCTTGCCGGTGCCACTGGCGATGCCGTCAACGCCATCATTGTCGCCGCCGGACATAACCTGATGCTGCTCGTCGCATGGCTGAACGTGCTTTTGCGCGTCCTGCTCACAGCCTGCCTTCCTGCTGCGCACCGTGAAATGGTCCCAGCCTGACGAACCAAGGGCAGTCCACCGGTCCAACTTATCCCAGCCCATATCCCAAATCGCGTTCTTCACGGCCGACCAAATAGGGATTAACCCGCCCACCATCTTCAAATAGGACCCCGAACGGATAGGCCGTGGTTCCAAGCCTTTCCTTCATTTGCGCTGCATCGAGCTCAATCGAACGCTGAATGCCGGCCTGCTCCAAGTAGGCATGCTGCCGCAAAAACGCGATCTTCGCCTTCCAGGTTTTCATTCCGTGGATATATCCGGCCAATATGCAGACGTTCATGCAGGTTATGGGGCAGACAATGTCCGGGATCGCAATGGCGTGGACTGCCATTGGCGTTGCCGGCCTTGGCTATCCGGGGTCGCTGGTTGAACTAAAGGCCGTTGCCGTCTTGCCGAATATGGACTGACGTTCGGAGACGGTCATGGTACAGTGCCCGCCGCGCCATCGCCAACGCGCGGCGCAGAGGTCTTCGTATCTCTGCCTCTCAGCGGTATTCCGGCCAAGCCAATGACGCATCGCGGCTGTCGAGATCGGTCGCACCGCAGATCCCCAGCGCGGCACGCGCTTCGGGTAAGCTCAGATGAAACACGTCCTCATACTTTGCCATGAAGAATGGGCCAGACTGCTCGCCAACATCCATCCCATGGCGCATCGCACTTAGTGCCGTGGGGAATGACTGCTGATAATGCAGCCCCGTTCGCGTAAGCACGCGCAGCGAGCCGAGCAATTGCCCAGCATTGATATAGCTCACCAATTCAGGATCGAGGAACCGCGGCACGTTGCTGAGGCGCGCGTAATAAGGCACCAATTCGCCAATGATATCGAACCCGCCGCCGCACACGATGTGTTCCAGATCGTGTGTCTGGCCGCTGCGCAAAGAATAGAACTGGAACTGGTTTTTGGGTTCAAAGCGCGGAACGATGTCGATCTCGAAGTTGTTGTCGGCCAGGTAGCTGCCGAATAAGTGTCCAAGCGAGCCGGGCGGATAGCCCAACAGCTCCTTGATAGTGAAGGACGAGGAAAAGCCCTTGCTGAACCAGTCATCCAGATCGGGCCAGCGTTTGCGTTCCTGGGTGAACAGTTCTTCGATCCGATCAAGGGGAAGCACGTCGAACAGGATCGGATAGAGCCGGTGCGTGTCAAACGAAGTTGGCAAGTCTTTCCCGCTACGCCGCAGAAAGGCCGTTGCCACCCACTCGCGCAGGCGAGGTTCATTAAGATAGGGCGACGAACTTACCAGGCTGCTGCTTTCTGTTTCCATCTGCTGAACGCCGCGTGCCAGGTACGGTATATCTTCGGTCATTGTCTACTGCTCCTGTTTCAAGCCAGACCCAGCGCCATCGTGGCGGGGATCCTGATCGGCATTTCCAGGAGATGCTGGCCCATGCTCTTGGCCGCCGCATCAAAGCGGGGCGATACATTGATCCCACCACCTTGCGCATCATGAACCACGAAATTGATCGCGTTGGGACCGGGCACTTCGTAGGCGTCCACCCGGCCATTAGCGGGGTCGTCAAACAAGTGACGATACCAATCAGCCACGGCCTGCGGCGTCAGGCTGGCGCGAATATAGGGCAGATATTCGGGGTTGCGCGCGATCGCCGCTACGTTGAAAAGGCGCCCCTTATCGCCGCTGCGGGCATAGGCAAGCCGGATCAGCGGAACTTCAACTTCGCTATTCATCGGCACGGGCGGCACAATGGGGTACACGATCATTCCAGGATCGAAACCGCCCTGGACCGGTGGGCTGAACGGAACATCACGGCCGTCAAGCCTCACTTGTGCGGCCACCCTGTCGCGGTCGATCAGGCCAAGAAACATGTCTGTTAGCGGAAACGCGCGGGGAGCAGCAATGATCGGAGCGATTGATGTGCCGACCGCCATGTTCAGGATCGCGGCGGTCTGCTCGCGCCCGAACATCAGGGCCGAAGTCATATCCTCATGATCGACAACGATCTTTAGCAGCACCTCACGCGGAGCCGCTTTGTGCGCACGCGGGCCATATGCAGTTTCGGTGCCAATGATTTCCACATGCTTTGTCTTCCAGTCCGGCTGATTGCGCTCGACCAGCAAACGGCCGGTCCGCTCCAGCAAAGCATCGGCAGTGCGTTGGGCCTTGCGGGTTGCATCGATGCCGGAAATCGGGATCAACGCGACTGAACGCCACCCCGCGCTGAAGGTGGCACATATCTTGAGGCTGTCGGTTGGCGGGTAGCCCTTCGCACCGGTTACCTTGACCCGGTTCGGTCCGACTTGCTCAAGCTTCAACTGGCTGAAATCACAAACTACATCCGGTACGATGTAGGCCTGCGGGTCGCTCACTTCATACAACAACTGCTCGGTCACGGTGCCGACTGAAACCAGCCCGCCAGTGTTGTCAGCCTTGGTGATAACAAAAGTGCCGTCGGCATGGCATTCACCCACCGGGAACCCGATATTGGCCCAATCAGGTACGCTTTCCCAATCGGTGAACAAGCCGCCACTGACCTGCGCGCCGCATTCAAGGAGATGCCCCGCCGTCGTGCCGGCAGCCAACAAGTTATAGTCCTGCGGCCCCCAGCCGAATTCGTGGATCAACGGGCCTAGAACGAGTGCGCTGTCCACCACACGTCCAGTAATGACGACATCGGCTCCCGCCGCCAGCGCGGCAGCGATGGGAAAAGCACCGAGGTAGACGTTAACCGCTCCCAATCCCTCGTCCGGCAGTTCTTTCCCGTTGAACATATCGCGCAGGCCCTCTGCGCGCAGTTGAGGTACCAGATGCTCAATGTCGTCGCCCGTGACGGTGGCCACACGGATTTCCAGCCCCATTTCACGCCCACGCTGGCGGATCATTTCGGCCAGCCCTTCGGGGTTCATGCCGCCCGCATTGCTCACAACTTTGACACTCCGGGCCTTGAGGTCGGCCAGATAGGGGCCAACATGAAGATCTACGAAATCAGGCAGAAAACCAGAGTTCGGATCGGCGACCTTCATCTGTCGGAACAGGCCCATCGCGCCTTCACCAAGGTAATCGAAAACCAGATAATTGAGATTAGGTACCCGCAGCAACTGCGGCACAGCGATAATGCTATCATTGAGTGCCCCGCTGGCCCCACCTATCCGGATTACCTTGTGCTGACCAGAACTTGCCATTTTGACATTCCTCTATCGCTGCTGTTGCCCGCATAACTGTTACTGGCGTTTTAAGCGTGGGCTGGGCATGATGAAACTGAGCTAGTTCATACTAGGACTGAAAGTGTCACCATGGCCAAAAACGACCTCGCCGATCCGCGACCCTGGCGCGCGCAAGAGCTTGGTGCCTTCCTGCGGTCGCGGCGCGAAAAGCTGATGCCAAGCGCTGTCGGTCTGCCATCTGGCGAACGTCGCCGCGCAAAGGGCCTTCGCCGCGAAGAGGTCGCCAATCTCCTGGGGGTTTCCCCTTCGTGGTACACGAAGCTGGAACAGGGCGTCGCCGTTTCTGCATCGCCGCGTCTGCTGGGCCGTATTGCAGATGTGCTGCGGCTATCCAGAGTTGAGCAGGCACAACTGTTGCGTTTGGGTCTTGGCGACATGGAAGCCGCCAGTTCCATCGACCTCGGCGAGATATTGCCGCCAGTCCAGGCAATCATCGACGCGATGCAGTTCCTCCCCGCCTTCGTAATTCGAGCTGCGCGCGCGGAATACGTGGCGTCCAATGCTGCGGCCCGCATCCTGTTTGGCGATTTCAGAAAATTTGCAGGTAACGGCAACCAGCTCGTTTCGCTCTTTACCCACGCTAGCGCCCGCAATTCCTTGCCGGATTGGGAGGAAACGGCCCGTCGACAGCTGGCCATGTTTCGGGCAGCTTTCGCTTGCAATGTCCATGACGCCGACATGCGCCGCCTCGTTGCGGAACTAAGTGCAAAAAGTGCGGATTTCCGCAAACTTTGGGAACTTTATGATTTGCCAACACGCGGCGCACGCAAGCTGGAATACTTGCATGCGGACGGGAAGATCTACCAATTCCAGCAAGTCATCTTTTTTGCAGACTTAGATGGCCAATACCGCGTGGAAGTGTTCCACCCGAATGACGAACGCACTCGTGACTGGATGGAAGGTCTGGTTACGCAGGATAGCGAGGCAGCAGCGCACTGAGCGAGCCTGCGCACGCCAGGCTCCGTTTTAACCGGACGTATTCTTGCCCAGCGATTTTAAGGGCATGGTGCCTATGGTGGCAAGCACTGTGGCAAAGAGCGCAAGTGCACCAAGCGTGGCGCACGCACCGGCAAAGCGGTAGATCGGATCGAGCAGCAGGAC
Organism: uncultured Novosphingobium sp.; assembly: GCA_964609325.1. Taxonomy (GTDB): domain Bacteria; phylum Pseudomonadota; class Alphaproteobacteria; order Sphingomonadales; family Sphingomonadaceae; genus Novosphingobium. The sequence continues at coordinate 11,174 of CAZSTP010000040.1, read as the reverse complement.
TGCCAGAAAGGAGCCTGACAGATTTGCGCCCTTCACCAATCCAACAATACGCCCTCTGTTGCTATCGACAGATAACAGGTTTGCCGCCGTCATGAGATTGGGCGCAACCCACGCCATTCCGCACCCGAGGAACATGGCCGCAATGACGAATGCCGCAATCTGGGATGAAACCATCAAGATCGAGCAACCGATAACCAATAGGATCAAAGCTGAGCGAAAGGCTGCGCCAATCGATAAATGATGTCTTGCCTTGCCATAGAATGCTGCGAAAAATGCAGAACAAACTGACATGAACGCAAGGATTACCCCATTCAGTATGGGGTTGGCCAAGCCGGCATCGCGCATGAAAAACGGCAAATAGACAGGGATCGAGAAAATGGCGATGCCACTGGCAAGCGCCAACGCAAGCGTCGTCCAATGAGCGAAGGACAGCTTGCCCGCAGCCATTTTTGTATCTTTGCGAGCGTTCGCGGCATGGGGCACAAAAGCAAGCACCATCAGCAGCATAGGGGCAGGCAGCAGATGAAGCAGAAACGGGAGCTTGAAAGAATAGGCACCCAGCAAACCGGATAATGAAACCGTCGCGATTGCAGCAAGACTGCTGCACATTGCGTTTATCCCTATCAGGCGGTCGCGTTCTCCATCCTTGTATAGCTCACCCATCAGCGCAACGCCGATGGTCAGAATGGCCGCGGCACCCACTCCTGTAAGGGTGCGCAGAAGAATTAGCGTGGGCACATGGTCGAACCAGTACCCCAAAGAACCACAAAAGCAGAACGCAATTACAGCGATTACCAAAGTGACGCGCCGCCCAAACCTGTCCGAGACGGCTCCGGCAATGGGCGCGCCCATTACCATTCCAATGCCGATGCAAACCGACACGTATTTGACAAACGGTATGACTTCGGGCTGGCTACTATAAGCCTCTTCCATCAAAGGAAGAACTGGCGAAAGGCAAACCACACCAAGAGACGCAGGGATACCAGTTAACGTCAGCGTCGCCGCAAGCCCCCGATTTCGCGGGTTTTCTTTCATTTATCCGGTTCTTCCTGCAACAAGCCGGGCAGCCCAGATTTCCTGGCCTCCCGGCATCGTGCTTTTCCAATCTAGAAGTTGATGTCCATCGTCACGCCGAACGTCCGTGGATCGCCGTAAATGGTCGTGGCATAACCTAGCTGCCCAAAATCGACCGACCGAATGACGTACTCCTTATTCGTAAGATTTTTGGCCCACAGCGTCACGCTAAAACCGTCGCTGCCTCCGCCCATCGCAATGCCATCTATCCGCAACTGCGCATCAAGCAGGCCGCGGGCTTCGCCTTTCGTGGGGATGCCAAACGGCGACGCGATCGGATTGCCGAACATCCAGAATGCCGAAGTATAGTTGTAACCAATGCGGGCGGTCAGATTGGTATCGCCTCGCAGATTACGCACATAAGTAGCTCCGACATTGGCTGTGTATTCCGGCGCATATCCCGGTTTGAACAATCCGGCCGCATTGACGTTTGCGCCTGTGCTGCTGACCTGAGGGAAGTCCTTCGGTGTAACCTTCACGTACCCAAGCGATCCATCGAATTTCAGATTGTCCGTTGCGGCAAGGCGTCCCTCAAGCTCAAAGCCCCAGTAGTCTGTCTGGCCCGCGTTGACGATTGCGTTGCCAAAAGACCCGCCGCCGGTGATCGGAATGGGCAGAGATACGAGTTGGTCTTTGTACTCGTTGTAGAAAACCGCACCGTTCAGCCGCAGACGATTGCCAAATTCCGTCTTGAAACCAAGCTCGTAGGAGATGATTGTTTCGTCGTCAAAGGGGATCAGGCCGATGTTGTTGGCAAGACTTGTGGGCTGGCGGGCATTGAAGCCGCCGGACCGGTATCCCTGAGCAGCACGCGCGTAAAGATTGATGTCGGTTGACGCGCGATAATCCAGTGTGATGTGACCCGTTGGCGCCGAAAACTTTGCCCTTTGATCATTCAAAGCAATCTGAACCGGGTTGGTGTAAGGCGCAGCACCGTTCTGGAACACCTCCATGCGCTTTTTATCCCAAGTGTAGCGCAAGCCAACCGTAATCCCCAACGCTCCGTCCGGACCACCAAAGCGATAACTGCCTTGTCCATATACCGCGATGGATTCACTCCACGAACGATAGCCGAGCGTTGATGATTGTGGTGAACCACGGAAACGCGCCGGATTGCCCGCGCGCAGCAACGGGGCAAGAGCGCCAAAATTTGTTTCCGTGAACACAGCCTGGTTGGTGTCCACTACGAACAGAAAGTTCTGAGGATTTCTTTCGTAGCCACTCTCGTTGAAGAAGAAGCCCCCCAAAACCCACTGGAAACTGCCGTCATTGTCGGAGACGAGTTCGACTTCCTGACTGAACTGCTTCTGCCGGCGGAAATTGACAGTCTCGAAAAGCCCTTGCGTTGTGGTCGGAACACTTTGCGACGCCAAGAACGCGGCATTTCCTGCTGGCTGGAACAACGCGAGCGTTGACTCTGGCATGCCATTCAGCGTTGTTGTCGAGCTGAGCAGCGGCCCCCTTATGTTGCCAAGGCCATCAATATCATTTCCGGCAATCGAATTTCGCCACCAACGAAAGGACGTGGTCGACCGCACGGTGACACCACCCAAATCACCGGTTAGGCGCGTCATATTGCCCCACAGCTTGTCAACCGAGGGACCATCAGCGTTGTTGCAGACCTTATCAAGCCGAGATGTGGAAACTTGTGAAAGAGGTATTCCACACTGCGGATCAAGTGCTGTGGCCGAAGCAAGATAGCCCCGAACATTGGCAGGCTGTACGCGGTTGAAAGTGTTTCCGCCAAGTGAGATCGGTGCAAGGGCTGTCCCATCGCCAAGAGCTGCAAGTTGCTGGAAGCCCGCCAGACCTTCTATTCGCGTAAAATCGGCAATATTGGTCAGGGTGAAGTTGTCGCCAAGGTCGACAGTGGCGGCAAAGCGTGCGCTCATTGTTTCGGAGGCACCGGGATCACGGCTGCGATCGGGCTCAAGCAGGTTATCAACCGTGCCATTCCGCTTGCGATACAACAATCCGATTGATGTCTTGAGAATTCCGCCAATTGTGCCGCTGTTGGCGATGGCCCGAGCAGTCACCTGACCCAGATTCCCAACCACACCGCGCACTGCCAGACTTGCCTCATCCGAAGGCAGACGGGTAATGAAATTGACCGCCCCGCCCGTTGTATTTCGCCCGAAGAGGGTTCCCTGAGGTCCGCGCAAAACCTCCACACGTTCAATGTCTGCAACTTCGAACGAAGATGCAGCAGACCGAGCCATGTAAACACCATCGACGTAAATCCCGATGGGTGAATCATAGCCCATGGTTTCGTCGGCCGCTGTGGGCACGCCGCGGATTGTAACGACGGAAGCCGTGGCGTTAGTCGTCGCCCCGACAATGGATACGTTTGGGGCAATGGCGCTGAGATCTTTCGTCTCGGATAGTCCCTGAAGCTCAAGCTGAGCAGACGACACAGCGGAGATTGCGATAGGAGCCTTTTGCAGGTTCTCACTACGCTTATTGGCTGTAACTACGATCTCACCCAAGCTGTTTTCGCCTGAAGCGTCTGTTTCGGATTGCGCAAAAGCGGGCGTGGCTAGAGACATTGCAGCAACGGTTGTCATCACAACATGGCGTATTTTCAGATGCGGCCGATCCATTTAATCCTCCCATTTCCACCCAATTTTCATGCAACGGATTGCACGTGAAATGATGGTGCTTGTTTTCTCGTCGCAAATGATGCTTGCGCGCCCAGCAGGCTCGTCAAACCCTTGCGTCTAGATTTGTAACAAGGTACTGCGGCTTGTCGCACGCCGCATCATGCATTTGCATGATGCATATTATTCTTGCGTTCATCACTCAAAAATCAGGTCAGATCCTGCAAGTGAAAGGAAGGATGCGAAAAAAAGATATATTATTTTTGCGCACCCCATTCGTGATTGATTTTTGCCCAGCAGGGCAAGCTCCGGCGAAACTTCGCCGACATATGCGGAGAGTTTCATGATGTTTGCAAACGCCGAACTGGCGGAAAGCATCTTCGCAGGCCTTTCCGAACGACCTGTCTGGCAAACATTTCTACAGAAATTGTCGAAGCGTTTGGGCGGTAGCGGTTCAGCGATAATCTTTTCAGTTTCTGGCAAAAATCTGGATCAGGGGGCCGTGCTTGCACCGATCGGGATGGACGCACCCTTTTCGGCACTTGTCGGTTCATCACTGCTTGACACCCTCCCGTTTGAACAGCCAGCAATGTTGCAAGCCACGGATGATGCATCCCGACCGTGGCGTGGGTCCGTTGCAATCCGCATTCGGCTTGATGAACGCCGGTCGATATGGGTCGTAACGCGCGCGCCTCTGGATGAAGGCTCGATTGCCGCAGACTGGTTTGAGGTGCTTGCCGATTTGCAGCCACTGTTATCTGGCATTACAAAACCTTACCTTACCCTTGCGCGTAGCGAGCGCCGGCGCCTGATTGCCGAATACGTTCTTGAAACCAGTGGCGCGGGCGTCATCCTCGTGGATGAACATGGCGTTGTGCTCAATACCAACGCCGTAGCGGACGCCATGCTGGCAGAAACGCAGCAGCTTGGCCTGTTTGATGGAAAAATTGTTGCACATCGGCAAGCTGAACAGCAGTTGTTGAAGGATCACATCCGCACAATGGCACATCAGCAAAGCCCGAACAGCAGGCCCGATTGTTACGCTACGCTGGCATTATCGCGCGACGACCATCTCATCCCGGTAACAGCAATTATCCGACCTGGCCCACCCTATGCTCCGATCTCGGCACCGCTGCGGCGTACCGCCGTAATCGTCCTGCGAGATCCTGCGAGACAAAATCCGCTCGACGCGATTGACATCGAACACCTCTTCAAACTCACAAAAGCTGAAGCAAAACTTGCAAGATTGCTCGCTGCTGGAATGAACACCGAAGAAGCTGCGATCCAGCTGAGCGTGAGCAAACATACAGTACGATCGCAATTGCAATCCATATTCACAAAAACAGGAACAAATCGCCAAACCGAACTTGTCAGGATGCTGCTAAGTTCCAGCGCCAATCTCGCACAGACCGGAACAAAGGAGTGACTGTCGACCAATCTGACGGTTGATAGCCAAAGAATTAAATAATTGCGCCCGCACAAAGATGTCTGTGCAGGCGCAATTCAAAGCAGGTCAGCAGGCGCGCACAAGCCGTCCCGGCAACGTGTCGGTTGGGACGCCATCACGGCATACGATCTTTCCGCCCACCATCGTTGCATCATAACCCGTTGCGCGTTGCAGCAATCGCTTGCCGCCAGCGGGCAAATCATAGCACACCTCCGGTGCACCGATTGCCAGCCGCGCGTAATCAATCACGTTTATGTCTGCCCTCAGTCCGGGCAGCAAGGCACCCCGATCCTTAAGGCCGATGATTTCCGTTGTCGCCTGAGTCATCCGGCGCACAACGTCGGCAACCGGCTTGCGGTCATGATCACGGTCACGCGTCCAATGCGTCAATGCAAACGTCGAATAGCTGCCATCGCAAATCGTACCAACATGTGCACCGCCATCACCAAGGCCGAACACAATATCAGGGTGGGACATGATTTCACCGATGGCATCAAGACTGCCATTGGCATAATTGGCCATTGCCAGATAAAGTTTCCCGCCCGAGACACCTTTGATCATCACATCGTAAGCGAATTCTTCGGGTGTCACGCTGGCAATGCGCGCAAGTGATGCGATACTGCGCTCGACAGACTGCTCGTAATCGGGCTGCTCTCCCAACAAAAACATGGAATCGAAATCGCGCACAGCCCGGCCAAGCACCAATGCAGGATCGGGATCGAGCGGCTCGGAAAGAATGGCTGCGCGTACATCGGGCCGCCGCAATTGCTCAAGCCTTTCATGCAGAGGCAGACCGCTCAGTGCCTGATAGGTTGGCACAGTATAGAACGGATTGAGCGTCAGTTCAAAGCCGAGGATGACCCCGATACCCCGAGGAAGGACTTGCCCTTTGATAACCACCCCGTTGGCGTTGGCATCCCGCAACTCGTCCAGCAAGCGCGGATATTGGAAGGGCGCAGCATTACCCGTACCGATCGAAAAGGTCAGCGGACGTCCTGCTTCTTCGGCCAATTCGCGCATCGCAGAAAGGCTTGCCGCCGGCAGGTGAATATCCTCAACGATCTGGAATACCCCTTTGCCTTTTTCCCGCAGCACTCTGGCAAGTGCCAGCAATTCCTCCTGCGCAGCCTCATAAGTTGGTATGGCTTTGCCATCGCTTGAACGATGGAAGAGGCTGCGCGACGTGGCAATGCCCACCGCACCTGCATCCAATGCTTCTCCCAACAGCCGGCACATCTCGGCGATATCTTCGGCAGTGGCCGGTTCGCGGTTTGCGCCGCGTTCACCCATGACATAGACACGTAGCGGAGCGTGGGGAACAAGTGCGACGACATCCATGTCGTAGGACCGCGATGCCAGAAAATCGAGGTATTCCGGAAATGTCTCCCACGCCCATGGCAAGCCTTCGGTAAGCACGGGATGCGGGATATCCTCAACACCCTCCATCAATCGCACCATGGCATCGCGGGCAGATGGGCTGGGCTTGCAAGGAGCAAAGCCGACACCGCAGTTTCCGATAACTGCCGTCGTAACGCCGTGGAAGGATGAGGGCGTCAGCCGGTTATCCCAAGTCACCTGCCCATCATAATGCGTATGGATATCAACAAACCCCGGCGTAACCAGCCTGCCCGTTGCGTCGATGGTTTGCCGGCCCGGCGGCAAATTCTGACCAATCTCCGAAATCAGCCCATGCTTTATGCCGATATCGGCCACATAGGGATGGGCACCTGTACCATCAACGATGGTACCACCGCGAATAAGTGTATCAAAAGCAGGGGCGTTCATGCTGTGAGCTCCGCTCTGGCGCCGTCGTCGTAAACCCGGCCCATGGCAATGCCGCCCTTGATAGTGGTACGATGAACAATACGGATCTGATTGACAGGATGACCGAATGCGCTGTGCATGGTGCGGCGATTATCCCACAACACCATATCGTCAGTCTCCCACTCGTGAACATACTGGAAGCGGGGCTGCATCGCGTGTTCGATCAGACGGGTTATCAGCGCACTGCCAGCTTTGGTATCCTGTCCGATCACGTGATCGATGTTCAGCGTGCTGACGTTAAGCACCTTGCGCCCAGTTTCAGGATGCGTCCAGACGAGCGGGTTGGCAACCGGCGGGAAGTAGGGATAGTTGTCCTTGCGCGGCGAAATACGTATGCCAACCTGCTGGTTGAAACGCATCTCTTCAATGCCGGTCCGAAAGAGGTAGACAGCTTCAAGATCGTCGATTTCTTCCTTGATGGCACTATCCAGTTCATCATATGCTGCCGCTGTATCAAGCCAGCCGGTCTGCCCGCCAGTTTCGGCTTTGCGCACCATCCGCAGCATCGCTCCAGCGTTCGGAGTGGGAGTGAATGCAAGATCTGTATGCCACGGGATCCGCTGCACGATGTGCTCGCCGTCAAAATCGTAAACAGGGCTGATCGGCCCGTTCTCGTTGGAAAGCAGGATAAGTTCCGGGTAACCCGGCAAACGGAATTTCTCGATCGGGTGCGGTTCCAGTTCACCAAAGCAACGGCTGAGATCAAGTTGGACTTCCGGCGAAGTGCCCAGACCCTTGAAAACAAGCAGGCCGTGCTCGAGCCAGCTCGCCTTCAATGCAGCGGCGGTTTCGGGAGCCACACCGTTATCAAGACGCAACCCACAAACTTCACGCCCGAAACCGCCCGGCAGGATTTTAAGATCAAAGCCCATTTTGGCACCTCTGAATTGTTACAAATTCAGAAATACGCTCCGTCAAAAAACCACGCATCATGCATATGCATCAGACCCCGAAATCAACAGGTTATGCTGCACCATTTGCAGCAGTTTTGTGCAACAATTCCTCGGCTGACAAACGCTCTACCCAAAATGCGCCCTCGATATCGGTATCTATATCGACTGCACCGCGCACCCCCAATGCATCGCGCGCCTCTTCCAGCGGCAAGTGAAAATACGGCTCTAGCTTTTTCATGAATAAGGCATCGCTCGCTTTGCCAACCGTCATCCCGCGCTGGATTGCATCTGTGCAGGTGTCCCAAACTTGCGGATAGTGAAGCAGCGTTCGAACGGTATATCGCAACGAACCAAAAATCTGGATCATACTCAGTTCGGCAGCCAATTCTGGATTTTTTATGAACTTGAAAACGTTGGTCAAACGATACCAGTAAGGCACCAACTCCCCCATGTAATTGAACCCGCCTCCACAAAGGATATGTTCAAAATCGTGGGTCTGGCCCGAGCGCAGATTGTAGAATTCCAACTGGCTCCTTGGCTCGTGCCAAGGTGTAATCTGGATTTCGTAATTCCCTGCCGTGACCCACTTGTAGAAGATGCCGCCCAGTGATCCGGGCATGTGTTGGGCGAAATCCTCGATTTTGTAAGTAGAAAAAAATCCTTCCGAAAGCCACGCGTCCAGTTGCGGATTGGTCCGGCGTTCTGCGGTAAACATCGCCTCGATCGCAGCATGATCCCGCAATTCTTCAAGGATCGGCAAAAATTCGTACATTTCGGCAGGTGGCGGTAAATCGGGCCCGTTGCGGCGTAAAAGGATCATCGCGAGCCAATCGCGCAACCGAGGATTATTGAGGTATTTCGATGACGAGACAAGCACGCTCGAAGGAGTTTGGACAGGCATGACGCCCCGGGCGAGATAAGGCAAATCGGCCATCGTAAATTCCTTTGAAGCAATTCAAACGGTATCGAACCGTTCGGTTTGCTGCAAGGGCGCTCGGAATATGTGGATGGGTTTCGTTGGCCCTTACCTGCCCCCCGCTGGTCCCGGAGTCATAACGAGAGTCTTGCGGCTGAATGCACTCGTGGGCAGACTATACATCAGAATGAGGGACCTTCCGGGGGGCAGGTCAAGGTGGCTAAATCAACTACGCAGTGTCCCAAAGCCGGACGCGCACGCTCATGAAACTACGAATGAAACGGCTAAACGATCCAAGGGGAGGCAGAGTTCCCGCGAAGGTGATCCAAACTGTCGGAAACAAACCCTCATGCACCGTTTGGCTGGTGGCTCATCGGAACCTTTATTCATCTCATCAAGAGCAATTCAAGGGAAGCATCGAAACCCAGATCGGCAGTTGGTTTACAAGCACACCGTACGCGACAAATCGTGGGCACAATCAGGATAATAATTTTTTTAGTACAGATATTTGCCTCTATCGATGACGAATGGCAGCTTCTCCGTCAATACCGACTTGCAAGTTGAATGACACTGACGGCCAGGCCAACCAACTGGTGGTTTATCGGTTTCTAGCGACGCACCGCCAGTCAAATATGACTTGAAGCCCGCCAGCCCATTTCGGCGTCGATAGTCCAAGGTTTTCCACAGGCATCCAGCGCCATCGGGGGCCAATTTGGGGGCCTCACAATCCAATCGCTCTGAATATCGGCAAATATTTCATTGACCTATGACGGGAATTGGCTTCCCGCTACCGCTCCATCACCTGTCCGTTGATGTTCGTATCCGCCCAGGCAGCCCCCCGAAAATCCAAGGCAATTCGCGGTTATCAGGCTGCAAGCGTTCACCCGCGTTCGCATTTGGCCACCAGCCGGTGGGGGTATGATTGGGGGGTGTCTGCAAAAGGCCAATTCGATACCCCCACGTCTGGGGGTATTTCAGGGGGCTAGGCCCCGGAAAGCTCTGGCGGCTCAAGTATCGGATCGACGGGCGGGAAAAGCTGCTGGCTATTGGAGCCTACCCTGAAATCGGGTTGAGCGATCACGTTATCCGAATGGCCTGGCCGTGAGGTTGGTAGAGTCGAAATGCGGGCGATTGCCACCGCCATTGCATATCAGGGCAATCTTCGGCTTTCCGGCAGTGGTGTGAAGGCTTCCCGGTCAGCCGGGATAGTGAAGATGTCTCCAATTCGCGGCCAGCCAAGGCAAACATAGCCCTTGTCCACCGGATCATCGCCGACCCGTTCCGGCATGTGAATGCCCCAGACTTGAGCCATTTGCTTCTTCTTGGCGGCTTATTCAAAGTTGCGAAACAGTGGCCCGATGGCAGCAATCTGCGCGCGTCTGTTCTTGTCGATCAGGCGCGACACCAAGTCCTTCAGGTCCATTGCGCGCGTTGTCCGGCGGTAGCCCAGTTCTGCAAGCACCAGTTGCAGTTCATCGTTTTCGGCCTTGTTTGCGGCGACATGCTTTTCGAGTTGTTCGATGGAGTAGTGCCCCATTGCCCGGCCAGCTTTGCCACCGCTTCGCTTCATGGTGCTTATCCCTTAACGTCCGCATCCGGCTGGCCTGCCATCAGGGCGTTGATCCATGACAGGGCAAGGTCCTGGCTGCGGTATTTGCCCGCATAGGCGGCGCGTTCCTGGCGTTCCACGATGGGGAAGGTGGAATAGATATAGCGGATGTCGTCGCGGCTACCTTCGGGGTTGGCCGGATCGAACACGCCATAGAGGATGAAATAGAGCGCATCGAGCTTGGCGCGCAAGTGCAGGCGGCGTTCCTCGTTCCAGACGAACGGGGGCAGCACTTCGCCGCTGGCATCCACATGGCCCATATCGCGCGCGAAGGGGGCCATATCGTGCGCGGTATACGTCAATTCCAACACCGCCTCGCGCACGATTTCGGCAGCGGTTTTGGGGCCGAACGGGCGGGCATAGGCGGCGGGCGGGATGACGGGGAGTTGTTCGACCAGATACCAAGTCAGATGATTGGTATGGACTTTCTGACGGGCAAGATAATCGAAAATGCTGGAGTTCAGGTTCGCCAGAAGCACCAACTGCGACTGCACCCAAGATGGCTGATCGAGTTTCGAGGCTGGTTCCAAAACCGGCAGGGTATGGCCTGCGCCAACTTTTGGAATGAAAGCTGCAATCACGGTTCGGACATTGGTTGCCGCAGTCACATCCTTGAACGCAAGCAGCCATTCAGTTGGCGCGTTCCATTTAATCGCAGATTCTGCGATCCAATATCGCGGAGTGCCTAGCCGGTTAGGATCAGTGTGCTCTGCATCTGTCAGGCCCGTCTGTTGTCCCGGCCTGAACAGGTTTTCATCATTAGAGCGTTTTCCGATCATGCTGGATCATAGCCGCACGAGCTGAAGTAGTTGGC
>CAZSTP010000039.1:2873-19358 GCA_964609325.1 uncultured Novosphingobium sp. | reverse complement strand
TCGGGCAGCGATCCGGTGCAGTTCGATGCCGCCGGAAACCCCGTTTCGGGCAAGGCAATCACTGCGCCGATCCGCTCCACCTCGGCGCTGATCCTGTCATCGACCAATATCAACCGCGAACGCATCTATGTGCAGCAGCCACCGATCTCCTCGATTGGTTATTCCAGCCAAGCCTTCGCGCCGCACTTCCCGCACACCGTCCGCAAGAACGAAACCAAGCAGTGCACCGATTGCCATGTCTCTCAGGACGAGGATAACAACGCGACGATGGCGCAATTGCTGCTGCTCGGCACCAATTACGTCAACTTCGTCGGCATGAACGCGTGGTTCGGCCTTGGCGGCGGGTTTGAGGCCGTGCGCGTCACCGAATGGGACGAGCCGCAGGCTGTGATCGGCTCCTATCTGCACCGCTATGCCTATCCCGATTACTGGAAACAGCACGTCGAGAAGAACGGGCGTGAGCTCAAAAACTGGACGCGTGGCAAGCCGTTTGACAGCAAACTTTCTGGCGAAACCACGGGCCAAGAGCAATTCGCCAACGTCGTCGAAGGCACCAAGGATGCGGTACGCTGCTTGCAAATGCGCGGCGAATACATGTTCGTCGCCGAAGGCAAGGGCGGCTTCCGCGCCTATGATATCGCCGCAATTGGCGACAAGGGCTTCTCCGAACGCATCGTCACCGCGCCGTTCTCGTCGCTCGGCCATGATACGCATGTGAAAACCGCCAATGCCACCTGCATGGCGCTGCCCACCAATCAGGCGATTGCGCCAACCCGCAATTCACCCGAACTGCGTGGCATCAATCAGGAACAGCCGTTCTCGCCGATCTACAGCTATGCTTTTGTCACCGATGCGGTCGAAGGCCTGATCGCGGTCAATGTCGATACGCTGGCCGATGGCGAATTCCGCAACAACTTCTTCACCCGCGCCGTCACGTTCAATCCCGATGGCGTCCTCACCGGCGCAAGGCACATCACGCTGGCAGGCGACTATGCCTATGTCGTAACCGACAAGGCGCTGGTCACGGTCCACCTGACCAAGCCGTGGAGCCCCGAAAAGCCCTGCGAAGTGAGCGCAGCCAAAGGCGGCGAAACCTGCCTCGATCCGCGAGTCACATCGGTGGTCCCCTTGGCCGACCCGCGCGCCACCGCCGTGCAGTTCCGCTATCTGTGGGCAACAACCGCCAACGGGCTGGAACTGATCGACATCACCAATCTGGCCCAGCCTAAACCGGTGGCAGGCGTCGTCGTGCCGCTTACAGATGCGCGCCGCGTCTATCTTTCGCGCACATATGCCTATGTCGCGGCCAAGTCGCAGGGGCTGGTCATCGTCGATATCACCGCACCCACGCGGCCATCGATCTACGCCAGCTACACGGCGGGCGGCCAATTGAACGATGCCGAAGATGTGATCGTCGCATCCACCAACGCCTCGCTGTTCGCCTATGTCGCCGATGGTCGCAACGGCATGAAAGTCCTGCAACTCACCTCGCCGTCCAGCCAGCCCAACTTCTACGGCTTCTCGCCCGAACCCAAGCCCGAACTGATCGCATGGGCGCGCACGCCCACGCCTGCCATCGCGCTGTCAAAGGGCTTGGACCGCGATCGCGGGGTGGATGAAACCGGCGGGCAGATGGCGGTGTTCGGACGGCTCGGTTCTCGCCCCTTCAATCGCAAGGAGATGGAGGAGTTGTTTCTCAACGCCAAGGGCGAGGTCTTCCGCGTCTCGAACGCGGTGGACATGAGCTTGTGGGTCGGCGCGAAATCTGCGCCCCTGCTGTCGCGAATGGATCGCTAAGCCTGTGGGAGAGGAGACCGGGCGTCCACGCAGGCGCCCGGCAATCCCCGGCGATCAATTCTGATCGAGCAGCAGCAATTCGCATTCCACTTCCATAAGCGGGGCGGGCAGAACCTCGTGATCAACCCGCGTGACGCTGGCATCAGCCACTAGCTGGCTGCGCAGGCGGAATTCATGGTCGGGCAGGGTGGCGATAAAGCGCTCGCCATCGCTGACGGCATCGCTGCCGGCAAAGCGCATCACAACCGTATGGCGCGCGCCGGTGAAGGTGATGCTCGCCCAAGGCGCCTCGGCGTGGCTGACGATTTCAGCCAAAGGCCCCGCCAGTTCGCGCAATTCGCGCAACAGGCGTTCCCCTGCTGAAAGCCTGCGCGGGGGCAGTGTTGTGACGGTTTCGGATTTTGTTTCGAAGGCGTGAAGATCAAGCAGCATGGACATTCTCTCCAAAAGTGTTCATGAAATGTTCTACTCGTTTTACCATCGCGGAACGGGGTTCGCGGCCATTGCGCAAATCGCCGACGAGCCGTGGGTCATGCGCGGCAAGGCGGCCGAATTTGGTGACGGGCATGCCCGTTGCCTGGATGAATTTTTCGACTTTGCGGATGAGCATTGGCTGTTTGACCCTCCGTTTTGTGTTGAATGAGCGACGACTCGAAATAGGATAAATCCTATGTTGACGGCTAAATCCTACATTGCTAGGAAAAGTCCTTCGAAATTGGAGGGACGCCCGATGGATAGCCAAGGCCCCATGGATGCAGATGGTGAAGCAGGCGCGCGCAGCCGCCTGGTTGCGCTGGCCTCGGCGCGCGGCGTCAGTCTTGCCGCGCTTTCCGCGCTGATCGGGCGTAACACCACGTATCTTCAGCAATTTGTGCGCAAAGGCAGCCCGCGCAAGCTGGAAGAAAATGATCGGCGCACGCTGGCCCAATTCTTCGGGGTTCCTGAGACAGAGCTTGGCGCAAGCAATCGCGAATCCGTTATTTCAATCGGGAAGGGCGGCGTTGTCACTGCTCCTGCGGGGCCTCGTGCGGCAAAGGCGGAATGGGCAGATATCCCGCGCCTGCCCTTGGGCGCGTCGGCTGGTCCGGGTGCGCTTACGCCGGAGGAAATTCCCTCTGGTCGCCTGCGCTTTTCCAATCGCTGGCTGAAGGCGCAAGGGCTCGAACCGGCCATGCTCTCGGTGATCGAGGTGGAAGGCGATTCGATGGAGCCGACGCTGCGCGATGGCGATGAAATCCTTGTGGACCGCACCCCGCGCCCTTTGCGCGCGGGCATTCATGTGATCCGGCTGGATGACGTGTTGTTGGTCAAACGGCTTGAATCTGGCCCTGGCGGCATGTTGGGCGTGATTTCCGATAACACCGCCTATCCGCGGATGGAGCGGCCTGCGCGCGATGTGGAACTGATTGGCCGGGTCGTTTGGAAAGGCGGGCGGCTGTGATCGCTCCCGTCTTGCCAAGCGCGCGAACAGACGCCATCTCGGGCTTATGAGCCAAACACCTGTCGAACCACCCATGAAGGTGGCCATCATCCCCGTCACCCCGCTCCAGCAGAATTGCACGCTGGTGTGGTGCACCAAGACGATGAAGGGCGCCTTCATCGATGCGGGTGGCGATCTCGAAAAGCTGAAGCTGGCGATCGAGCGTTCGGGCGTTACCATCGAAAAGCTGCTCGTCACCCATGGCCATATCGACCACTGCGGGATGACCGGAATTCTGGCCAAAGAACTTGGCGTGCCCATTGAAGGGCCGCAGGAAGCGGACCGCTTCTGGATTTCGCAATTAAAGGAAGATGGCCAGCGCTGGGGCATCAACGGCGAAGTGTTCGAACCCGATCGCTGGCTCAATGATGGCGAGACGGTGACGGTCGGCGATCTCGTGCTCGATGTGATCCACTGCCCCGGCCACACGCCGGGCCACGTCATTTTCTACCACGCGCCATCACGCTTTGCGATTGTCGGCGATGTCCTGTTCCAGGGATCAATCGGACGGACCGATTTTCCGCTGGGCAATCATCAGGACCTGATCGATTCGATTACGCAGAAACTGTGGCCGCTGGGCAACGATGTGACGTTCGTGCCCGGTCATGGTCCCAACAGCACATTCGGTCGCGAACGCCAGACCAACGGCTTCGTCAGCGATTACGTGTTGGGATAAAAGGCGGCGAGGCTGTGGAGCCTCGCCGGCATGATTACATATCAAGCGCAATCGATACGGCCCAGATGCCAAGGCCAAGCTGTGACAGCATGGTGATCAGCGTGCCGGGGCCGCGCAGGAAGCCCAAGGGGCCGCCGTCCATGCCAATGCCATGGGCCACGCGCCCCAGCATATAGACCGCCGCCACGCCCATCAGGAACGGGTTGCCGGTGCGGGCCAGTTCGATGGCCGCAATCAGCACCAGTACAATCGGCGTATTTTCGATGAAGTTGGCCTGCGCGCGCATGCGGGCAATCAGGTCCATGTCGCCGCCATCGCCAATGCTGATCTTCTTGGCGCCACGGATCATTCCGATGCGGATGGAAAGCCACGTGTTGATGGCCGCTGCTGCTGCGGCTGCGCACAATGTAATGGGCAAAATCGTCATTATGTTGGAAACTCCCCCGGTTTGAGCCATTATCTGCTCTGGTTGTTACGCTTCCGTAGCGTGCGCAAGCTTGCAAAGCATCAAAAATTCCGTATAGGCCCGCGTTCGCCCGTGTTTGGCGAATCCCGTTCCTGCTGCGCTTGTCGCTGCGCGCGGGTCCAGCTTCCAACCGTTGCTGTTGGGATTGGGCTTGTGCGATGGTCCGGTATTCCCTATCGCGCCCGCAACAAACGTACACAATTTCAGGAATAGGTGCCGCGATGGCCGTCCCCAAAAGAAAAACTTCGCCCTCACGCCGGGGCATGCGCCGCAGCCATGACGCGCTCAGCGTCGATGCATTCCATGAATGCTCGAACTGCGGTGAACTCAAGCGTCCGCACAACCTGTGCAATGCTTGCGGTCACTATAACGGTCGCGAAGTCATCGCCGTCGGGCTCTAAGCCCATCAACGGGGGGGATTCGGGAACATGAGCCTGCCGCGTATCGCCGTCGATGCGATGGGCGGGGATGAAGGCGTGCGCGTCATGATTGAAGGTGCGGCAATTGCCCGCCGTCGACATGACCGCTTCAAGTTCCTCCTCGTCGGAGATGAAGAGCGCATCAAGCAAGCGCTCGAACAGCACCCGAATTTGCGCGGGGCGTCGGAGATTCTCCACGCCCCCGATACCGTCAGCGGTGATGAAAAACCAACGCAAGCCCTGCGCCGCGCCAAGACCACATCGATGGGCTTGACGATCAATGCGGTCAAACAGGGCGATGCCGGTGCTGCAGTCAGCGCGGGCAATACAGGCGCGCTGATGGCGATGGCCAAGTTGGCCTTGCGCACTATGCCGGGGATTGACCGGCCAGCACTGTCAGGCCTGCTCCCCACACTTGG
Organism: uncultured Novosphingobium sp.; assembly: GCA_964609325.1. GTDB lineage: Bacteria > Pseudomonadota > Alphaproteobacteria > Sphingomonadales > Sphingomonadaceae > Novosphingobium. The sequence continues at coordinate 14,101 of CAZSTP010000039.1, read as the reverse complement.
CGAAACCGATCTGGTCATGCTGGATCTTGGCGCAAACACCGATTGCGACGCCCGCAATCTGGTGCAGTTCGCGATCATGGGCGCGGCCTACGCGCGGATCGTCAACAATCTGCAATCGCCGCGCGTGCGCTTGCTCAACATCGGTTCGGAAGAATCGAAGGGCACCGATACGCTGCGCGATGCGGCAACCCAGCTCAAGGCACTGGCCGATGATCTGGCAATGTCGTTTGACGGGTTCACCGAAGCGGACAAACTCTCGCGCGGTGATGTCGATGTCGTCGTGACTGACGGTTTCTCCGGCAATATCGCGTTGAAATCAATGGAAGGGGCCGCGCGCTTTGTCGCCGATTTGCTCCGCCGCAGTTTCTCGTCGTCCTTGCGCTCGAAATTCGGCTTCCTGATCTCGCGTCCGGCCACCGAATTGCTCAAGCATCACCTCGATCCCAACAATCACAATGGTGCGGTGTTCCTCGGGCTGAACGGCATCGTCGTGAAAAGCCACGGCAGTGCTTCGGCGATCGGTGTTGCCAATGCGGTGGCGGTGACGGCGCGGCTTTTGGAAGAAAACCTGACAGAGCGGATCCAGGCTGACCTTGCCCGTCTCGGCGCCGAGGCTATCCGGACGACGGGCCGCGCCCGCGCTGCGACGATTAATGGTGAGAATGCAGCATGAGCTTGCGCGGTGTTATCAAGGGTTGCGGTTCGGCACTGCCAAAGCGCGCTGTATCGAACGCGGAAATGACGACCATGGTCGATACGACCGATGAATGGATCGTTGAACGCACCGGCATCCGCAACCGCCATATCGCAGGCGAGGGTGAGACGACGTCGAGCCTTGCCACCGAAGCGGCGCGCAAGGCGCTGTCCTCTGCCGGGATCGATGCATCGCGCGTCGATCTGATCATACTGGCCACGGCCACGCCCGATCAGACATTCCCCGCCACCGCCACCATCGTGCAGCACAATCTGGGCTGCAATGGCGGGATCGCGTTTGATGTTGCCGCGGTTTGCTCCGGCTTTCTCTATGCCCTGGGCACTGCCGATTCGATGTTGCGCACCGGCATGGCCAAATGTGCTCTGGTGATCGGCGCGGAAACTTTCAGCCGCATTCTCGATTGGGAAGACCGCACCACTTGCGTGCTGTTCGGCGATGGCGCGGGCGCGATTGTGCTGGAGGCGCAAGACGTAGACGAAACAGATCCTGCGGCCCCCGGCATCATCGCCACGCGGTTGCACGCCGATGGCGCGCACAATGAGCTGCTCTATGTCGATGGCGGTCCTTCCACCACCGGCACAGTGGGCAAGCTGCGCATGCGCGGGCGCGAGGTGTTTCGCCATGCCGTCACCAATCTTTCCAATGTTCTCAAGGAAGTGCTCGAAGCTTCGGGGCATGAACCTGGCGATATCGATTGGGTCGTTCCGCATCAGGCAAACTTGCGCATCCTCGATGCCACCGCGCGCAAGCTGGGGCTGCCGTCCCAAAAAGTGATCGTCACGGTCGATCACCATGCCAATACCAGCGCGGCCTCGGTGCCTTTGGCCTATGATACCGCCGTGCGCGATGGCCGGATCAAGGCGGGTGATCTTGTGATGTTCGAGGCCATGGGCGGTGGATTTACCTGGGGCGCGTGTCTGGCGCGGGTGTGATTTTTTCGCATACCTTCCAAGTACCGGTTGTCGCCTGAAACCAAGTCATTGCATTGCGTTCTTTGCAAACCGCGTTATTCTGACTGCTTGTTTAGTGAAGATGATTAGGAGGACGAGGGGGATGCGTTCCATTGGCACTCTGACGCGGGCTGATCTTGCTGAAAGTATCAACCGACGCGTGGGGCTCTCACGGGCGGACTCGCTTGAGATGGTCGAATCCATTCTCACACACATGTGTGATGCTTTGGCAGATGGCCAGAACGTCAAGATTTCGGGCTTCGGCACTTTCCTGTTGCGCGACAAGGCGGAACGGGTGGGGCGCAATCCCAAGACCGGTATCGAGGTGCCCATCACCCCGCGCCGTGTCCTGAGCTTCCGCGCCAGTCAGATGCTGAAGGATCGCATCGGAGAAGCCTGACACCGGCATGAATGCAGCGACAATTCCCGGTCCGGTTGACGGCAAAGATCCCGCTGCTCTCCGGACAATTGGCGAGGTGGCGAATGCCTTGGGCATTCGCCAGCACGTCCTGCGTTATTGGGAAGAGCATTTCCCGACCTTGCGCCCGCTCGTCCGCGCAGGGGGGCGCCGCTATTACCGGCCCGAAGACATCGCGCTGATCGTAGAAATTGACCGGCTGCTGCACCGTGAAGGCTACACGATCAAAGGGGCCAAGCAGGCATTGCGCGCTGGCAAAGCCAAGCCACCAACGCCCGCACCAGAACTGCCAGCTTCAAATTCAGATGATGCGCTTGCCCCGGCGCTGCTTGCGCTGCGCAACCGGCTGGCAGCCGCGCTTGATGATTAGTCTATCAGGGACGGTCCGAGCGAGGGATCAAGATCGCGCGGACGTTTAAGCTCGACCAGCCGCCCGCAACCCTCGGCTATATCGCACCAGCGATCGACATCGAGCTCCAGCACCGCAAACGTCGCCGTCGGGAATTTCTGTTCCACGATATCGCGCAGCGGCGATGATCCATCGTCGGGCACAAGATCGAAAATCAGGTCTTCCAGGCTGGGGTTGTGGCCCATCATCAGCACGCTGGCGGGGTCACCCTCCAGCTCTTTAAGCAAATCGATCAACGTTGCCGAACTGGCCAGATAGATCCGGCGGTCCCACTCCACCTTGAAGGTGCAGCCCCACGCTTTGCTGGCCTCTTCCACCGTTTCCGCCGCGCGCACGGCGGGCGAGGCGATCATCCGGTCAAACTGGCGCTTGGTCGATTTGATATATTCGCCCATCGCCCGTGCGCCGCGCTGGCCACGTGCATTGAGCGGACGGTCAAAATCGCGCGCGCGCGCATCGCTCCAGTCCGACTTGGCATGGCGGAAAAGAGCGAGTGTTTTCACGAAATTCCCTCGGGCCGGTGATGCAAAACGTCTGTCGCAGAAACACTGCCCGCCACGCTTTGTAAAGCCACATCAAGCGTTACCCTGCGGATCGGGGTGCCCGGCGGAAAGGCGCTGAGCAAGCGCGATGGAAACGCCGATGACAGCACCACGAAATGCCCCTTGTCGCCAATCGAGCGGATCAACCGGCCAAATGCCTGCGCCAACCGCGCGCGGATAATCCGGTCATCATAGGCCTGCCCGCCACCTGCCAAGCGCCGCGCGCGGTGCAGGATCGATGGCTTGGGCCATGGCACTTGCTCCATGATGACCAGCCGCAGCGAATCGCCCGGCACATCCACCCCGTCACGCAGGGCATCGGTGCCCAGCAGCGAGGCGCGCGGATCATCACGGAAGATATCGACCAACGTTCCGGTATCAATCGGATCAACGTGCTGCGCAAACAACGGCAGGCCGCCCCGCGCCAACCGGTCTGCAATCCGGCCATAGACCGCGCGCAAGCGCCGGATCGCGGTGAACAGCCCCAGCGCACCGCCGCCCGATGCCTCGATCAAGCGTCCGTAAGCTGCTGCCAGCGCCGGAATATCGCCCTTGGCCACATCGGTCACGATCAGCACTTCGGCTTGCGAGGCGTAATTGAACGGGCTTTCCGCTGCGAACAGGCGCGGGGCCACTTCAATATGCGGAGCGCCGCTGCGCGCAATCGCGCTGTCCCAATCCTCACCATCGCGCAAAGTGGCCGAAGTCATCATCACGCCGTGCGCCGGGGCCAGCACCACATTGGCAAAGGGCTTCATCGGATCAAGGTAATGGCGGTGCAGCCCCACATCCCATTCGCGCCCGTCGGATCGCTCCACGGCCACCCAATCGACAAAATCGGGATCACCGGGACCGCCCAGCCGCGCCAGCAGGGCAATCCACCCGGCCAGCAGATCGGTGCGCCAGCCAATCGCGCCGCGCGCGCCTTCAATCCGCGCACGGGCAGGGCCGTCCAGCCAGTCCGGTCCATCCTCGATCAAGGCTTCAAGCCGCAATCCCAGCCGCACCAGCGGTTTGCGCAAAGCCTCCAGCGCTTCCTGCGCGCGGCCTGCTACTTCGATGAACGGCCCGTCCAGTTGCGCCACTTCGGTCTCAAGACCATAGCCTGCATCCTGCCCGCCGCTTTCATCGCGCGCATATGTCAGCGCGCGTGCGGCAGACAGCAGTTCCTCCAACGGCCCTGAAGGCGTACTTTCCACGATCCGCGCCAGCCAGCCGTCACCGGGCAGGGCCTCGGCGGCTTCGCGTGCTTGGGTAATCGCGCGCGCGCCTTCCTCGTCATAGCTGGCAACATCGGCCAGACGCGCCGAAAGCCCGCGCCTGCGCCCGCGCGATTTGCCTTCCGGGCCGATCACCCAGCGCCGCAATTCAATCGTTTCGGCCCCGGTCAGCGCTGCTGCGAATGTCGAATCCGCCGCTTCAAATACGTGATGACCTTCGTCAAACACGATCCGCGTCGGGCGCTGCGCCGCATCGCGCCCGCGCGCGGCGTTGACCATGACCAGCGCGTGATTGGCGATCACCAGCTCGGCCTCGGCAGAGGCGCGCGATGAGCGTTCGATGAAGCATTTGCGATAATGCGGGCACCCGGCATAGACGCATTCGCCGCGCTGGTCGGTCAGCGCCGCAATCCCGCGCTTGCGGAACAGCGTGCCCAGCCACCCCGGCAAATCTCCGCCGATCATGTCGCCATCCTGGCTATAGGCCGCCCAGCGCGCCACCAGTTGCGCCAATATCGCCGCGCGCCCGCCAAAGCCGCCCTGCAAAGCGTCTTCCAGATTGAGCAGGCACAAGTAGTTCTCGCGGCCTTTGCGCACCACCACCGGCGGCTTGCCATTGCGCTCTGCCGGAAACGCGCGACGGCTTTCGCGGCGCAATTGGCGTTGCAAGGCTTTGGTATAGGTCGAGACCCACACTGTTCCGCCCGATTGCTCGGCCCACAGCGATGCCGGTGCCAGATAGCCGAAGGTCTTGCCCGTGCCGGTTCCCGCCTGTGCCAGTACCATATGCGGCTGGCGCTGCGTGCTGCGCGGGGCAAAGGCCTTGGCGGCCTCGCGCGCGTATTCCTGCTGGGCAGGGCGGGTTTCGGCACCTTGGCCGGTCAGTTCGGCCAGCCGTGTACCGATGGCGGTATCGGCCAACGCCACTTGGGCAGGTTGTGGCCGGTCCGCCGCTTCTTCCCATTCCGGCAACTTGGCAAACAACCAGCGCTCGGCCTTTTGCGGCTTTTTGATGCGCTGCGTTAACAAGGGCGCCCAGGGCCAGCGCATTTTGACCAGCGATTGCAAACCGGTCCATGCGCCTTCGCGCTCGTCCCAGTCTTCACGCTCACACACTGCCAGCAAAGCTTCGGCGGCTTGCTGCAACAGCAGGGGCACGCTGTCATCACCGCGCGGTTCATCCAGCCCCAGTGCATGGGCCAGACCCTTGGGCGTTGGCACCACGAAGCGCGCGGGATGGATGAAAGCGTAAAGCTCCAGCAGATCAAGGCCCGACAGATCGGGATAGCCAAGGCGGCTGGCCACCAGTGGCGCATTGAGCATCAGGAGCGGTGTATCGGCAGCGGCCACAATGGCATCGCCTTTGCCGACCCCGCGCGTGGCAAATCCATCGCGCAGCCAGCACCCGCCATGGCTGGCATGAATCGCCGGAAGCGAAAGGGCGGGCCGGTCCGTCACGGTGTTGCGATAGAACAGGAATGGAACAAAGGGCAAGCACGAACAGGGCTTGGTAAAAACTTGCCGCGCAATTCACCAAAGCCCTTAAGAGCCATCAACACCTGCCGTCCTTGAACCCGGGACCAATCGCGGAGCGCACCCCGGCTTCGCCCCATAGTGGAGAATGGGACATGGCAGTAATCAATACCAATATCAGCGCCATCCGCGCTACCAATGCTTCGAATTCCGCCGCCAAGATGCTTGGTGTGGCCATGGAACGCCTTTCGACCGGCAAGCGCATCAATGGTGCCAAGGACGACGCAGCAGGCCTTGCGATCACCACCACCATGACCTCGCAAATCAAGGGCATGAATCAGGGCGTGCGCAATGCCAACGATGGCATCAGCCTTGCCCAGACCGCCGATGGCGCACTGAACGAAGTGACCGCGATGCTGCAACGCATCCGTGAACTGGCGGTTCAGGCCAAGTCGGGCACCTATCAGGAATCCGATCGCAATGCGATGCAGTCGGAAGTCGAGAACCTGACCAGCCAGGTCAGCGAAGTTCTGACCAAGACCACCTTCAACGGCAACAACCTGTTTGCCGTTGCCACGGCACCTGTGGCTGCCGACGATCTGGATTTCGTGATCCAGACCGGCAGCGAAACCAACGACACGGTAACCCTCACCAGCATCGCTTTTGATGGCGATGTGCTGTTCGGCACGGGTGAAGTCGCCTATGATCCTGCCGCTACGCAGGTGCTCAAGGTCAACGATACGGTGGCAGGCGATGGCAGTGGCGCGGCCAATGCCAGCGCCACTATCGATAACATCGATGCCGCGCTCACCGCCGTCAGCGCCACACGCGCTGGTCTGGGTGCCGGGCAAAACCGCCTCGAATCCGTGGTGAACAACCTCAACGACAATGTCAGCAACTTGTCGGATGCCCGTTCGCGCATCGTCGATACCGATTATTCGGCTGAAACCACCGCGATGGCCAAGGCGCAGATCCTTTCGCAGGCATCGACCGCGATGATCGCCCAGGCCAATCAGGCACAGCAAAACGTTCTCTCGCTCTTGAAGTAAGCCTCCCTCAAGAGCACCTCCACGGAAGGGCAGGGCCGCGCGCGGTTCTGCCCTTTCGGCGTTTTCCTACAGGCAGGCGTTCGTGTAGACGGGCGGAATGCTGATGAAATCTGTCTATTTTGTGATCCGTGGCCGCTATCGGAACCGGTCTCTGCCGGGCCGCGTTACTTCCCTTCTGGACAGTGTAAACTGTGTAAACCTCTTCAGCTTTTGCTTGCGAAACCTGAACGGCCGCGCAAAAGGGCGGGCATTATGACAGACGCCCTCCACACCGCCGCCCAAACCTCGAAAGCATGGCCATTCGAGGAAGCCCGCAAAATCGCCAAGCGGTTTCCGGGCGGCAAACGCGATGGCGCGGGCAATCTTGTCCCGGTCCTGTTCGAAACCGGTTACGGCCCGTCAGGCCTGCCGCACATCGGCACGTTTCAGGAAGTTTTGCGCACCACGCTGGTCCGCCGCGCTTATGAAACACTAACCGGCGGGCATCCTACGCGGCTGGTCGCATTTTCCGATGATATGGACGGGCTTCGCAAAGTGCCCGACAATATCGAGAACAAGGCCGTTCTCGAAGCGCACCTCGGCCACCCGCTCAGCCGCATTCCCGATCCGTTCGGCACGCATGAAAGCTTTGCGCATCACAACAACGCGATGCTGCGCGCCTTCCTCGATCAGTTCGGCTTCGATTACGAATTCGTCTCTGCATCAGACCGCTACAACGCGGGCGAATTTGACGATGCGCTGCGCAATGTCCTGCGCAACTGGCAGGCGATCATGAACATCATGCTGCCCACTTTGCGCGAAGAACGCCGCAAGACCTACTCGCCGGTCCTGCCGGTCTCGCCCACCAACGGGCAGGTGCTGCAAGTTCCGGTCGAAGTGGTCGATGCCGAAGCCGGGATCGTCCGGTTTGAAGATGTCACCGGCGAAGTGATCGAACACACCGTGCTGGGCGGCTGGTCCAAGCTGCAATGGAAAGTCGATTGGGCGATGCGCTGGGTCGCCTTGGGCGTCGACTATGAGATGTGCGGCAAGGATTTGACCGACAGCGTCACCCAATCGGGCCGCATCGCGCAAGTGCTCGGCGGTCGCCGTCCCGAAGGATTGATCTACGAACTTTTCCTCGATGAAAAGGGCGAGAAGATCTCCAAGTCCAAGGGCAACGGCCTGACGATCGAGCAGTGGCTGGAATATGGCAGCGATGAATCGCTCGGCTTCTATCTGTTCCGCGAACCCAAAAGCGCCAAATCGCTCCATGTCGGCATCATCCCGCGTGCGGTCGATGAATACTGGCAGTTCCGCGAAAAGCTGCCCGATCAGCCGGTCGAACAGCAACTCGGCAATCCGGTCTGGCACTTGCTGCGCGCCAATGGCTATGCCGGTGGTGAGGGCGACAAGCTGCCGGTGACATACGGACTGCTGCTAAACCTCGTCGGCGTGCTCGGTGCCGGGGCCAGCCGCGATCAGGTGTGGTCATACCTTGGCAATTACGTCGAAAACGCCGACCCTGCCGCGCACCCCGCGCTTGATGGTCTGGTCACCCGCGCGCTCGCCTACAACCGCGATTTCATCGCGCCCACACTGATCCGCCGCAAGCCCGAAGCGAACGAGGCACAAGCCTTGGCGGCGCTCGACGCTGCACTGGCAGCCACGGCTGATGGCGCTACGGCTGAAGACTTGCAAAACATTGTCTATGAAATCGGCAAGAACCCCGATTTCGCGTTCGAAACCCTGCGCGATTGGTTCAAGTGCCTTTACGAAACGCTGCTGGGATCGGCCCAAGGCCCCCGCATGGGTAGCTTCATTGCACTCTATGGCGTTGACAATACACGCAAATTGATCACCGAGGCTCTGGCGGGGTGAGGTTCAAGCGCCGATGATATGCGGCACAAAGCGGGCGCGGTTGCCTGTGATTAGGCCATCCTCGCGGATGCCAAGTCCGGCGGCTTGCCCGCCCACGACCCAGCTTCCCAGCACCGGATAGCCTTGGCCGAAATCCTTGAGCGGATAGAGTTCCTGATAAACCAACCGGTCCGTCGCATATTGGCCGCCGCTGCTGGCGAGCACTCTGCCCTCGGCCACCACGTCAATATTGGCACCCTCTCGCGCTAAAACCGGCTTGGACACATAAGGTCCGGCGATGGCTTTCGGGTCCAGCGTCGCGCCCAGCAGGTTGGGGTGGCCCGGGAACATGTCCCACAAAATCGCCAGCACCGCCTTGTTGCTCCACATCATTTTCCACACCGGCTCCAGCCAGACGGTGTCATCGAAATGCCGGATAATGTGCTGGCCGAAGTCCTCCACCGCCAGCCATTCCCAAGGGTAAAGTTTGAACAGTGCAGAAATCAGGTAGTCATCCTGATCGGCAATCCGCCCATCGCCATCGATCCCGATCTGGTCAATCAACAGCCCGCGCGTTTCCAGCCCGGCCTGCTCGGCCAGATCGCGCAAGTACGTCGTCGTCATCGTGTCTTCGTGAACCGCATCGCCCACATGGGTGAACCACACCCGCCTGCCGGGCAGCGCAGGCGCGATCATCTGCCAGCGCTCTATCAGGCGTTCGTGCAGGCTGTTCAATTGATCGGCCTGCGGAAAAACCGCTTCCTTCCAGTCCCACTGGATGATCGATGTTTCGAGCAGCGATGTCGGCGTATCGCAGTTGTATTCCAGCAGCTTGGGCTCGCCCGTGCCGTCCCATGCCAGATCGAACCGCCCGTAATCCAGCGCGGGCGCATTGCTACGCCATGAATCGCGCACCGCCGCGTGATAGCTGGCCGGAATGCCGCAAGCGGCCAGCAATCGCTCATCCCGAGAAATAAGCTCGCCAGCTTCCAGATAAAGCTGGTGCAGCGTTTCGCTGGCCATCTCTATCGTCTCGATCTGGGCGAGGGTGAATTGATAGCAGGCGGTCTCGTCCCAATAGGGTCCGTCAAGATCGCTGTGCCAAAGTAGCCCCTGTTCCTCCACCGCTGTTTGCCAATCGGGACGCGGCGCAAGGGTAATGCGTTGCATCGATCAGGACAGTCCGCTGCCAAAAAAGCTGCTGCGCGACCCGAACCCTCCGCGCGCCATGGATGACGTTCTCACCAGGTTCGCCTTTGCCGGAGCATTGGCATATTGCACGCCTTTGGTCGGGAAATAGCTGCCTTTGAGGCCAAGCTGGGGATCGTTCACGCGGTCGCCATAAAAGGGCACGCGGTTGCCGCGATTGACATAGTACCACAAGTGCGAACCGCCGCCGTAATACCCGCGCTGGCCGCAACGGTCATCATCAACGCGGTAGCCGTTCTGATCCACGCAAACGCGCGTATCGCGATCCACAACGACATCGTCATCCCAGCTATTGCGTGATGAACAGCCCGATAGGCCTGCCAAAGTGGCGGCCATCGCCGTGGTCAGGGCGAGTTGCTTTTTCATCGATCAGGGCACCATGCAAGCAGCTTGGAGAATGCCCACGCCAATGCCGATCCCGCCGACAAACTGGCCTGAAGCTGCACAGTTTTCAGTGATCTTGTCGGATATCTCTTTGAACAAAAGGCGCGCGATGACCACGAAGACGGCGAGTTGCACAATCGCGGCCACAGCGCCCCACAGCAGCATATCCGGGATGCTGACCGAATGGCCGATCACCACGGCCACAGGGATGGCAAAGCCGATAAACGTACCGGTCAACTGGATGGCAGCGGCCGAATTGCCCTGCCGGATCAATTCGAATTCACGGTGGGGGGTGAAGCGCGAATAGAGAAACAAAAACGCCGCGGCCAAGCCCATTGCCGAAGCGAAATAGCCCAGAAAATGCGGAAGTGCCGCAATAAAATAGCCGAGCATGGATATCCCCACCGAATTGCAATGCGCCGGTTACAGCAGGAACGCCCGATCAGCGCAAGTATCCCGCTGGTCCGCCCGCTGCGATCCATCGCCGCACTTTGGCTTCGAGTACGGGCATCGGCAAGGCACCGCTTCCCAACACCTGATCGTGGAACAAGCGGATGTCGAAGCGGTTGCCAAGCGCGCCCTCGGCCTCCTTGCGCAACCGCTGGATCGTCAGTGCGCCGATTTTATAGGCCAATGCCTGGCCCGGATTGGCGATGTAGCGGTCCACTTCTGCCTCGGCATCGCTGCGGCCCATGCCCGAATTGGCGAGCATGTATTCAACCGCCTGTTCGCGGCCCCAGCCTTTGGTGTGCAGCCCGGTGTCTACGACCAGCCGCATGGCGCGCAGCATCTCGTCGTCCAGTGTGCCCCAATGCTGCATCGGGTTTTTGTAAAAGCCCATTTCGTAGCCCAGCGTTTCGGCATAGAGCGCCCAGCCTTCGATATAGGCGGTGTTGCCGCCGAAGCGCTGGAAATCGGGCAGGGCGGTGTTCTCTTGGGCGAGGCTGATCTGGAAGTGATGCCCGGGCGCGCCTTCATGCAGATAAAGCGTTGAAACGCCTGTCAGAAAGCGGCTTTTCA
>CAZSTP010000039.1:0-2773 GCA_964609325.1 uncultured Novosphingobium sp. | reverse complement strand
ACGGCGGCGGGATCAAGATCGAGCGTGGTGTGGTAGCGCGCGAGCAAGCGGTACAGCCCATCGCCACCGGCAAGTGCGGACAGTCCCGGTTGTTGCCGCGCGACCGGACGATATTCCTCAGCCAGAAAACGGCGCAGGGTGCGATAGGCAGGATAGACCTGCCGCTGGGTGACGCTGGCGAGATCGCGGCTGATGCGGCTGCGTTCGGCGTCAGGAATTGCTTCGGGAAACTGGCGGACCGGGTTCATGAACGGCGATTGATCGACCGGTTGCGCCAGCAGCGCATCGATTTGCACGATCATGTTGTCCACCGTCAGCGCGGGCTCGGTCACGCCACTGGCCATGCCTTCGCGGAAGCGCGCGATGGCCTGTGCGAACACCTGATCGAGGATGCGGTGCCGCGCGATTAGCTGATCGAAATCGGCAACCGTTGCCAGCGTATTTGCGGTGCCCGCGCCGGACAGTTCGGGGTAGGCGATGTGGAAGCCGCCGAAGTGATTGAACGGCTGGACCGCCGTTAGCGCCTGCACTTCAGGCCGCAGAAACGCCTGTTCCTTGCGCTTGGCATCTTCGAACACGGCGTAGGATATGCGGTGGCCCGGATCGAGCCGGGTGCGATCAATCCGCACCAGTTGCGCCAGAGTGCGGGCATTGGCATCACGCCGCCTGCGCGCAAGTTCGGGGGTGAACAGCAGCGTAAACTGTTTGACCGATATGCGCTGCCCTTGTTCCAGCGCGCCCAGCGGATCAAGCGCCATGCTTTGCCGCGCGTCTTCGGCAAACAGCCGGTCGAGCGTGGCATTGGCCGATAATGCAGCACTGTCGGCCGGAGCGGCATCGATCCGCGCCGGAGCCGCCTCAGCCGCCAGAGCCGGGGCTGGATGCACCGCGGTTGTTGCCAGCAGGGCAGCACTTATCGGAGGGAGCCATTTCAGCGCCATGGACGCGACCTGTACCACTTGGTCAGGACATATTTCGTGCCGCGCACCACCGGCATTCCGGCATGCATCGCTTTGGGGTTGGGGGTGCCATCGGGTTTCATATTGTTCCAGATTAACAGGGCGCCGGGTTGCGGCGGGATCGACAGATCGATTTGGGTAAAATCGGTGCTGCCACCTTCTTCCACAGCGTTAAGATAGGCCATTGCGGTCCAGCTACGCTGCCCGCCGCGCTTTTGTTCTGCTTCCCAGAACGACTGCGATGGCAGGAAGTGATCGTAATGCCCGCGAAACTGCTGTCCGGGGGCATAGCGCTGGCCCTGGATGGTTTCGCCGAACGAAGGATCGATGCCCATCAGATCATCAATCCGGCGCTGGAGCATCAGGACAAACGGATCAGCGGGGTCTACATCGCCGGTATAGCTGGTGCGGCCCGATCCATCGGTGCCCTTATAGGTCGGTGATGGCCGCGCCACGGCATCGACCGTTGCCATAAGCCGGGCGCATTCGGCGGCGGTGAAGAAATCGGCGACGCCGAAGATTTCCAGACCGTCCACCGGAAGGCGATAGACGCCCGGATCATTGGCAAGCCGTTTGCGCACAATCTCGCCGACGTGTTTCAATGCTTGTTGTTCAGCAGGCGAACTGGATTTGCGGCGCAGGGAAAGCATGTTGAAGGTTACATGCGTGATTGCACGGGGCCATGCAAGAGACAGCGAAGGCCCCGGACACGATGTGCCGGGGCCTTGCCTTTATAAGCCGGTGATATCACCAGAAGAAGTTGGGAATCACGTCCGCTACTTCACCTGTGAAAGTATCCACCAGAATCACGTCGTTGTAATAGCGCACCCAGCGATATCCGGCATAGGCGGGCGGCAAACGGTATGACCACGGATCATTGATCCAGTAATTGCTGCCATAGAAGCCCGAATTCAGGAAGATCCCGACCGAGAGGCGGCTGTAGTTGTAACCGCGATAGGGTGCAAAATAGCGCGGCATGCGGAAGTGGTTGCGGTTGGCATTGCGGAACCCGTTCCAATCGTAACGCCGGTCCTGCCGCCAATTGTTGCTCCAGCGGCGATCATTGTCGCGGCTGTTCCAACCGTTACGCCCGTTCCAGCCATTGCGGTTACTCCAGCCATCGCGGTTGCTCCATCCATTGCGATTGTCATCGCGGCGGTAATCGCGGTTGCGGTCACGGTCGGAATAGCTGGGATTGCGGCCGTTCCAGGCCGGGTTCCGGTCGCGGTTGTTGTTCCAGTTGCGACCATCGACGCCAGCGCGCTCTTGCGAGGGATTGGTCGGGTTCCAGCGAGTGCCATCCCAACCGGGCTGGCGCGGGGTGCCGCGGTCCTGCCGGTCGCGGCGTTCTGCCGTTTCACGACCTTGGCCACTCCAGCGCCGGGCACCTTCGTCATTTCCCCGCCCGCTTGCGTCGGGATTGCTACCCCAGACAGGACGTTGCCGGGGCGTGACCTGCGCCTGTGGCACTTCGGCCCGGGGTTCGCCGGGACGACGATCGCGAAATTCGCCCCCGCCGCGTCGCATATCGCCGCGCTGGCCGGTATCACGGCGGACTTCGCCACCGCTCCATGGTCGGCCACTACGCTCGGCACGGCGTTCGTCCTGGGCAGAAGCCGTTGCGGGGATCGCGGTTGTTACGAGAGCCACGGCCAGCGCGCTGAGGACGCTTTTTCCGAAAGTTGAATTGCCGGACATGATTGCCGAGCCTTTCCCGATTATGCCTGCCGCAAAACCGTTTGCGACCTGTTAACGACGTTCTACTGGAGTCGCGCTGTCCGATGGCTGAACCGGATTGGTAGCCTTCTGTTCAT
>CAZSTP010000038.1:17984-19616 GCA_964609325.1 uncultured Novosphingobium sp. | reverse complement strand
GCGCTTCCCTTAGAACCAGAATGTCGAACTTGAAACCAACCAATCCGTTCGTGTCCAGCGAAGTCGAGACATTTGGGCACGGTGTCTCGACTTCGCTCGACACGAACGGGAAAGGGGTAAAGCGTTGTGATAGCTTTTAGTTGTATTCAATCACCGCATCGCGGCGAAGATCGCGCAAGTAGGTTTGGGCGCGCTTGTTCACGCGGTCATCTTCGATCTGTGACATCAGCTCGTCAAAGCTGGGGCCGTTGGCGACTTGCGGATCATCGCGGCCGCACAGCATCAGCACGCGCACGCCTTCTTCGATGGAGCCGAACGGCGGTGTGGTCTGGCCAAGTGGCAAGGCGAGCAGGGTATCCTGCAAGGCACCGGGCAAATCGCGCGCCTTGATCTGGTCGTTGGCCACGACCGAGGCACCGATCTTGGTGGCCTGCGTTTCCGCATCGCCGCAGCCCTTGATCGTTTTGACCATGGCGGCAAATTCAGCGGCCTTTTTGCCTGCAGCGTCGTTGCTGAGGCCTTTTGGGAACTCGATAGAGATTTGCTTGAGGCTGAGCAGCGCATCGCGTGGATCGGCGGTAAGCACCTGACGCTTGTCTATCAGATAGAGGATCGAAAAACCGCCGCGGATTTCAATCGGACCAGCCAACTGGCCGGGTGCCATGCCATTGGCAGCTGCGCCCAGTTCCGGCGGCAACTGCGCCAGCCGGATCCAGCCGAGATCGCCGCCAACCGCAGCGGTCGAAGCTTCGGAGTACTGGCGGGCATAGGCGACAAAGCTGCCGCCCTCTTTGAGCTGTTCGACGATCTTTTCAGCGTTGGCAAAGACTTGCGCTTTGTTTACGTCGCTGGCGGCAAGGAAGATTTCGCCGATGCGGTACTCTTCGGTGCCCTTTGATGCCTGCAAACGCTGCATCATTTCGGTCACTTCGCCTTCCGCCACATTGACGAAGGGCTGGACGTTGCGGCGCAGCAGATTCTGCCAAGCCAGTTCGCCCCGGATCTGGCGCTTTAATGATGCAGCCGATGAACCGATACGGGTGAGATACTTTTCCATCGCTTCGGGTGACTGGCCGAAATTCTGGGCTGCAACGCGATCATAAGTTGCATCGACCTGGGCATCATCGACCGGTGCATCGGCGGCCTTCGCCTCCTGGATCTGCAAGGTTTCGTCGATCAGGTTGCGCAGCACCTGCATGCGCAGACGGTCCAGTTCCTCGCCGTCCACTTTGTTGCCATTGGCCGATACGATCAGCGCCAGCCGCTGTTCCACATCGGTGCCGGTGACGATTTCGCCATTGATGATGGCGGTGGCGCGGCGCACGTTGGGATCGTTCTTGCCGAACATCACCGGGTTGGCCGGGATGTTCAGCGGCGCATTTGCGCCTTGCGCCAATACCGGGGTGATGGCGACAGCGGCCAAGCCAAAGGCGAAGGCGGCGGTGCCAATCGTGCGGGTGATCTTCAGTTTGGACTTCATAATCAGCGTAATCGTCCTGTCGAACTGGCGCTCCAACGGCGGCCTTTTTGGTACTCTCGGATTTATGACCGTTCGCGGCTTAACCCGCGATGAGTGGCGCATCGGGCGCAAAAGGGCAAGATGGCGCGCTATTTCACCCCGAGGTTCTTGAG
>CAZSTP010000038.1:0-17884 GCA_964609325.1 uncultured Novosphingobium sp. | reverse complement strand
CGCGGTCTTGCAAGTCTTCAAAGCTGCTGGCGATGTTGCGGTTGAGCTTGAGGTAGCCCGCTTCGAGATAGCGGCGGTGATCGCCCAGCGTCACGTCGGCTTCATTGCGGCGCAGGGCCAAACTGTCCTTATCCAGCCGGTAGCGATGCGTGAGTTTGACGACATCGCCAAAACGCATGGTGGTACGGCCGACAAAGTCGGATGTGCGGCGGCTGAGGCCGGTACCTTCGGGCAGGAGCGAGTTCTGGTTGGACAGGCGATAGCTTTGGCCGAGCGTGGTCGTCACGCGCAGGCCGGGGCGCTGGAAGCTCCAGTCAAAGCCATAGGTAAATCGCACGCCGTCTTCGATCCGGTCATTCCCCGGAAAGCGGTTGAGCGCAAACAGGTTGGTGTCTTCCAGATCGACCGAGCGCGAATCCTCGTTCGGAATCTCGAAATTGCGCACGCCGGGGGTGGCGACGACCTGAAAACGCGGGGTCAGCACTTGCGCGCCGCCAAACAGGCTGCCGACAAACGGCCACTTTACATCAAGTGCAGCGGTGGCGATGCCGCGCGTCTGCCAGCCCGGTAGCCCGCGATAGGTGGGCGTGGCGGTGAATTCATTGTCCGAACTGTGATAGACATCGCTGCGCACGAGGCCGGTCAGCGTCACTTCCTGACCGAGCCCGGTGATCGTGCGAAAGTCCCACTGGGCACGGGCAAAGGCGCGCTGGCTGTCTTGTCCGGCGGTGCGAACGATCGCCAGGCTGTTGGCCTGCAATTCAAATCGGCCGGGCAGGCCATCCACCGTCAGGCGGCGGCGGTAATCGATCGCGGGCAGGGCCAGCGGCACCAGTCCTTGCGGATCGTTAACCCGCACGGTTTGGGTGGCCCAGCCAGCGATGCTGAAATAGCTGTCTTTATCGATCCGCTCGATATTGAGCGAGGAGCGCAGCCGGTCATCGCGGCTGATATCATAGCGGCGCAGGAAGGTGCGGTCAGACGCCAGACGGCCATAGCCGGTCAGACTCCATTCGGGCGAGAACTGGAGCTTGCCGTTCGCCTCGATATAGCCGCGCCACGATTGCTGGCCGGTGGGGGTGGTGTTGATCGGCGCGCCGAGCGGGATCAGGCCGCTTCGCGTGGCATAGCCGGTAATCTGGAATGCGCCGAGGTTGGTCAGGTGCCGGTATTTGGCGGTCAGCATCGGCAGTGAGCCGGTGTAGAACGTGCCGGTCAACGCCAGATCGCGATTGTCGGCGATGCGCCAGTACCACGTCTCGCTGATTTCAGCGCCGTTGGCCGCACCCAGCCGGAAATCGGGGATCAGCAAGCCGCTTTCGGCACGGAAATCCGACGTATGGCCAAGCCCCGGCAGCGGCAGGATCGGGATGCCGAACATGCGCAGGGTTGCGCCATAATATTTGACGCGCTTTTCCTTGGCGTCGAAAAATACGCGGGCGGCGGTCACTTCCCAACTGGGCTTTTTCGCGCAGCCTTTGCCATCCTCGACCGAGCAGCCCGAATAGGCCACCTGATCGAGCGTCATGTTGCCCTCGGCATCACGCGCGCCGCTTTCGGCGGCCAATCGGCCACCGGCACGCAATACGATGAGCAGGTCTTCAATGGCGCCCGCTTTGAAGGTGTCGGTCAATTCGACCTTGTCGGTATAGACGATGTTGCCATCCACATCGACAAAGCGGATGTTGCCGGTGGCCATGATCTGGCCGGTCTTGCGATCCCACACCACATTATCGGCGCGCACTGTCTGATCGACATGGCGCAGCACGACGCCGCCATTAGCGGTGACCAGTTCCTGTTCGCTGTCATAGCGCACTTTATCGGCTTCGAACCGGACAAGGTCTTGCGAAGCTGATTCGCTGGCGGGCGCTGACACATCAACGGGCGCTGCGGCATTAAGGGCAGGCGTTTCCTGCGCCAGCGCAGGATTGGCGGAAAACACCGCAAACACCAGCGCAGGCGCGGGCCACAGGGCTGTTCGCGGTGCGCGCGCAGAACGCAAGCGTCGGTCAAAGGCTTGCGGCTGCGGCCGCCGGGCTGGTTGCATGCGCTTGCCTATCGCACCAGTGCACCTTAACTGCAATTACACAAATGCTGCTTTGGCCACGCTTTGCGTCGAAGTGTGTCGTCTTTTCCGACTGGAGACCCCTTGATGAACGTCGTTTTCCGCACCAGCGATGCCCCGTTGCCCCGTCTGATTGCCCGGCTTGTATCGCAAGATGCACTGCCAGCCGATCTTGATGCGGTAGTGCGCGAAGGTGCCGGCGCGGCGCGGTTTGCGGGAAAGACGGCGCAAGTCTTTGAGGCTTTTGTTAGCGGCGATGCGGGCGTTGTGCGGCTGGCGCTGGTCGGGATCGGCAAGGCAAGCGGGGCGGAAAAGCTGCCAGCGCTGGAAAAGGCGGGGGCTGCTCTTACCGCGAAGTATCTGACATCGGGCGAAATGTCGCTGGCGATTGATTTTACCGGATCGGGCCTGTCCGGCGTGGAGGCGGCAGCGGTTCTGCTCGGCGCAAGGCTGCGCGGATGGCGGCACGATGTCTATCGCACCAAGCTGACGGACGAGCAGAAGCGTTCGCTGACCGAGGTGATCGCGGTTAATGCGCCCGAAGGCACGGCGGCGGCGTGGGAGATCGAAAGCGCGGTGGCCGAGGGCGTTGAATTCACGCGTGAACTCGTCGCCGAACCGGCCAATATCATCTATCCTGCAAGCTTCGTAGAGCGCGCCAAGGCGCGGCTCGAAGGTTTGGGCGTGGAAATTCTCGTGCTGGGCCTTGCCGAAATGACCGCGCTTGGCATGGGCGCCTTGCTGGGCGTGGCACAAGGATCGGTGCGCGAACCCAGGCTTCTGGCGATGCGCTGGAAGGGGGCAGACGTGGACAAGCCGACAGCATTTGTCGGCAAGGGCGTGACCTTCGATACCGGTGGCATCTCGATCAAGCCTGCGGCCGGCATGGAGGACATGAAGTGGGACATGGGCGGCGCTGGCGCTGTGGCTGGCACCATGCTCACGCTCGCGCGGCGCAAGGCCAAGGCCGACATCATCGGCGTCTGCGGGCTGGTGGAAAACATGCCCGATGGCAATGCCCAGCGCCCCGGCGATGTGGTTACATCAATGTCGGGCCAGACGATCGAGGTGATCAACACCGATGCAGAAGGCCGCCTGGTGCTGTGCGATGCGCTCACCTGGGTGCAAAAGGAATATGCGCCCAAGACGATCATCGATCTGGCAACGCTGACCGGCGCGATCATTGTTTCGCTCGGTAGCGAGTATGGCGGCATGTTCGCCAATGATGATGCATTGGCCGCCAGCCTCGATACCGCAGGCAAGACCTGTGGTGACAAGCTGTGGCGCTTCCCGATTGGCCCGGCTTACGACAAGCTGATCGACAGCCCGATTGCCGATATGAAGAACGTCGGCCCGCGCTATGGCGGATCGATCACCGCAGCACAGTTCATCCAGCGTTTTGTCGATAAGGGCGTGGCGTGGGCGCATCTGGATATCGCAGGGATGGTATGGGCAGACAAGCCCGGCCAGACGTGGGACAAGGGCGCAACCGGTTACGGTGTGCGCTTGCTGGACCAATACGTCCGCGACGTGCTGGAGGCCTGATCGCCCGTGCCCAAAATGCGGCGCAAATCTGATTTGCCAACCAAGATTTGCGCCGGTTGCGGCCTGCCGTTTGCATGGCGCAAAAAGTGGGAGCGTGATTGGGACAACGTCAAGTTCTGTTCCGATCGTTGCCGCTCGGGGAAGGGTAAAGTGGCCTGATGCGCGTCGATTTCTACCAGTTGACCAAAGACCCTGCCGAACAGGTCTTGCCGCAGATTGCGCGCAATACGCTGAAAGCGGGTGAGCGGTTGCTGGTCGTGTCAGACGATGCCGCGCAATTGAAGCGCGCCAGCGAGGCGCTATGGACGCGCCTTCCAGAAACCTTCCTTGCCAATGGCCACGCGGCTGATCCTCATGCGGATCGTCAGCCAATCCTGCTTTCCGCAGATGTTGCCGCGGTGAATGGCGCAAAGTTCATGGCCCTTGCCGATGGCGTATGGCGCGATGGCGACTTTGCGCGCGTGTTTCTTCTCTTCCCGCCAGACCGCATTGATGACGCACGAGGCTGCTGGCGTATGCTAGGGCAGCGCGAGGGCGTGGAGCGCCGCTATTGGCGCCAGGAAGAACGCGGCTGGACGGAAGTTAAGCCGAACGGCTGACTTAAATTACTTTGCGCAATTCAATTGTTATAATCTGAAATCTGGCTACTTGATAGCTCGGACTAGGGTTACAGCAGCCTTGACTATGTTCGGTGATTGTTCAGCTATATTCTTTGCTAACTTCATGGCCATCTGTGCATTGTCAGCGTTCACGCGAATTGTTTTTGTTACTTTGCCAACCACCTTGATGCAATTGACGATTGTTATGAAGGTTGCCATTTTAATTCCTTTTTCACTGACTTCTGAAGATCAATTCCCTTCGAGTTGCGATCAATATCGCATTCTGTCGTAGCAGTCACTCAAATGTTATGGCGCAGTGAGTTTAACGCACGCCATTCATGCTGGCTGTCTCGTTCCGATCACCCAACCTTGCACCGCAGCACAAACCCCGCTAGGGGCGCGGCCAACCGAAATTCCACATATCGCAAGGAACATCCCATGGCGGTCACCCGCACATTCTCGATCATCAAGCCTGACGCCACGCGTCGCAACATCACCGGCGCTGTCGTCAAGATGCTGGAAGAAGCGGGCCTGCGCGTCGTTGCTTCAAAGCGCATCCACATGAGCCGCGCACAGGCAGAAGGCTTCTATGCCGTTCATAAGGAACGCCCTTTCTTCAACGATCTGGTTGAATTCATGATCTCGGGTCCGGTCGTTGTACAGGTGCTGGAAGGCGAGAACGCGATGCAGCGCAACCGCGACATCATGGGCGCCACCAACCCCGCCAATGCCGAACCCGGTACGATCCGCAAGGAACTGGCCGAATCAATCGAGGCCAACACTGTTCACGGTTCGGATAGCGACGAAAACGCTGCGATCGAAATCGCGTATTTCTTTAAGCCTGAAGAAATCGTCGGCTGATCGTTTTTGCGATCTTGGCCTTTAAAAGGGCCGGGCAAAAGGGCCGGGGCGGTGACGCTCCGGCTCTTTTTTGTTGATGAATGAATGTTGCAAGTTTGCAACGCTCTGTTGAAATGATTGTTATGAAGCAGAACTGAATTTGTTTCGGTAGCAGATCAAGTCTATAGAAGCTGCGTTCCATTACGAGAACGTGCGACCCCCACTTCGGGTCTAATCAGGGAGGATACCTGTGAGCACCAACCGTGCAACCGCGCGCCTTTTTTCGCGTGCCAGCATTATCGCAGCGGCAGCTTTTGCCGTAGCCCAGCCAGCCTTTGCCCAAGAAGCCACCGAGGCTGCGGACGACGGTAACGAAATCATCGTGACCGCACAAAAGCGCGCGCAATCGCTTTCCGACGTTTCGCTTTCGGTCACCGCTGTCGGTACTGATCAGTTGGCCGCGAACAACACGGTCACCATCGAAGGCCTGCAAGCGCTGGTGCCATCGATCAGCTTCGGCAACGATTTCAACTTCGCCAAGCTGTTCATTCGCGGCATCGGTCTGTCGAGCTCGCTTCCCGGCGTCGATCCATCGGTCGCCCTGCACGTAGATGGCGTCGTTGTTTCACTCGCCCAGGCACAGCTTGGTTCGATGTTCGATCTGCAGCGCGTCGAAGTGCTGCGCGGCCCACAGGGCACGCTCTATGGCCGTAACGCCACCGGCGGTGCGGTGAACCTGATCACCGCCAAGCCGACTGACACGCTGGACGGCTATATCCGCCAGTCGTTTGGTGGCGATGCTCTGTTGATCCAGACCGATGCAGCCATCGGCGGTCCGATTGCCGAGGGCGTTCGCGGTCGTCTGGCTGTGCAGCGCATCAAGCGTGACGGTTTCGGCGTCAACGAATTCACCGGCAACGAGATCGACAACCTGAACCAGTGGTCGGCCCGCGCGCATCTGGAATTCCTGCCATCGGAATCGGTCAATATCCTGCTGACCGGCGAATATCACCGCGAAGATGATCGCTCGCTGGCGATCAAGTTCCGCGAAGTGTCGTTCCCCGGCGTGCTGAATGATGCGATCCCGCAGAATGACGGGTTGAGCGCGCTTGGCCAGCGTTTGAATGCCGATGGCAGCGCCGCGCGTTTTTCGACCAATCCGCGCAACCTTGCCACCAACTTCGACCCGATCAATGATCGTGAGCAATGGGCGCTGACCGCAGCCATCACCGTGGATGCCAGCGATGCGCTGACGTTCAAATCGCTGACGAGCTACCGTTCGTTCGACGCGATCTTCTTCCACGATTTCGATATGTCGACCTATCTGGGCTATCCTCTGGCCCAGACCAATGCCTTGCGGCAAAGCGCCAACCACTGGCAGCCTGCGTTCCAGCACCAGTTCAGCCAGGAACTGCAAGCCAACGTCGATACCGACAAGTTCCACGGCGTGTTCGGCCTGTTCTATCTTGATGAACAGATCGATATTGAAAACCACATCGGCCTGGACGTTCTGACCAATACCGATCCGTTCCGTTTGCAGTTCGATGGTCGGCTCGACGTCAAGGCATGGGCAGCTTTTGCCAATGTCACTTATGATCTGTCGGACAAGATCTCGGTCAAGGGTGGTGCGCGCTATAGCTGGGAAGAACGGCGCCTGCGCAACAACACCGGCCTCGGTGTAGCGGCGCTGAACCGTCTGGTGCTTGATCCCCTGCAATGGGATGCGACCAGGAGCTGGGATGACTTCGCTCCATCGCTTGGTATCGAATATCGCCCGAACGACGACGTGATGCTTTACGGAAACTGGTCGCGCGGCTTCAAGAGCGGTACTGCCGAAATCGGCTCAACCCGTCGCCTGTCGCCAACCCAGCCACTGCCGTTCGTTGACCCTGAAAAGGTTGAAGCGTTCGAAGTGGGTGCAAAGTACGCTGCCGGTGGCCTGAGCGCCAACCTTGCGGTGTTCTTCCAGCGGTTGAAGAACGGCCAATTCTCGCTGACGCGTCCGATCCCGGCGCCGCCGTTCTTCACCAGCACGCTCACCAATGCGGCTGTTTCGGAAGCCTATGGTGCGGAATTCGATGTGCTGTGGCGCGCAACCGATGCGTTCACGCTGTCGGCTTCGGTGAACTATCTCCATTCGGAATTCACCAGCTTTACCGCTTCTGATCCGCTCGATCCGCGCTTGTTCGCTCCTGGTGCCGACGAAGCTTTGCTCCGTCAGGACTTGTCGGGCAATGCAACGCGCATGTCGCCCAAGTGGAGCATCAACGTGGCCCCGACTTACGACATTGACGTCAGCAACGGTGGCACGGTACGCTTGGGCACCAACTTTGCTTATCGCAGCAAGCAGTTCCACACCGAGTTCAACGATGATCGTCTGGCGCAGGATGGCTATATCCAGCTTGATGCCAACGTCATGTACCGCCATCCCGGCGACCGTTTCTCGGCCAACTTCTGGGTACGCAACCTCACCAACGAACTGGTCTATGCCGGTAGCTTCTCGGTTTCGACCAGCCGCGCGATCGGTGGCACGCTGCTTCCGCCTCGCACTTATGGCGTGACGCTCGGCTACGAATTCTGATCCACCCCGCCCCCGCATCGCGGGGAAGGGAACCTTTGGGGCCGCCGGTTTGATCCGGCGGCTCTTTTTGTTATGGGGCCGGACGAAGGGAGATTCGATCATGCAAGGTATGGGTGCGGGCGCAGATGGCGAAGATTGCCCCTTCGCGTTCAATTTTGATGCTGCAACCTTCAAGATCGGCGATGTGGTCAGCTATCGCGTGGTTGGCGATGCGACGCTGCAAGACATGCCTTTCGTCGGCGAACTGGTTGAGGTTCACGACGATTACGTTGTGCTATTGCCCGATTCCAGCAATCCCGATGTGCGCTATCGCGGCACGCGCGAAAGCCGTCCCGAGGTTAGCGCTGACCAGATTTAGGCAGCTTGCAGCCCGATAACATGCGCAGCCAGCACGCGCGAATAGAGCTGGTGTTCCGCAAATAGCACGCGGGCGGCAAGTGTATCGCCGGTATCCCCTGCCATAATCGCGACCGGTGTTTGCCCGAGAACCGGCCCGTCATCGAGTTCGGCGGTGACGAGGTGCACGGTGCATCCGCCGTGCGAATCGCCTGCGGCAATCGCCCGGTCATGCGTGTGCAAGCCCTTGTATTTGGGCAGGAGCGAAGGGTGGATGTTCAGCATCCGGCCTTCCCAGCGGCTGACGAATTCGGGGCTGAGAATGCGCATATAGCCCGCAAGTGCAATCACCTGTGCGCCCGATTGCAGCACTTGGGCTTCCATTAGCGCATCGTGTTCGGCGCGCGGGATGCCCTTGTGCGGCAAACAGAACGTGGCAATGCCCTCTGCCTGCGCCAGCTTCAGGCCCGAGGCATCGGGGTTGTTCGACAGGACCAGTGCGATTTCATAGGGGCAGTCCGCCGCACGGCTGGCATAGAGCAGCGCCGCCATGTTGGTGCCGCTACCCGAGATGAACACGGCGACCGGCGTGCGTTTAGCCAAGGTGCACGGCTTCCCAAGGTGCGCGGGCGGACCAGGTTTCAACGCTGCCGGTAACCGTGCAGCCTTTTTCTCCGGTCACGATCTCGCCAATGCGGAACACTTCCTCGCCTGCTGCGGCAAGGTCTGCGGCCAAGGCATCAGCCGCATCGGGCGAAACCGCCAGCACCATGCCGATGCCGCAGTTGAAGGTTCGGGCCATCTCTTCAGGCTCGATATGCCCCTGCGCTTGCAGGAACGCCATCAGGCGGCTTTGTTCCCAGCTATCGGCGTTGATGCGGGCGTGCAGGCCACGGGGCAAGACGCGTGGCACGTTTTCCAGCAAGCCGCCGCCGGTGATGTGTGCCAGTGCATTGATCCGGCCAGAACGGATGAACGGCAGCAGCGTCTTCACATAAATGCGAGTCGGCTCGATCAGATAGTCGATCAGCAGGCGCTCGTTATCGAACAGGGCAGGGCGATCCAGCTTCCAGCCTTTGTCGGCTGCAAGGCGACGCACCAGCGAATAACCATTGGAATGGACACCTGACGAGGCGAGGCCAAGCAGCACGTCGCCAGCAGCCACACGGTCGCCGGTTAACTGCTCGCCACGTTCGACCGCGCCGACGCAGAAGCCCGCAAGGTCATAATCGCCATCGGCATACATGCCCGGCATTTCAGCCGTTTCGCCACCGATCAGCGCGCATCCGGCCATCCTGCAGCCCTCGGCAATGCCCGCAACAACGCGTTCGGCCACGCCATTATCAAGCCGGCCCGTTGCAAAATAATCAAGGAAGAACAGCGGTTCAGCTCCTTGGACGATCAGATCGTTGACGCACATGGCCACAAGATCGATCCCGATCTGGTCATGGCGGTCATGATCGATCGCGAGCTTGACCTTGGTGCCGACGCCATCGTTGCCCGCCACCAGCAACGGGTCTTTATAGCCCGCCGCTTTCAGATCAAAGAAGCCGCCGAAACCGCCCAGTTCCGCGTCTGCGCCGGGGCGCGCGGTGGACTTGGCAAGGGGGCCGATGGCTTTCACCAATGCGTTGCCCGCGGCAATGTTCACGCCGGCCTGGGCGTAGCTATAGCTTTGCGGCTTGTCGTCTTGATCGTTCATAGAACGCGCGCCTAGCGCTTTCCTGCTTGGATTTCCACTTGCCTTTGGGCAAAAGCGCTCGGACAAGCCGCCTTGTCCCCAAGATCGCGGTCAAACTGGTTCTGGAGCTCCCTTGGTCGCCCTGCGTCTGCCTTTCGAAAACGCCCGGAATCGTAAAGCTTTGCTGCTTGGTCTGGCCCTGTTCGCAGGGCTGGGCGGAGTCGCTTTGCTTGCGCAGATCGAAGGGGATCGCGGGATTCCGCCGATTGCCAGCAATGGCGATTTCGAGATTCGCGGTCTGGAAGTGAACGTCAGCGGCGATAATGCTGAAGATGCGCGCACCAAAGGCTGGCGCGAAGCCGCGCGGCTGGGTTGGGCCAAGCTGTGGGAAACCAATGGCAGCGGCGGTGCGGCGCCCGGCATCGATGATTCGACGCTCGAATCGATGATCTCGGCCATCGTGGTAGAGCAAGAGCAGATCGGCCCGCGCCGCTATATCGCGCGGCTTGGCGTGATTTTTGACCGTACCCGCACCAGTGAGCGCTTGGGGATGACCGGCGCACGTGCGCGCTCGGCACCGATGCTGGTCATTCCGGTGCTCTATCAGGGCGGCGTGGCGACGGTTTTTGAAACGCGCAATCCGTGGCAAAAGGCGTGGGCCGAATACCGCACCGGCAACAGCGCGATTGATTATGTGCGCCCCGCAGGTGCTGGCTCTGATTCGCTGCTGCTGACGGCCGGACAGCTTGATCGCCGCAGCCGCAACTGGTGGCGGGTGATTCTCGATGAATTTGGCGCAGCCGATGTGCTCATGCCCTTGGCGCGGCTGGAGCGGGACTATCCCGGCGGCCCGGTGCGGGGCACGTTCACCGCGCGGCTTGGCCCGGACAACCTGTTCCTTGGCAGCTTCAAGCTGACTGCGCGCAACGAAGCCGAAGTGCCCAAGATGCTCGAACAGGCCATTGGCAAGATGGACCGGATGTTCAGCGATGCTTTGGCAAACGGGCTCTTGCGTCCTGATCCGACGTTGAACATCGCGCCACAGGTTGATCCGGCATTGATTGACCAGTTGATTGCCGCTGAAGGTCCCGCGCGCTCGGATTTGGGCACGCATGCAGGCCCTGACGCTGGACCAACTGTTGCGGCCACGACTGCTGCGGTGGTGACATCGACGATCACGGTTCAGTTCGCCACGCCCGATGGGGCGGCGTTTGATGCCGGGATTGGCGCTTTGCGCGGCCTGTCCGGCGTGAAAAGCGCGATCACGACATCGACCGCGATCGGTGGGACCTCGGTTATGCGCGTTACTTATGCGGGCGAGATTGACGCATTGGCCGCTGCGCTCAGGGCGCAAGGCTGGCGGGTGAGTGCGGGTGCCGATGCGCTTTCGATTCGCAAGTAACCAATTGCTGATTTCAAGCGTATAACTGCCCAGATGTCGCAGATTGCCCTTCCGTTGGTTACCGCGCGCGGTGCCGAGACTGTTGTGCTCGGCCCGTCGCTTCTGCCCGTGATCGAGGCGCTGCAAACGGCAGAGCGCTGGCCGTTTCGCACGGCCATTCTGGCAGGCCCTGCGCGTTCGGGCAAAAGTCTGCTCGCGCGTTGGTTTGCCGAAAGCGGCGCGGGCGAGGCGATTGACGATGCGGATACGTGCCCCGAGCATGACCTGTTCCATCGCTGGAACCGCGCACAGGCCGATGGTCGTCCGCTGCTGCTGGTGAGCAATCGTGCGCCGGGGGCTTGGGAAATTGCATTGCCCGATCTGGCCTCGCGGCTGGGCGCGGCACTTCTGGTTGAAATCGGTGCGCCCGATGATGATCTGGCTGCGGGCCTGATTACCGAACATGCGACGCGACGGGGATTGGGGTTCAACGATCAGGTCTTGGCATACCTGCTGCCCCGGATCGAACGCAGCCACGCCGGAATCGAGTCACTTATTGAAACAATTGACCGGCTGTCTCTTGAGCGTAAAGCACCCGTCACCATATCCCTTGTGCGCGACGCCTTGGCCGAGCGTTCCGGGGAATTCCAACCGCGCTTGCTTTAAGCGGTTGAAAGAGAGAGAATTGGGGCATGTCCAACAGCCTGATCGCATATCTGGATTCGATCCGCTCACGCGATCCCGCACCGCGTTCGCGTTGGGAAATCCTGCTCTATCCCGGGCTTTTGGCCGTGGGCCTGCACCGCATTGCGCATTGGCTGTTTGAAGCGAAGCTCTTTTTTCTGGCCCGCGCGGTCAACCACTTCTCCCGCTTTTTGACCGCTATCGATATTCATCCCGGTGCCAAGATCGGGAAGCACCTGTTTATTGACCACGGTTTTACCGTGATCGGCGAAACGGCTGAGATCGGCGATAATGTGACGATTTATCAGTGTGTCACGCTGGGCGGGACCAATCCTGCCAACGGGGTTCCCGGCAAACGGCACCCGACCTTGTGCGACAACGCCATCATTGGTTCGGGCGCGCAAATCCTTGGGCCGATCACCGTCGGCCCGCGCGCGCGCGTTGGTGCAAACGCTGTGGTGACAGATGATGTACCCGAAGGCGCCACGATGATCGGTCTCAAGGCCCGTTCAACACTGGTTCCGGCAGAAACGTGGCTCAAGGAATTCATCCCCTATGGCACGCCCTGCAAGGAACCGTGTGAGCCGCAAGGAGGCAACCGCGTGGATGACCTCGAAGCTGAAGTGGCAACGCTTAAGGTACAGGTCGCTGCGCTGATCGCCAAGCAGGCGGCCGAGGATGGTCCAGCGCCCGCACCACCCCCATCCAGCCGGAGGACGCGCAACTGAGCGCGAGCAGCTCTGATCCGGGCACACCGGGCACGATCCTGCCGTTCCCGCATGCGCGCCCGCCATCGCAAGTGGCGTTTGACCGCCCCGAACTGATGCGCATTCTCGATCTCTACGGGCGTATGGTCGCAGCCGGATTCTGGCGCGATTACGCGATGGACTTCGGCAAGGACGCCGCCAGCTTTGCAGCCTTCAAACGCACTGCCGAACGCCCCACCGCGCGTATCGAAAAACGCCCGTCCTTGCGCGGTAAACAAGGCATGTGGGCACTGTTCGGCGAAGCTGGCCAAGTGCTAAAGCGCGGGCACGATCTCGCAGGAGTGCTTTCCCCGCTGGAAAGGCGGCTGATGAAGGTGGTGGAGGATTAAGCGACTTTCGGCTTGAGCAGAAAGTTCATCCAGCTGCTGGCCAGGGGCTTCTCGCGGTCACTCTGCCAGGCTTCGGCGCGGACATTTGCGATGCGGCGTCCGGCGCGGATCACCTGGCCGATGGCGAAAGTCTGCACCATCACCCCGCCGCGCAAATATTCGATGGATACGTTGACCGGCTTGATCCGAATGCCGGCGCCCTCATCCCCCAGATCGGCGCGCAGCGCGATGATCGAGGCGATTTCGAGCAGGCCGCCAATAGCGCCGCCGTGAATGAAGCCGGGGCGGCCCACCGTGCGGTCCGAAAAGTCCATCGTCAGGATCGGCGCGCCATCAACGATCTGATCGATCCGCATGCCCATGGTTACGGCATATGGCGGGAGCAGGCTGGTCAGGCGGGTGTGGAGTGCATCGCTCATTTCGAAGCCTCTTGCGCACGCGCCGATGTTTCCGGTTCCACCTGAATGAAGATCCCCGCCACGTTGGCCACAGGGTCGTTGATGTCCCCATCGTGCGCGATCCCCCGCACAAACGCCATGGAACGCTTGATCTGGTAACATTCGGCCCAAGCGATCAGGTCTTTGCCCGGCGTTGCCGCACGCAGATAATCGACGCGCAAATCCAGCGTCACTTGCGGCTGGAACGTTCCGCGCTTTGCCCAGACGGACATGGATGTTGTGTTGTCCAGCAGGCTGATGATCGGCCCCGTTGCCATGACGCCGGTTTCAACATCGCCTACCAGATCTTCGCGCCACGGAATGGCCATTTCCAGCCAGTTGGAACCGTGCTTGCGGTATGTCATGCCGATAAAGCCGCTGTGGCTTTGCAGCGATACCATGCGATCGAACTGCGACGGATCAAACGGCATGCCCGGCGCAAGGGTGAAGCGTTCGCTGGTATTTTCGGATGGTGTGGCCATTGCGGTGCAGTGCCGGTCCGGTGCCTGAATTTCAAGTGTTTTAGATGGCCGGTTAATTCTAGAACGCGCTTCCCGCCAGTGCATCGATAGCCCCTTGCAGGATCAGCGCGGCGGCGTGCGAATCGATCCGTTCAGCCCGTTTGGCGCGGCTGAAATCCTGTTCGATCATCGCGCGCTCGGCGGCTTGCGTGGTCCAGCGTTCGTCCCACATCAGGATGGGCAGGCCCAGATCTTCCAGATTGCGCGCCATGGCCCGTGCGCCTTGCGAGCGCGGACTGCCCGATCCGTCCATGTTCAGCGGCAGGCCGATCACCAGTCCTTTGACATTGCGTTCGGTCACCAGCGCCTGCAATTGCGCCTTGTCAGCCGCAAACTTGGTGCGCCGGATGGTCTTGCCCGCCGTGGCAAAGCGCCAGAGCGGATCGCACAGCGCCAAGCCGATGGTCTTGGTGCCCGTATCAAGCCCCAGCAGCACGCCGCCTTCGGGCAGGGCTGCCCGCATATCGATCACAGATTCGCAGATCATGGTTGGCGCGCCGCCTGCCAAGCCTGCGTCCGCCGCGCCACGTCGGCGCGCAAGTTCATCCAGAACAGCGGGATGTCATAGATGTGGTAATTGTTGCCGGGCAAAACATATGGCCCCAGCTCCGGCGGATCACCCAGCATCAGCAACCCGGTCTTGTCATCGCAACGGGCAGGCACGGCTTTGGGGATGATTTCTCCAGTGGGAGTATCATCAGAGGGCCGGAGTGTGCCCAGATTGGCCGATGCCGGAGCACTGCCTCCGGTGCGCCCTGTCAACGGATTGGTGCAAAGCACGGCTTGCGCGCCCTTTGCCTTGCCATCCAGCGCCGGGCGGGCGCGATAGGCATCAAGCACAATCGCAGGGTCTGCCGGTTCCGCAAAGCTGCTCCAGGACATGATGCACCCTTTTTGGTCGGGGGCATTGCAAGATGGCAGGCCCATGGCCGGAAGATCGTGTTCCACCGAAATGGGCCAGCCAATGGGATAAGCCGCGACAACGCGCGCCGCCAAAGGTTTGCCCGCAATGCGATCTTTCAACAGATGCATCAGGTGCAACGCGCCCTGGCTGTGCCCCGCCAGCACAATCGGTGCATCCTTTGGCGCACCCGCCAGAAACGCGTCAAACGCCACCAGCACATCGGCATAGGCAAGATCCAGCGCCTGCTGGGCTTCGGGCTGGTCTGTCAGGAACGCGCCAAACGCCGCCTGGCGATAGCGCGGCGCCCAGACTTGCGCCTGCCCGTTGAAGGCCGACGCCATAGCGTTGACGAAATAATCGGCGCGGCGTGCGCTGTCGGGTTCGGTAACCGGGGCGTTCCAGAAAGCGCGGGCAAGGTAGGACGAAGGGTGGATGAAGAAGACAGCCGCCTTCCCCTGTTGGCGCGCGACACCTTGCGGTGCCCATTGCGCAGGGTCTTTCGTGCCGACATCGGGCCGCGAAATCCACATCGTGCGGTTGGCATATGCGCCTGCGGGAAGGGGCTCTGGCTGTTGAAATGCCACTTGCGGCACAAAAGCATAACGCGTCAGCTCGCTCGACCAGATGCGCAGGACAACCAGCACTGCCAAGGCCAATGCGATCAGGATCGCGACGAGATACAGGAACTTGCGCGCCACAGTTTGGCCCCCTTGATCAATCCGTGACGCGATTGGCGTCGTTGCGTGCTGCCTGCCGTTCTAGCGCGATCTTGATCATCGCGACAATCGGATCAGCCAGCATCAGCCCCAAAATTCCAAACAGCAAGCCGAATACCAACTGTGCCCCCAGTACCAGCGCAGGGGCAAGGTCTGCCGTGCGCTTGGCCACCATCGGCACGATCACGTTGCCATCCACGGTTTGCACGATGACATAGACCGCAATGCAATAGAGCCCCATCTCCGTGCCGCCGGAAAAGCCCACGATCACCATCAGCAGTCCCGAAATCGGTGCGCCGATATTGGGCAGGAATGCCAGCAGGCCGGTCAGCAGGCCAAGCAGCGCCGCCATCGGCACGCCCCACCAGGCCAGCATCGCCCAGGTAGCCACGCCCTCAACCGCCATGCCCAGCAAGCGTCCGAACAGCAACATGCGCAGTGCACGGCCCATCCGCACCGCCGTGCCTTCAAAGTGGTCGCGGCTTTCCTCGGGCAGCATCCATGCAAAGCCGCGCCGGTAGAGATCAGGCTCGATCACGAAGTAGATCGACAGGATGAAGATGAGGAAAGCGGTGGTGAAACCGCCGAACAAGCCGCCCAGCGCGCTTGTCACCTGGCCGACGCTGCCCAGCACCTGCCCTGCCACTTGCTGCAAGTTGAAGTCCTGCATCGAAATGCCGTGGCTTGCAGCCCAGATCATCAACCGGCCAAGCTGCGCCTCGACCAGCGCGGGAAACTCGGCAGCCTGGGCCGCAATCTGGCCGCCTGCAAAAGTCACCAGCCAGACAAAAAAGGACAACGCCCCCAGCAATACCAGCGTGATCCGCACGCCGCGCGGGAGAAATGGCGCAACCCGAGCGATCAACCGCTGTCCGCCATCAATCATCGCGGCAAACACGATGCCGCCGATAATCACCATGATCGGCTGGGCAAGGATC
The DNA here is from genome assembly GCA_964609325.1 of uncultured Novosphingobium sp. Classification (GTDB taxonomy): domain Bacteria; phylum Pseudomonadota; class Alphaproteobacteria; order Sphingomonadales; family Sphingomonadaceae; genus Novosphingobium. The sequence goes on along the minus strand of CAZSTP010000038.1, from coordinate 1,560 downwards.
ACCACGAGAGCAAACAGCCCGGCAACCGACAGCCACACAGCGGCCTTCTTGGCCTCGCGCTTGATCAGGCCGTCCGAAATGTCGGTGGGCCCAGCGTGCGCGCTTGCATGCGGTGTGGTTTCAGGCTCATCCATTCCGGTTTAACGCTCTGCCGGAGCGGGAGGGGGGCGCAGTTCGGGGCGTAGTCTGGTCCCGGCACGCCCGCCGCGCAAGGCAGACCACCACGTGAGCGGGTTCAACGATTCGCTGCCATCAAGCGAGAAGGTGATGAATTCCGCGCGGCCACCGACATTGGCAAGAGGCACCGGTCCGCCCAAGCCGCGCTCTTCAATCGAAGCGCGGCTATCGGCAGAGTGATCGCGGTTGTCGCCCATCAGAAACACATGGCCTTCGGGGACGAGCGTTTCGGGCGTATTGTCGAGCACCTGATTGGTGTGGTCGATAATCACATAGCTCGCGCCATTGGGCAGGGTCTCGCGGAAGGCAGGCAGTTCATAGACTTCGCGCCCGTCGGCCAGCCGCACCCGATAGCGCTCGAACACGTCGTAACAAGGCGAACCATCGCACGACAGTTCGGGATCCGCCGGAATCTGCACTGGTGGCTCCACGTGTTGTGGCACCAGTTTTCCGTTCAGGATAATCTGCCCGTTCAGCACCCGGATCCGGTCGCCGGGCAGAGCGACAACCCGCTTGATATAATCCTCGTCACGGTCTGGCGGTACGGCGATGACCACATCACCATATTGCGGTGTGGCAGGCAGAATCCGCGTACTGCCACGCGGCAGCACGTGGAACGATGCCGAAACCCACGACCAGCCATAGGGATACTTAGATACGATCAACCGGTCGCCCACCAGCAGGTTGGGCATCATCGAGATCGAAGGGATGTAAAACGGTTTGGCGATGAAGCTGTGGAACAGAACCACCGCCGCCAGCATCAACACAAGACCGCGAATCTCGCCCAACCAGTCAATCCCGCTTTCGGGTGGCGGCGGGGGAGGGGACAAGTCTTGCTTGGGCGGCAGGGCGTCAGAGTCGGTCAAGGTGTGACTGTTCCGGCAAGAGGGCGGGCTTCGATCACGACAAAGGCCTGTGCCCAGGGGTGATCATCGGTCAGGGTCAGATGGACGAAAGCTTCATGGCCTTGGGGCGTGATCGCGGCAAGCCGCGCCGCTGCACCGCCTGTCAACGCCAGCGTCGGCGCACCCGACTTTGCGTTGACCACGCCGATGTCCTTCATGAACACGCCTGCCTTGAACCCGGTTCCAACCGCCTTGGAAAATGCTTCCTTGGCGGCAAAGCGTTTGGCCAGCGTGCCCGCCTTCGTAAACGGGCGGCGCTCGGCTTTGGCTTTCTCCACCTCTGTAAACACGCGGTTGAGGAATCGTTCGCCAAATCGATCAAGCGAGTTCTGAATACGCTCAATGTTGCACAGGTCTGATCCGATCGCGATGATCATGCAGGCAAACTCACCGCGCTTGGTCCATCAGGTCGCGCATCCGCCGAACCGCCGTTTCCAGTCCCACGAAAATGGCCTCACCAATCAGATAGTGCCCGATG
>CAZSTP010000037.1:10397-19771 GCA_964609325.1 uncultured Novosphingobium sp. | reverse complement strand
GAAGGGTTCCTTGCCGATTGGGCAAAGACCGGCCAAAGCATCGTTTAATCGCAACACCTGAATCCGGGCGAACTTGTTTTGGCTGACGAATCCCCCCTTGACCGTTTCCGTTCGGTGCTGACCGGCACCGCCCGCGCCATCTCGCTCGATCCCGAGGTAGAGGTGGCGTGGACAGCGGATGCGCCGGTCCAGTCGGGAAGCTCGATGCGCGTGCCCATGCCGGGTCGCGCTTTGCCAGCCGATCAGGTGGCGCAGGCGCGTGGCCACGCCGATTCGATGGCGCTGCGGCTGCGGCACCACAACGCAGCGCTGCACGGTCGCCACGCGCCGACCGAAGCCTTGGCGCGCGCCTGCTTTGATGCGGTTGAGCAGGTGCGTTACGAAGCGCTGGGGGCCAATTCCTTTGCAGGCATGCGCGGCAATCTGGATGCTGCGCTGGCCGTGCGCATGGCGTCAGACCCGATTGCCCGTGCAACCAAGCCTGAAGAAGTACCTTTGCCATCCGCCTTGGCGCTGCTGCTGCGCGAAAAGCTGACGGGGCAAGCTGCCCCTGCCAGCACCGACGTTGGCATGGCGATGGTGCGCAGCTGGATCGAAAGCAAGGCGAGCGACGATTTCGAAAGCCTGGCCCAATCGCTCGAAGACCAGCGTGCGTTCCAGCAATTGACGCTCGACATGCTCCAGCATCTCGAACTCACCCAGTCACCTGCCGAGCAGAACGAGGAGACCGAGGAAGACGAGGGCGAGGAGCAGGATGACGAGGGCGAAGAACAGCCCGATTCATCGGATGAGCAGCAGCAAGAGCCTTCCGAAGTGGCTGGCGATACCAGCGAGGGGGACGAGGATTCGGAGTCCGAGCAGGAGATCGAGCAGAACGATGATGCTGCCGATGCCGATATGGCCGATGATGGCGAGGAAGGCATGCTGCCCACCCGCCCGAACCGGCCATGGACCGATTTGCCCGAAAACTTCGATTACAAATCTTACACCACCCAGTTCGACGAAGTGATCGCCGCCACCGATCTTTGCGACGAGGAAGAGCTTACGCGGCTGCGCGCTTACCTCGATATGCAGCTCAAGGGCTTGCAGGGCGTGGTCACGCGGCTGGCCAACCGGTTGCAGCGCCGCTTGATGGCGCAGCAGAACCGTTCATGGGATTTCGATCAGGAAGAAGGCCTGCTCGATGCCGCGCGGCTGGCCCGCGTGGTGATCTCGCCGGGCCATTCGCTATCGTACAAGATCGAACGCGACGTGGAGTTCAAGGACACCATCGTTACGCTGCTGATCGACAATTCGGGATCGATGCGCGGACGCCCGATCTCTATTGCGGCGATCAGCGCCGATATTCTGGCGCGCACGCTGGAGCGTTGCGGGGTGAAAACCGAAGTCTTGGGCTTCACCACCCGCGCGTGGAAAGGCGGGCAAAGCCGTGAGGCGTGGTTGGCCGGCGGCAAGCCTGCACAACCGGGCCGTCTCAACGACTTGCGCCACATTGTTTACAAAAAGGCTGATGAGCCCTGGCGGCGCGCGCGCAAGAACCTTGGCCTGATGATGCGCGAAGGGCTGCTGAAAGAGAACATCGATGGCGAGGCGCTGCTCTGGGCGCACAGCCGCCTGCTGGCCCGGCCCGAAGACCGCCGCATCCTGATGGTCATTTCCGATGGCGCGCCGGTCGATGATTCCACCCTGTCGGTCAACAATGCAGGCTATCTTGAGCAGCATCTGCGCAAGGTGATCGAATGGATCGAAAAGCAATCGCCGGTCCAGCTTGTTGCCATTGGCATCGGCCATGACGTGACCCGCTATTACCGCCGCGCCGTGACGATCATGGACGCCGAACAGCTTGGCGGCACAATCATCGAGCAATTGGCCGATCTGTTCGAAGACGAGTGACTTGACCTGTATCATTCCCCCACTTAACTAAAGTTAGTATTTCGGGTGGGTGGTCGTGATAAAGTTCAGTTTCGTTGCGGCTGCTGCCTTGTGCACCACGGCGACCAATGCCTTGGTAAACGATCAGGCCGCGGTTGGGCCAGCGCTCGCCGTTGCTGGTGCCGAGCCACAGGCAAATGCTGCGCCTGAACTGGTGGTGCCAGCGCTCACCCCGCTTGTTATCCGATTGGAAGCCGATCTTGGCAGCCGCTTGAACAAGACGGGTGACCGTTTTCCTTTATCCCTTGCCGAACCTGTGTTGATCGCGGGCGTCACCGTGCTTCCGGCAGGTCTTTTGGGCGAGGGTGAAGTCGTCCATGCCAAGAAATCGGGCGGAAGCGGCGCTGGCGGAGAGCTGGTCGTCGCCGCCAGATGGCTTGACGTTGGTGGCAGGCGGCTGCGGCTGCGCTCGCTCCGGCTCAATATTGCCGGAAAAGATGCCATCCAGAAGGTTGACGGTCTCAATGCGGCATCGGTCGCTTCGCCGGTGCCGCTGGGCCTGCTCGGCTTCTTCATAAAAGGCAAGAATGCCGTCCACGCGAAAGGGGATCTGGCCGAGGCCAAAACCGCCGAGGCGTTTTCCATCACCCAACCGGAATTTGGCGGCGAAAGTGCAAAGACCGCCGGACAAGTGCAACAAGAGGACCTGAAATGAAACTCAAGAAAATCAAAAAAATCATGCCTTTGGCGGCATTGTCCCTGCTCAATGCAGCGCCTGCATCTGCGGCAGCGGATGCGCCCGTCGTGATTCCGGCACCGCCCGCAGGCAAAGGCCAGATCGTGTTTTATCGCACCGGCACGATCATGGGCGCCGCCATGGGCTGCGCCGTGAATGAAGGCGGGCAAAAGATCAGCTCGTTGGGCGCTGGCCGCTACTTCGTTCTGGTGACCGAACCCGGTCGCCACGAATACACCGTCAAAAGCGAAGCCAAGGACGTGCTCGCGCTTGAAGTGGAATCGGGCGAAACCCAGTATGCGATGTGCAAGATCAAGATGGGCATCATGGCCGGACGCCCCGATCTGCGTCCTTCGACCGAAGCCGAGTTCCGCAAGGCGGGCACTGACCGGTTAGTGGATGCCGACGACATGGGGCCAGCCCCCGGTGCGATTCGTCCCGATCAGATGGCAGCGGCCATTGCTGCTGGTTCAGCGCCTGCTCCTGCTCCTGAAGCGGCACCGGCAGCGCCTGCGTCTGAGGCAGCAGCACCGCCAGCCACGAACTGATCCTCCAATCTCATTGCCGGGTTGACCACGCGCAGTTAAGTGGGCAGTTAACCCGGCATGAGCAATATGACCGTCAGCGAAGCCGTCCTTTCCCGCCGTTCGATCCGGGTGTTCAAGCCCGATGTAGTGCCGTTCGAGGTGCTGCACCGCGTGATGGACAAGGCCCGCTGGGCACCTTCGGGTTGCAATTTCCAGCCTTGGGAAGCCACGATCATCACGGGCGAGCCTTTGGCGCAATTGCAGCAGAAAATGCTGGTATCGCCGATGCAGGACCCGATCGAATATTCGTGGTCCGATCCCGAAGTGATCCCCGAATGCAAAGCGCGTCTGCAACAAGTGGGCGCATCGATGTATCAGGCGATGGGTATTGGCCGTTCGGATGCCGAAGCGCGCGACGATTTTGTGCGCAACAACGTGATGTCATTCGGCGCACCTGCGGTGCTCATGTGCTATTTTGACCGCCGTATGGGCCCGCCACAGTGGTCGGACGTGGGCATGTGGTTGCAAACCGTCATGCTCCTGTTGCGCGAAGAGGGGCTTGATTCCTGCCCGCAGGAATTTCTCTCGATGCACGCAAGGCTGATCAAGGAATTCCTTGGCGTATCGGATGAAAGCCACATTTTCTTCTGCGGCATCGCCATTGGCTACCGCGTTGATGACACGGCGGTAAACCGGTTCGAACGCCAGCGCGAACCGGTTGAGGGCAACGTCCGCTTCCTCGGCTTCTAAAGCGATGAGCCTCACCGTGTCAGAGGCTGTCGCCAGCCGCCGGTCGGTGCGCGATTTTCTGCCCGATCCGGTGCCGCAGGCGGTGCTGGAGCGGGTGTTGCAAAAGGCGCAGCGCGCGCCATCGGGCGGCAATGTACAGCCGTGGAATGCCCGCGTGCTGACAGGCGAGCCTTTGGCTCGGCTGTTCGAAGGCATAGCGCAAGTGCTCCCCGAGGGCCGCGCGGCCCATGCGCCCGAATATCCGGTCTATCCGCCAGAGCTTACCGGCGCTTATGAAGCCCGCCGCTTTGGTGTGGGCGAGGCAATGTATGAAGCGCTGGGCGTAGGCCGCGATGACAAGCGCGGGCGGTTGGCGCAGTATTTCAACAACTTCCGTGGCTTTGGCGCGCCTGTTTTGATGCTGGTCCATACGCCGCGCTATATGGGCGCGCCGCAGTGGGCCGATATCGGCATGTGGTTGCAAACGGTGATGCTGTTGCTGCGCGAAGAGGGGCTGGATTCCTGCGCGCAGGAATCTTGGGCGGCCTATCAGCAACACGTGCGCAGCCACACCGCCATTCCCGATGATCACATTTTCTATTGCGGCCTTGCCATCGGCAAACGCGATCCGCAGGCGGCGATTAACACATTTGAAGTTCCCCGTGCACCACTGGCGGAGGCCGTTGTCTTCGAAGGTTTTGAATAAAGCTGGGGATTTTCACGGGAACGGGCGTGCACAGGACACTGGCAGAGGCGATCAAATGCGCCTATGCTGTGTTCAACGTCATAAAAGCTATCGGGCATCGCAAGTACTATTGATCGCAAAGCCGGGGCAGGTGCCCTGGCCTTGGGAATGCTTGTGCGATGCCACCAGGCAACTCACCGGCAGACGTTTTTGATGTTCGGGGGGGCTAAAGTATGCCGGATAGAGGGCTTGTGAAAAACAGTCCGGGCGAGATCAGCAAAACGGCTCGCCGCAGCCTCAGGCAATTGGGTTGGCAGCGGATCACGGTGGCGGTGATCCTGCTCGGCTTGGCACTGCATATTGCCTTCAGCTCTTGGCGTTTGCCGTTGCTGCATGATGCCGAAGCTGCGTTATACGATATTCGCGCGGTAAACTTTTCGCCGCGCGCCGATACCGACAAACGCGTAACGCTGGTGGTCTATACCGCCGATACCAACCGCGCGACGGGGCAGATTTCGCCGGTTGACCGCACGATTCTGGCCAAGGCGCTGACGCAGATTGACCAGCTGGGGGCAAAAGGCGTCGGCATCGACGTTCTGTTCGATAGCCCTCAGGACGATGACGTGGAACTGCGCGCCGCGCTCAAAGCCATGCGCACGCCGGTGCATCTCGCCTTTGCCGACAATCGCACCAATCCCGAAGCGATTACTTATGAACAAGAGCAGGATTTGCGCGCCTTTATGGACAGCGTGAAAACCGATGTGGTCAAACCCACCTCGATCCTGCTGGAAACCGATGCCGATGGTGTCGCGCGCTATTGGCCCAAGCAATATGCGGGCCTGCCGCCGCTGCTGTCATTGGCGTTGACCAAGGACGGACCCGATGCCGATCCGCGGTTTGCGCGCTATACCGGGCCGATCCGCTATCGCGTGCCCACGGCCATTGATCGCCCGGTTTTTGACAAGATACCGATCGATCTTCTGGCCGATCCCGAAACCGCGCCACTGGTGGCCGAAGCGATCAAGGGGCGTTACATCCTGATCGGCGGCGATTTTTCCGACTTTGACCAATTCGATACCCCGTTCACCCGCACCGGCAATCCGGTGACCGGCGAAACGCGGATGATCGGCGTTGAAGTCCATGCCTCGATGCTCGCGCAATTGCTCGACAAGGCGTGGAAAGCGCCGCCAGCGCTGTGGATTAAAGTGCTGGCGGCGATAGTGGCGGTGGGCTTGGGTGTGGTTACCGCGCTGGTGCAAGCCCGCACGTGGGTGCAGGCGCTGGCCGTCATCGCGCAGTTCGCACTGTTTCTGGTGGTGCCGTTTTTGCTGGAGCGGGCGGGCTATGACACGCTCAACCTTCCGGCCACGGGCTGGATCGTCGGCTGGCTGATTGCCTTTACCGCGGTCAGCTCCAGCGTCCGCGCGGTGAACGCGGCGCAGCGCGAATTTGCGCAAGGGGCGCTGGGCAAATATCTGCCGCGCTCTGTCGCCAATGAAATCATGCGCAATCCGGAGCGGCTTTTGCTGCACGGTGAAAAGCGCGAAATCTTCTGCCTGTTCAGCGATCTGGAAGGCTTTACCAAGCTGACCCACGCGGTTGAACCCGAAATGATCGCGCGGCTGCTCAACGATTATCTCGACCGGTTAAGCGCGGTTGTGCTGGAATATGGTGGCACGCTCGACAAGTTCGTGGGCGATGCGGTGGTGGCATTCTGGGGCGCGCCGATTGCCTATCCCGATGATGGTGAGCGGGCGGTCAAGGCCGCCTATGCGATGTATCTGGCGGGCGAGGAATTCCGCAAAGCCGCGCCCGAAGGCGTGCCCAAGATCGGGCGCACCCGCGTTGGCGTGCATTATGGCGATGCGGTGGTCGGCAACTTCGGCGGCGAAGGGCGCATTCAATACACTGCGCTTGGCGATGCGATGAACACTGCCGCGCGGCTGGAGGGCGCAAACAAACCGCTCGATACCAAAGTGCTGGTCAGCCGCGAGGCGGCAGAGCGTTCGGGGCTCGACTGGTTCCGCCCTATGGGCGCTGTCACGCTGCGCGGGCGCAACACTCCGGTCGAGATTTTCGAGCCGGTGCCAGACATGCCCGAGAACGAGCGCCAGTTGGCCAAAGATCTCGTCAGCGCCCATTCAGCCGGCGAAGTGGATCGTGTGCAGACACTCACAGCAACATTGGGCGAATCAGTTATCAATGATGATGCGATGATCAATTTGATCGAAAGACTGCGCAATACGCACAAGGGAGAAAGTTATGTTCTTGGTTGATGCACCCATCACGCGCGAACAGGCCCGCAAGGCCGTTCTGGCTGGTGCTGCGGCCATCGTCGGCTTGATGCTGGCGGGCCCGGCTGCTGCGCAATCGGTTGTCGTACGCTCGACCGGCCCTTCGGCAGCAACCTATCCGCAAGGCAAGAAGCTCCCCGCGAACGCCTCGGTGGCCTTGCGTGCCGGTGATCACGTTACCGTGCTCGACAAGTCCGGCACGCGCGTGCTGTCCGGCCCGGGCACCTTTGCGCTGAATGGTGCGGTCAACCGCGATGCGGCGGGTGGCACGGCGCTTGCGGCGATGATGACACGCGGAGGCGCTGCCCGTACCCGCACCGGAGCGGTGCGCGGAGCTACTGCGGCGCCGGTTGTAACCGCGCCTACCGGCCCCGAAAACGTGTGGCACATTGATGTCAGCAAGGGCGGCACCTATTGCGTCGCCGATCCTGCAACGCTGGTCCTGTGGCGTCCTGCCAAGACCGAAGAGGGCACCGGCAAGCTGCTTTCACAAGATGGCAGCACGGCCGATGTGGTCTGGCGGGCAGGCAGCGCGCTTAAGGTCTGGCCCTCGGCCACAGTCCCTGTGGTTGACGGGCAAAGCTATACCTTCAGCAATGCTGTGGGCGCGCCGGTGAAGATCCGCACGATGCTGCTGGCCAGCGTGCCGGAAGATGAGATCGAAGTCGCCGCCGCCATGGCCGAAAAGGGCTGCACCGCGCAGCTCGATCTGCTGGCAGGCCTCGCCGCTTCCGCACCGGCGGGGGGCTGAGCGCATGAACCGGACATCGGGGCGCGGTTTGGCGACAGCACTGGCACTGACGCTGGGCCTGACACTGGGCCTCGCGGTTTCGGGTCAGGCACTGGCGCAGGCGGTGGTGGTGCGCTCCACCGGCCCTTCGGCGGTGAATTACCCCAAGGGCAAGCGTTTGGCCGCGACCGATCAGGTGGCGCTGAAAGCCGGCGATATCGTGACCGTGCTCGACAAGGCGGGGACGCGGGTGTTGCGCGGTGCGGGTACGTTCTCGCTGGTGGTGGCCGCCAATCGTGACCGCAGTGGCGCGGCGCTGCTGGCCCGCTCGCTCAGCAATCCGGCTTCGGTGCGGGCAGGTGCGGTGCGCGGCGCTGGTGATACGTCCGGCGAGAACGTGATGCCTGTCAGCATCTGGCTGGCTGATACCGACCAGGGCGGCACCGTTTGCGTGCCGCGCGGCAGCGACCTTTATCTGTGGCGCAAGGACAGCGCCAGCCGCAGCTTCTCTTGGTTGACCGAGGCGACCGGTGGCGAGATGGTGCGGATGCAATGGCCGCCCAAGACGGTCGGCATCGCCTGGCCCAAAACCGTGCTCGCCCCGCAAGAGGCGCGCACGTACCGCATCTATGATGAAACCACGCCCGACAAGGCGACGGAATTCCGCATCGTGATGATCGAACCCGAAGCCGTGCCAGCCGATGCCGCATCGCTTGGTACGCTGCTTTTGGACAATGGCTGCAAGGCCCAGTTCGATTGGCTGGCGGCTTCGCTGGAAGAGGGCGAGCCTGCGTCCGAGTAATTCGCACAACCGAAGTTCTTGACCAAGCGCGCAAGGGCGGGGCAATGGCAGGCCTATGTCTGATGCATCCGTCCCCGCCGCCGCACCCTTGCGCCTGTTCAACAGCCTGACACGCCAGTTGGAGCCGTTCCAGCCGGTCCACGCAGGCGAGGCGCGCGTCTATTCCTGCGGGCCGACGGTCTATAACTATCCCCACATCGGCAATATGCGCGCCTATGTCTTTGCCGATGTGCTGGGGCGCACGCTGTCTTTCAAGGGGTACAAGCTGACTCACGTCATCAACATCACCGATGTCGGCCACTTGACCGACGATGCCGATGACGGCGAGGACAAGATGGAAAAGATGGCGCGGACAGAGGCACGTTCCATCTGGGACATCGCCGAACACTATAAGCAGGCCTATTGGGCCGACGTGCGCGCGCTCAACATCCGCCAGCCCGCGCAGTGGACCGTGGCGACTGACTATGTCCCGCAGATGATCGCGTTTGCCCGGACCATTGCTGAAAAGCACTGCTACGAACTCGATAGCGGCCTCTATTTCGACGTCTCCTCCGTGGCCGATTATGGCCGTCTCGCCCGCGCGCAAACCGATGACGGCGAAGGCCGCATCGAAGCCGTAGAGGGCAAGCGCAACGCGGCTGACTTTGCAATCTGGCGCAAAACCCCCGCGGGCGAAAAGCGCCAGATGGAGTGGGATTCGCCATGGGGGAAGGGCGCTCCGGGCTGGCATCTGGAATGCTCGGTCATGTCGGGCGAGGTGCTCGGCTTCCCGTTCGATATCCACACCGGCGGCATCGATCACCGCGAGATCCATCACCCCAATGAAATCGCGCAGAACCAGGCCTTCTGCTGCACCAACGGTTTGGACTTGCCCGCAAATTCCGGCGCCAAGATCTGGATGCACAACAATTTTCTTGTCGAACGCTCGGGCAAGATGAGCAAATCGAGCGGCGAATTCCTGCGCCTGCAATTGCTGATCGACAAAGGCTATCACCCGCT
>CAZSTP010000037.1:0-10297 GCA_964609325.1 uncultured Novosphingobium sp. | reverse complement strand
CCTGCTCACACTGGAACGCACCGATCTGCGCATCCGTCCAAAGGGCGTTGACCTCGCCGAAGCCGAAATCGAAGCAACCCTCATCGCCCGCAAGGAAGCGCGCGCCGCAAAGGACTTCGCCAAGTCCGACGCGCTGCGCGATGAACTCGCCGCAAAGGGCGTCGACGTGATGGACGGCGATCCGCTCGGCTGGGAGTGGAAGTTGGCTTAACCCGCTTTCATCTTTATGGATTTTGATTAGGCTAGCCTCAAAAGTCGTGAGAGAGCCAAGTCAATGACCACCCTCGTAATGAACGCCATGGCCGCGCCGCTGGTGCAAAGCCAACTGCCGGACTGGGTTGAACCGCGCTTTTTTAACACGACCGAGGAACTGCTCGACCTTGCGCCTCACGCCGAAATCGGCTGGTTCGATCTGTACCAGCCGGGCAAAATGGCGGAAGCCATCGGCAAGGCGACGAAGCTCAAATGGCTGAACTCGGTCTATGCCGGCGTGGATTTCTTCCCGCTTGATCTGCTGCGTGAACGCGGCGTGGTGCTCACCAACGGGGTGGGCATCAATGCGATCACGATTGCCGAATATGTCGTCATGGCCATGCTGACCGTGGCCAAAGGCTATCGCGAGGTTGTGCGCGCGCAGGACCGGCATGAGTGGCTGATGGATTCGCCGGGCAAAGTGGAACTCAGCGGCAGCCGCGCGCTGATCCTTGGCTATGGGGCGATTGGCCAGCTTGTTGCAAAGCGTCTGGCAGGTTTCGATGTCGAGGTCGTCAAAGTGCGCCGTTCGGGCGGCGGTGGGACGCTGACGCCTGACCAATGGCGCGACCAACTCGGCACGTTCGATTGGGTGATCCTGTCGGTTCCTGCAACACCGGAAACCGATAACATGATCGGCGCGGCAGAACTGGCCGCGATGAAGCCCGAGGCGACGCTGATCAACATCGCGCGTGGGTCGGTGATCGATCAACCCGCCTTGATCGAAGCGTTGCAGGCCGGACGTCCGGGGCAGGCATTCCTTGATGTGACGACGCCCGAACCGCTGCCTGCCGATCATCCGCTGTGGTCTTTGCCCAATGCGCATGTGTCGATGCACTTGTCGGGCCGCGCTCAAACCAAGATGTTCCAGCGTTCGGTCACGCGTTTTCTGGAAAACCTTGGCCGGTTTCATCGTGGCGAGCGGTTGGAGCCGCAAGTTGACCTTTCTTTGGGCTATTGAACGCGCATCCCGCTCCAAGGCGGGGTGACACTGCCCGCATGGTTTGTTACGCCATGCACCAAGGGGCAGGTGCGGGGCCGTTAACGGTCCGCATTCGGTGGTATGTCTCTGGGGTCGCATCCGAACTGGGGGGAGGGGACGCTGCATTGCGCGCGTCTCTCGTTTACATGGAGCGACCGGGAAATGTCCGAAGGTATTGGCAAAAAAGCATCAGACCTGTTCATCGAATGCCTTGAGGAAGAGGGCTGTGAATACATCTTCGGCGTTCCGGGCGAAGAGAACCTTGATTTCCTCGATTCGCTCTCGCGCTCGACCAAGATCAAGCTGATCCTGACGCGACACGAACAGGGCGCAGGTTTCATGGCCGCAACATATGGCCGCCACACCGGCAAGACCGGCGTTTGCATCGCCACTTTGGGCCCGGGCGCAACCAACTTCGTGACGGCGGCGGCCTATGCCACGTTGGGCGGCATGCCGATGCTGATGATTACCGGCCAGAAGCCGATCAAGAAATCGAAGCAAGGGCGGTTCCAGATTCTCGATGTCGTCTCGATGATGGCACCGATCACCAAATTCACGCACCAGATGCAGTCGTCAGACAACATCCCCAGCCGCGTGCGCGAAGCCTACCGTTTGGCCGAGGAAGAAAAGCCCGGCGCAACGCATATCGAATTGCCCGAAGACATTGCCGATGAACACACCGATTCACGGCCGTTGAAGCGCAGCCTCGTGCGTCGCCCCAATGCCGATGCCAAGTCGGTCGCGCAGGCGGTCCATGCGTTGCAGAACGCCAAGGCTCCGGTGCTGGTGATTGGCGCGGGCGCAAACCGCAAGATGACGGGCAAGATGCTCGCCGAATTTGTCGAGAAGACCGGCATTCCCTTCCTCACCACCCAGCTTGGCAAGGGTGTGATCGATGAACGCCACCCCAAGTTCCTGGGCTGTGCCGCGCTGTCTGCCGGAGACTTCGTCCATCGCGCGGTGGAAGATGCCGACCTGATTATCAATGTCGGCCATGACGTGATCGAAAAGCCGCCGTTCTTCATGCGCGAAGGCGGAACCCCGGTTATCCACGTCTCGACCAAGACCGCCGAGGTCGATCCGGTCTACTTCCCCAGCATCGAAGTGATCGGCGATATCGCCAACGCGATTTGGCAGATGAAGGAAGCGATCGAGCCCAATCCGGCGTGGAACTTTGACCACATGCTGGCCTATCGCGCCGCTGAAGTTGCGCATACCGCGCCGCTGGCCGCCGACACGCGGTTCCCGATCTTTCCGCCGCATCTGGTGCAACAAGTGCGTGATGCCTTGCCCGAGGATGCGATTATCTGTTTGGACAACGGCGTTTACAAGATCTGGTTCGCGCGCGGTTATACCGCCTACCAGCCGAACACCGTGCTGCTCGATAACGCGCTCGCCACGATGGGCGCAGGGTTGCCGTCGGCGATGATGAGCGCAATGGTCTATCCCGATCGCAAGGTCATGGCGATTTGCGGCGATGGCGGTTTCATGATGAACAGCCAGGAAATGGAAACCGCAGTTCGTTTGGGGCTGAACCTTACCGTTCTGATCCTCAACGACAATTCCTATGGCATGATCCGTTGGAAGCAGGCCAACATGGGCTTTGAGGATTTCGGGCTGACCTATGGCAACCCCGATTTCGTCAAATATGCCGAAAGCTATGGCGCCAAGGGCTATCGCGTGGAAAGCGCCGCGCATCTCAAGGAATTGCTGGCGCATTGCAATTCTACACCGGGTGTCCACCTGATCGAATGTCCGGTCGATTATTCGGAGAACGACCAGATTTTGAACAAGGATATCAAAGAGCTGTCAAAAGCGCTTTAGGCATAACCCTCGTCATGGCGAGGAGCGCAGCGATCAAGCAATCCGGAGTCTTCGTGCGCAACACTCAGGGTTGCTTCGCTGCGCTCGTAATGACGACATAATCGGGGCGGATGTGCTCCTCGCAGAGGTCGAAAATGAAACTTAAAGACGTCTACCCGCTCTACCTCAACAACAAGGCAGTGCAGCCGAATACCGATCTTGAGGTGACCGACAAGTTCACCGGCGAGGTCGCCTTCCGCACTGCGCTCGCCACGCCGGATGTGATCGACGAGGCCATCGCAGGGGCGGTCCGCGCGGCCGAGCCGATGGCGCGGCTGGCCAGCTTCGAAAAGCGCGACGTGCTCGACCATTGCGTGAAGCGCTTTGCCGAGCGCAAGGACGAGCTTGCTTATGCGCTGTGCATCGAAGCGGGCAAGCCTATCGCCGATTCCGAAGGCGAAGTGGGCCGTCTGATCGATACCTTCCGCATCGCCGCCGAGGAATCGACTCGCAATTACGGCGAAATCCAGCCGCTCGACATATCCCCCCGCGCCAAGGGCTATATGGGAATGTGGAAGCGCGTACCGATTGGCCCGTGCAGCTTTATTTCGCCGTTCAACTTCCCGCTGAACCTTGCCGCGCACAAGATCGCGCCCGCCATCGCGATGGGCTGCCCCTTCGTGATGAAGCCCGCCTCGATGACGCCGCTGGGCGCGATCATCATGGGCGAGGTTCTGGCCGAATGCGATATCCTGCCCGAAGGCGCGTTCTCGATCCTGCCGGCGTCCCGCGCAGGCGCCGATCTGTTCACCACGGACGAGCGTCTGAAGCTCTTGTCCTTCACCGGTTCGCCCGGCGTGGGTTGGGACTTGAAGGCCAAGGCGGGCAAGAAGAAAGTCGTGCTGGAACTGGGCGGCAATGCGGCGGTCGTGGTGGATAAGGACGCCGATCTGGACCACGCGCTCGCGCGGATCATCTTCGGCGGGTATTACCAGTCAGGCCAATCGTGCATCCACGTCCAGCGTGTGATCATCCATGCCGATATCTATGACCGGTTCCGCGATATGCTGGCAGCCAAGGTCAAGACGCTCAAATCGGGCGATCCCACGAACCGCGATACTTTCATCGGCCCGATGATCTCGGCCAAGGAAGCGCAGCGCCTGAAATCGTGGATCGATGCAGCGGTTACCGGTGGCGCAACCTTGCTGGCGGGCGGCGAATGCGAGGGCAATATGCTCGCGGCCACGCTGCTCGAAGGCTGCTCGCGCGATATGGATGTCTATACCGAAGAGGCATTTGGCCCTGTGGTGATCCTGTCAAAGTTCACCGATTGGGATGCCGCGCTGGACGAGGTGAACGACAGCAAGTTCGGTCTTCAGGCAGGGCTGTTCACATCCGATCTGCACAAGGTCATGGATGCCTGGGACAAGCTGGATGTGGGCGGAATCGTCGTCAACGATGTGTCGAGCTACCGCGTGGACAACATGCCCTATGGCGGGGTGAAGGATTCGGGGCTGGGCCGCGAAGGCATCCGGTTTGCGATGGAAGACATGTCGGAAATCCGCAATCTGGTCATCCGCCGCCAGTGAAGGGGGCGGTGGCGGCAAATGTTTCCAGAAATCTGTCGGAAACATGAATAGCCACTTGAACCGTGGGCGTCCTCTGGCCTAGTCATCGATATCGGGGTCGCATTGCAGCACTTCTGGCAAGCTTGCAGCACAAGGCAAAAGCCGGGTTGCGGGTGGACCAGTGGGGACTTGGGGCAATGCTCGTTAAATTTGTGTCTTTCCGGCGGCTGATCGCGGCATGTCGGGGTGTGCCGCGCTCGGGCGCTATGGCCGCAGCCGTGTGTCTGGCAATGGCCGGAGCCGCGCTGGGCGCAGCGACTCTCGTTTCCCCCGCGTCGGTGCAGGCGCAAAGCTCTGGTGAAACTTTGCGGGGCCACGTGGGCGTCGCCTCTTGCGCTGGCTCAACCTGCCACGGGCGCAGCGCTGCGGATGGCGCGGTTGTCCGGCAGGATGAAGTGATGCGCTGGCAGGAAGATTCCTCGCCAACAGGTGCGCACAGCCGCGCGTGGAAAGTCATTCAGGAGCCGCGCGGGCAAGCCATCGTGCGCCGCATGGGGCTTGATGGTGCAGGCGTGCAGCGTGAATGCGCCGGATGCCATGCCTCGCCGGGGGCTGCCCGCGTTTCGGATGGCGTTGATTGCGAGGCCTGCCACGGCGCGTCGAGCGGCTGGCTTGCCAGTCATTACACCGTCGGTGCCAGCCACGCCCGCAATGTGGCGCAGGGGATGACCGATCTGACGCGCCCGCAAGTGAAGGCGCAAGTCTGCCTCGATTGCCACTTCTCGGGCGATGCCAAGGGCCAATTCATCGCGCACCGCATCATGGCGGCAGGGCACCCGCGCATCTCGTTCGAGCTGGACCTGTTCACCACGCTCCAGCAGCACCACGATGAAGACGCTGACTATGTGCAGCGTAAAGGTGCCAAATCCAACGGCATGCGGATGTGGGCCGTGGGCCAGGCTGAAGCGGTCAAGCGCAGCCTCGAACTGTTCAGCCAGCCCGCGCGCGCGGTCGATGGCATCTTCCCCGAATTCACGTTCTATGATTGCCATTCGTGCCACCGCCGGATTTACGATGGCGATGAAGGCAAGGTGACCGCCGTGCCCAATCCGGGGCGTCCGATTCACCTTGGTGCGCCGCCTTATAATGATGAAAACATGATCATGCTGCTGGCCGCCGCGCGCGCAGTTGCGCCTGATGCTGCGGCCAATTTCGATGCCAAAAGCAAAGCCTTCCATCGCGCAATGGGCACGGGCCGCACTGAAACGGTGATGGCGGCGCAGGCGTTGCGGCAATCGGCAGATCAGCTTTCCAGCCGGTTCGCCTCTGCTGCCTTCACCCGCGAACAGACCTTTGCGATCATGGAGAGTATCGCCAGCGAAGCGATTGGTGAACGCTACACCGATTATGAAGGCGCAGTGCAATCGGTCATGGCGGTCGATACGCTGCTCAACGGCTTGGTCAATCAGGGCATGGTTTCCAACGCTTCGGCGGGCGCGCTGCGCATCCAGATCAATCAGGCCTATGGCGCGGTGCGTGATCCCAACGGCTTCCAGCCGCTCGCCTTCCGCCGCGCGCTGGGCAATGCGGTGCGTTCGATCCGGAGCCTGCGCTGATGCGGTCCGCGCTCATCTTGCGTCAATCGACCGCGCTGGTCGCCTCGCTATCGCTCGCGCTGGCAGGCTGCGGAGGCGGGGATTCCGGCTCGGGCAACACGTTTGCGCCAACACCCACGCCCACCGCAACAGCCCGCTTCTTCGCCGATCCCGCGCAGGAATCGCTCAGCGTGGGCGATGTGCAGCAAGTCATCGCGCAGGCCGTGGGCGAGGCGCAGGCTAGGGGCAAGCCCGCGATCATCAGCGTGGTGGACCGCCTCGGCAATGTGCTCGCCGTGTTCCGCATGAACGGCGCACCTTCGCGCATGGTCACCAGCCGCCGCACCGCCACCGGCGAAATCTCGCCGCGCGGGGTCGATGCGCAAGGGCTTGATGTCGAAGCCACGATGGGCGCGATATCAAAGGCGGTTACCGCCGCCTATCTCTCGTCCAGCGGCAATGCTTTTTCCACCCGCACCGCCAGCGCAATTGTGCAAGAGCATTTCCCGCCTGCGCCCAACACGCCGGGGCTTGAGGCAGGGCCGCTGTTCGGTGTGCAGTTCAGCCAGTTGCCCTGTTCCGATCTGAACTCGCGCTTTATCCCCGGCAATGCCGGTTCAGCCGCCTTCATCGGGCCAAAGCGCTCGCCACTCGGGCTTGCGGCTGATCCCGGCGGCCTGCCGCTTTACAAGAACGGCGTGGTTGTCGGCGGCATTGGCGTGATGGCTGATGGCGATTACGGCTACGATCCCGACATTTCCGATTTTGATGACGATGCCGAAGAATACATCGCGCTTGCCGGTATTCAGGGCTTCTCGCCAGCAGATGACATCAAGGGTGACCGGATCACCGCCGATGGCAGCGCCCTGCGCTTTGCCGACGCGCGGGTTGACCGGCTCAGCCCGCTGCAAACCAGCTTTGCTGCGATCAATACGTCGCGCGGCACACTCATCCCCGTTCGCGGCTACTATGATGGCACAGCGGTCATCGCGGGAGCCGTCTACGGCACTGAACGCAGCGGCATCCGTCGTGTCACGTCGGCTGAATTCAGCCTCGCCGATGCTTATCTCCTGACTGACGGAACAGGCGCGCCGCGTTATCCGGTGAAGCCCGGAACCGATGGCGCAACCGTGGGCCAAGCGCTCAGCGCTGCCGAAGCCCGCGCCGTGCTCGAAGAAGCCTTCACGGTGATGACGCGGGCCCGCGCGCAAATCCGCCGCCCGCTCGATAGCCGCGCGCAAGTGACGATCACCGTGGTCGATACTTTCGGCGAAGTGCTCGGCCAGGTGCGCAGCCCCGATGCGCCGATCTTCGGTATCGACGTGTCGCTGCAAAAGGCGCGCACGGTTGCGTTCTTCTCCAACCCGCTGGCAGCGCAGCAACTTACCGGCAATACCGACGCTGAAATCCCCGCTTTCGTGCAGCGTTTCCGCGATTTCCTTGGCGATCAAACCGCGCTGACCGGCGGCAAAGCCTTCGCGGATCGCGCCGTGGGCAATCTTGCGCGGCCCTATTTCCCCGATGGTGAATTGGGCCGCCCCAACGGCCCGCTCTCGCGTCCGATCACCGATTTCAGCCCCTTTGCCACCGGCTTGCAGATCGCCTTGGTCAAAGCGAACATCGCCCAGCATGCAGGCTTCGTGCAGAATGCACCCGGCGTTGCCGATACGCCGCAGACGTGCAGCGCCGTGCCCGATACCCCCACCGGCAAAAAGCGCCTCGCCAATGGCATCCAGATTTTCCCCGGTGCCGTGCCGATCTATCGCGGCAACCGTTTGGTCGGCGCGATTGGCGTTTCGGGCGATGGCATCGATCAGGACGATATGATCTCGTTCCTCGGGCTCCATAATGGCGGGGCCAAAGCGGGCGGGATCGGCAATGCGCCCAAGGACATGCGGTCCGATACGATTGTTGTGGCGGTCGGCTCGGGCGTACGTCTGCGCTATGTAAACTGCCCGTTCGCGCCGTTCCTTGATACGTCCGAACAAAACGCTTGCGAGGGCAAGTGATGCAGCAAGTCCTCGCCCTGATCGCTCCCGCGCTCGGCATCGCCAATCCGGCGCCAGTGCCGGTAACTTTGCCCTATCGCGTTTTGGCAGCGGTCGAGGCAGCGGATCCCGGCGCAATGGCCCCGCAAGAGGCCGCATCACCGCAATCGGGTGCAGCCACAGAGCCGCTGCCCGGCGGTGAAACCAAAGCCGATGCTGCGCTGATCGATGGCCGCCGCCGCCCCGGTTACAACAAAAAGCTTCCGGACAGGGTCGAGCAGGACAATCCCGGCGCCGTCAACGCACCGCCGCCCGAGGCTTTTTACGACAAGTACGATGGCGAAGGTCCGATGGGCGATCTCGGGCTCGATGTCAGCGTGCCCGATCGCTGGCGCATCATGGGCTCGCTCTGCCCGAAGACCGATAAGGCCACCGGCAAGAAAGACCGCGCGCTTTACACGCTTTTCCCCAAGCTCGAATTCGTCTGCCACTCGCAACTCGATCCGTTCCACCACAACCTGCTGAAGGGTGACCGCCCGCTCGCCAAAGGCAAACGCCCCGGCTTCCTGAAAGGCGAGGACTGGTTTCTGGTGGGCGGTCTGGTGTCCGATACCATTGTCGAACCGCGCAGCTTTCCCATTCCGGTCGGCAACCAGACGACGTCCAACCCGAACCAGATTGACACTTTCGGACGCAGCAACAGCCTCGTTCTGGCGCAAACCTTCATCGCCAGCGTCTCGCTGCTCAAGGGCTTGACCGCGTTCAAGCCGCCGGTGATCGAATACCGCATCGCCGTGGCGGCCAACATCAATCATGTGCAAGTGCCCGAACGCCGCGTGCTGTTCGTCGAGCCATCAAAAGGCACGCGCCGCACCGATGCGTTCGTTGGCCTGCAAGAAGCCTTCGTCGATTATCACATCGGCAGATTTGATTCCAAACGCTACGATTTCGTCAGCCTGCGCGCCGGCATCCAGCCGATGCAGTCCGATTTTCGCGGGTTTCTGTTCAACGATAACCAGCTTGGCATCCGCCTGTTCGGCAACCGCGATAACAACCGTTTCCAGTTCAATCTGGCGGCGTTCTGGCGGTTGGAGAAAGAGACCAATTCCGGCCTCAACGATGTGAGCCAATCACCGCGCAATGATTTCGTGCTGATGGCCAACCTCTATCGTCAGGATTTCCCCGTTGTCGGCCTCACCAGCCAGGTGTCGGTCACCTATAACATCAACCGCGAACGCAATGATGTTCACATCGATACCAACGGCTTCCCCGTGCGCCCGGCCTTGCTGGGCGATCTGCGGGGCCGTGAATACGATGTGGTCTATCTGGGCTATGCGGCTGATGGCCGGATCGGGCGGATCAATCTGACGGGGCAGATCTATGCCGCCTTGGGCCAGGACCGGAACAACTTCCTCACCAGCCAGCCTGCCAAAATCAGGGCCTTCATGGCGGCCGCCGAGCTTAGCTATGATATCGACTGGACGCGCATCCGCCTGTCCGGCCTATGGGCGAGCGGCGACAAAGACCCTTACGACCAGACCGAAGGTGGCTTTGACGCGATCTTTGAGAACCCGCAATTTGCAGGTGCCGATACCAGTTACTGGATCCGCCAGACGATCCCGTTTGCGGGCGGTGGCCGCGCGATCTCGATCAATGGCCGCAACGGCATTCTCAATTCGCTGCGCTCTTCGAAAGAGCAGGGCCAATCAAACTTCACCAACCCCGGCACGATCCTTTTGGGGTTGGGCACGGATTTCGATCTGACGCCGAACTTGCGGGTATCGACCAACGTCAATCACTTGTGGTTCGAAAACACCAAAGTGCTGCAAGTGCTACGCAACGAAGGCTCGATCCCGCGCGATATCGGCTTCGATGCTTCGGTCTCGGCCATCTGGCGTCCCCAAGCTTCGCAAAACCTCGTGTTCCGCCTGTCCGGAGCCGTGCTTGAACCCGGTCGCGGTTTTGACAACCTGTTCGCCCAACAGGGCAAGGCAAGCCGCTTCTATTCCGTCCTCGCCAACGCGACTCTGGCCTTCTGATGACCCAGCCCATGAAACTCCCGCGCCGCATTCGCAAACTTCCGCTGGCTTGGGCCATTGCGGCGCTCAC